>WLNW01000037.1 GCA_009699605.1 Actinomycetota bacterium | reverse complement strand
GCATGGGCCGGTGGCGCGGCCGTCGAGTGCGGCCCCGAGTTCGTCGACGCACACCACGAGTTGCTTCGCGACGCATGCGCGCGGGCTGGGGTCACCCTTGTGCCGGTGGGAGGCGAGCTCTACGCCTACCGCCAGGGGGAGCTCGCGCCGATGGCGACGCATCCGGCGAACGACCCGGCCGACGCCCGACTCGCGACTGCGTATTGGCAGCGCATGAGCGAGATCGCATCGGGCATCGTCGACGCCGACCGTCCCAACGATCATCCCGATGCGCGCGCGCTCGATGCGCGTCCGATCAGCGCACTGTTCGACGAAGTCGCAGCCGAGGTCGACGCTCCGCCGGAGTCGCGCGCCCAGCTCGGACGGTTCATCCAAGGTGTGTTGGGCGCAGAGCCCGAAGACGTGTCGGCGTTGTTCGTCGCCCAACAGGCCGTCCTCGACAGCGGCGGGCGCTCCGCTCGTGTGGTCGAAGGCCTGGCCGCGGTCGCCGCGCACCTGGCGGCCTCGTTACCGTCGCCGTCGGAGTTGCGGTTCGGCGCACGGGTCGAGCACATGGCCGCCCCGTCCGCGGATGCGCCCATCGAGCTGCGTACCACCGCGGGTGCCACGATCCATGCGGGCGCGGTGGTGCTCGCAGTGCCGCTGCGCGCACTCGCGGCTCTCGACTGCGAACCGGCATTGCCGCAAGCCTGGCGCGATGCCGCGCGCGACCTGCGCTACGGCTCCCTCGTGAAGGCGACCCTCGCCACTCCCGGGGTGACCGTGCCGGGATGGGCGGTGGCTTCCGATCTGCCGACCGCGCTCGCGTGGCAGCCCGGCGACGGCCTCGTCACCACCTATACCGGCGCCGGGCGCGCCGATCTGCTCGCCGCCCGCACCGCACGCGAGGTGATCGCGCAAGCGGCCGACGACATCTCGCTGCTCACCGGCCGACGAGTCGCACCCGTCGGCGGAACGTGGCGGTGGACTCCTGCCTCGAGGCGCGGCGGGTGCTACGTGGTGTTCGGCCCGGGCCACGTCGGCGCACACTGGGACGCGTTACGCGAGGCCCACGATCGCATCGCGTTGGCCGGCGAGCACTGTGGCCGCTTCACGGGTTACGTCGAAGGCGCCATGCAGGCCGGCGTACGCGCCGCCCGCCAGCTCGTCGGCTGACTCACCCGGCGCGTGGCGGCGCGAACACCGCGCCCTCGAGCGCAACAGGTCCGCGATACAGCGGCGTGAACGCGCGCTCGCGGAACCGCCAGCCGTCGGACTCGCGCACGTACTCGTCGTCGTACACGCCGACGAGCTCGGCCCCCGAGCCTGCGGTTCGCGTGAGCGAGTGGATGACCCAACGGCCCGTGGCCCGACTGCGTTCGGCGCCGAATTCGACCCGACCGCTCACAATGCGCTGTACCGCGAACTCCTGGCGCTCGCGCAGCCGCACGAACAGCGCGGTGATGTCGCTCGGCCCGTGGAACGAGCCGCGGCCGTCAACGACCCACACCGCGTCGGCAGCCCAGACCGCCCGGTACAGCGCCACGTCAAAAAGCGCGACCGCCTCGACATAGCGCGCGACGAGATCGTTGATCTCGAACCGCTCGTCGGACCAGCTCGCCGGCACCGCATCGTTCCCCTCGCCCACGTCACACCCCTCTCCCTGGGTCGAACCTTATGCAGCGTGCAATGATCTTGGCGAGGGGGGTTCCGTTGACCGACACCGTTGCGCGCGACGTGCAAGCGAAGCAGTCGAGGCTGCCGCAGCACTGGGTCGTCTTCTCGATCGCCGCCGTCGCGGTCTTCCTCATGTCGTTCGACAGCACCCTGGTACCGATCGCGCTGGTCGACATCGGCGAGGGTGTCGGACAGACCGCTCCCGCGAGGATCTCGTGGATCGTCACCGTGTACACGATCACGATGGCATCGTCGCTCGTCGCAGTCGGGCGAATCGGCGACCGCAAGGGTCGGCGCAGCACGTTCATGGTCGGCCTCGGCCTCTTCGTTCTCGGCTCGTTGATCGGTGGCTGCGCACCGAACTTCGGCGTGCTGCTCGCCGGACGGGCCGTGCAAGGCCTCGGCGCGGCGTTCGTGTTCCCGTCGTCGCTGGCGCTCGTGCTCGCCGTGTGGCCAAAGGGTCAAGCCACCCGGGTGATCGCCATGTGGACAGCCGTCGGCGCAGTCGCCGGTGCGCTCGGTCCGTCCGTCGGCGCCGGCCTCGTCGACCGCTTCGGATGGCGCAGCGCATTCTTCGTGCACGTCCCAGTGGGTGTCATCGCGCTGATCCGCACCATCGCCGTGAAGGTCGACACCGAAAAGCACATCGTCGGGTCATTGCCCGACATGCTGGGCATCGGCCTCGCCGCGGTCACGCTCGGCGCGTCCGCGCTGGTGCTCGCTCAGGGGCGTTCGTGGGGCCTCGCCGATCCGCGGGTGATCGTGGCGGTCGTGATCGTGCTCGTCCTCGCACCCACGGTGTGGCGGCGGTGCAAACATCACCCGGCGCCCATCGTCGAGCCGGCGCTCTTCCGGTTGCACACGTATCGACGCACTGCGCTCCTGTCGATCGTGATCCCCGCGGGCATATTCGCCAACTTCTCGATGATGCCGCAGTTCCTGAAACGGGTTTGGGGCTACTCCACGTTCGAGTCCGGCCTGGCCATCGTGCCCTTCTCCGTGGCCGCGTCGCTCACGGCGATCTCCGTCGTACGTGCCTCCAAGCGGTTCGACGAGCGGAGCATCTTGATCTTCGGGCTCTCGCTGATGCTCGCCACGATGCTCTTCCTCCAGTTCGTGCCGACCGAAGAACCGCAGTACTGGACCCACTTCTTCCCTGCGGTGATCGTCGCGGGCATCGGCGGCTGGGGCATCGGCCTCAGCATGATGAACGGCATCGGCGCGCGCGAGCTCGACGAGACCAACTACGGCGTCGGTATCGCCATCTTGATGACGGCCCGCCAATCCGGCGCTCTGGCCGGCATCGCCACCGCGTTCGGCATTCTCGGCGACACCTCCGAAGTCGGCGCGAAGGCCCTCGACCAGCTGCACGAGGTGTGGCTCTTCCTGATGCCGGTGTTCGTCCTCGCATTGGTGTTGGCCGTTCGCATCCCGAAACGATCAGCGCCTCTCAAGACCGGAGCTATGCCATGACCGACCCGCATCGCACACCCGCCGAGGTCCGAGCCCAGCTCGACCATCCGGTGATCGACGCCGACGGCCACCTGCTCGAAGTCCGCCCGCTCGTCGGCGAGTTCGTCCGCGAGCTCGGCGGTGCCCGTTACGCCGACAAGTTCATGGACTCGAGCAATGACCGCAAGTTCCACGTGAGCGGCAAGTCGTTCGCGTGGTGGGGTACCCCGCGCGATGCGCGCGACCGGGCCACGGCGTTCGTGCCGGCGCTGTTGCACGAACGCCTGCCCGAGCTGGGCTTCGACTACGCGATCGTCTATGGCACGCAGGGCCTCGGCACCGCCCGCACGTCCGACCCCGACGAACGCAACGTGCTCGTCCGCGCGTACAACACGTACTACCGCGAACTGATTCGCGGGCTGGAGGACCGCCTCACCATTCCCGCGATCATCCCGATGCAATCGCCCGAAGAGGCGATCGAGATCCTCGACCACGCGGTGCTCGAACTGGGGCTCACCACCACGATGTTCACCGCGCACGTTCCGCGCACCGGCCGCGACGGCCCGTACTTCGACTTCTTCGCGATCGAGAGCGCGTTCGACTACGACCCGCTGTGGAAGCGCTGCGTCGAACTCGGCGTCGCGCCCACCTTCCACACGGGCTCCCAGGGCATAGGCCTGCGCGCCACGTCGAACTACATGTTCAACCACGTCGGCAGCTTCTCGGACGCCAACCAGGCCACCGCGAAGGCGTTGCTCATGGGTGGTGTCACGCGTCGGTTCCCCGAGTTGTCGTTCGGGTTCCTCGAAGGTGGAGTCGCCTGGGGCGTCACGTTGCTCGCCGACCTATTGGCGCGTTGGGAGAAGCGGGGCGGCAAGAACATCGAAGGCCTCGATCCGAAGCAGCTCGATGTCGAAGCGTTCTTCGCGCTCCTCGCGACCTACGGCGGCGAGCGTTACGCACGCGACGATGTCCGCGAGGCGACGCACGGCATGCACGACGGCGCACCGGCCGAGCTCGACGACTTCTGGCGCGCCGAGATCAACTCACCCGAGGACCTCGTGGATCTGTTCGTGCCCCGCTTCTACTTCGGGTGCGAGGCCGACGACACGACGAACGCCTGGGCATTCGATGCGGCACGCAACCCGTACGGAGCGCGGCTCAACGCGATGCTCGGCAGCGATGTGGGGCACTGGGACGTACCGGTCATGGCCGACGTGCTCGGCGAGGCGTACTCGCTCGTCGAAACCGGCGTGATCAGCCCGGCGGACTTCCGGGCGTTCTCGTGCGACAACGTGGTGCGGCTGTACGGCGCCAACGCGAAGACGTTCGAAGGCACCGCAGTCGCCGACTACGCCCGCACGGTCGTCGCGTCTGTCTGAGGATCACGGCGCGCCCGATGATGGCGGCGCGGCGTCAGCTCGCGGTGGCGGCGTGCAGGCGGCGTATGTTCTCGATCGCTTGGGCGGCCACCGCTTCGACCTCGTCGACGACCTGGTTGACGAGTGCGACGTCGACCTTCGCCGCCAGATCGGCGGCACCGGCGCGAGGCAGCATCTCGGGGAGGCGCGAGCGAAGGCACCCGATGGCGAAGGGCAACATGTCACCGAGCGCATACGGGTCGTAGGTGACCACGTTGTTGATGTACGGCTCGGTCGAGTTGTGGATGTAGTGATAGTGCGGTTCGTTGTCGAAGCAGTCGAAGCGGAGGTACTCGTGCTCGTCGGCTGCGTCGCGGACGTGCAACGACACGCCGTTGTCGGCGAAGCCGCCGTCGGGCGATTTCTCGAGCAGTTCCTTCAGCTGCGCCGGATCATCCTTGTAGAGCGCGAGCAGATCGTCGGGGTTGACGTCGCGGAACTCGACCCCAATGGACAACGCGCCAGCCGAGAACCACGTGGTGTCCTTATCGGACGGTGGCTGCGGCGCCATGTTGTAGATCACACCGATGCGCGCTTCGTGCATGACGACCTCCGGAATCCCCCGCCACCTCGGCGACTGCGCCAACCAGCGTAGTTCTCGGTCGCCCGTGATGACATATCTGTTTGAATCATCTGTTCGACTACAGTCGCCGTTCGTGGCCCCGACTCGCACCCGCCCGATCCGCAGAACCGTCAGCGGTTCGGCCACTGCTGCCACCAGCGATCGGCTGATCCGCGCGGCCGAAGAGCTCATCGGCGAGCGGGGCATCGGCAACGTCTCGGTGCGCGACATCACCTCGCGTGCGCGGGCCAACACTGCGGCCATCAACTACTACTTCGGTACGAAGGAAGGCCTGATCCACGCGATCGTCGAGCGCCGCGCACAGCAGATCGGCAGCCGGCGCACCGAACTGCTCGACCTAGCGCTCGCGTCCGAGCCCACGGTGCGCGGCGTGGTGCGCGTGCTCGTCACCGCATCCGCCGAGCTGGCCGACGACCACCTCGAAGGTGGCCGCGTATTCCTCCGCTGCCGTCAGGCGATGCGCGCCGACCCCGACGCAGCGATGCTGCTCGAGAAATACTTCGGGCCCTACACGCGGCGCTTCCTCGACGCGCTCGAACAAGTCACGCCACAACTGCCGCCGATGGCGCGCGCCGTGCGGTTCGCAATGGCCCGCGACGTGGTCGACGCATCGTTCGCCAACGACATGCTGCCCGCGTGGCTCGCACGCCGCGTGGGAGCACAACCGTCGCCCGACGAGCTCGCCGACATGGTGACCGACTTCCTCGTCGCGGCGTTCGAAGCACCAGCGTGACGTGACCGACATCAGCGAGTGGGTGCGCGTCGACGACACCGGCGTCGCACGATGTTGGTGGCCCGGCGACACCGCCGACTACGTGAGTTACCACGACAACGAGTGGGGCCGGCCGGTGGTCGACGACTTCCGCCTCTACGAGAAGTTGGTGCTTGAAGGGTTCCAGTCGGGCCTGTCGTGGCTCACCATCCTGCGCAAGCGCGAGAACTTCCGCGCCGCGTTCGCTGGCTTCGATTTCGCAAAGGTGTCCAGCTTCGACGAAGGCGACATCGCCCGCTTGCTCGGCGATGCAGGAATCGTCCGCCACCGCGGCAAGATCGAAGCGGCCATCAACAACGCCCAGCGCTGCGTCGAGCTCGTCGATGAAGCCGGCTCGCTCGCCTCGTACATCTGGCAGTTCGAGCCGGGCGAGCGCGAGGGTGAATCCGCGCACGGCTCAGGGGTTCCTGCGACCACCCCGACGAGCGTGCGGCTGTCGAAGGCCCTCAAGAAGCGCGGCTGGAAGTTCGTCGGCCCGACCACCGTCTACGCGTTCATGCAAGCGACGGGGCTGGTCAACGATCACCTCGACGCGTGCGATACGCGCGCCATGTGCACCGCGGCGCGCGGCGCGGCCACCATTCCACAGCTTCGCACCTGAGGTCAGGACGCGGCAGCGAAGACCACGTTGCGCATGGTGTCGAGAGTGACTGTCCACGCGGGTGGCACCACGATCGAGGTGGCCGCGCCTTCGATGATGGCTGCGTGCGCGATCGACGCACCGGGGCGAAGATCTTCCCACCGGTAGACCGGCACCGACGTGTGCGCACCCTTCTCGGCGAAGAACACGTCGCGCATGCCGATGGGTTCGGGGGTGTACGTCGCTGGTTGATCACGCAGCGGCTCTGGCTTCTCGACGGGTTGCACGGCGCGCATGCGGTAGGTCACGAACTGCACGGGTGCCTGCGTGTCGATGCCGTACGTGGCGCGGTACAGCTCGTGGAAGCGGGCGACCGCATCGTCGAGGTCGGAACGGGTGAGCTTGCGATCAGGTATCTCGACCGCAAGCTGGTGGACCTGCCCCGGGTAGCGAGCTTCGATGACCCGTTGCATCTGCACCCCTTCCGCATCACCAGCGTCGCGACCCAACGACTCGAGCGCGCGCCCGGCCAGGTCGTCGAAGATCGTGGTGATCGCATCGGGGTCGGCGTCGGCCGCGGCCACCAGGTGTGCGTGGATCTCGATCACCGACGGGTCGGCGGCGACGAGGCCGAGCGCGGAGGCCACGCCCGCAGCCCACGGCACGACCACGCGCGCGATGCCGAACGCCTCGGCGAGCCGCACGAGGTGGATGGGTCCGGCACCACCGAAGCCGATGAGCACAAAGTCGCGTGGGTCGATGCCGCGTTGGATGGTGACCATGCGCAGCGCGGCGACCATGTTGTTGTTGACGATGTCGTGGACGGCTCGCGCCGCTTCGACGGTGGTGAACCCGAGAGGCGCACCCACGTGTTCGTCGATGGCGGCGGCCGCCAGCCCGGGTGACAACACCACGCCGTCGCTGAGCTCGCCCGCGCGCAGGTAGCCCAGCACCAGGTTCGCGTCGGTTACCGTCGGATGCGTGCCGCCGCGGCCGTAGCACGCGGGGCCGGGCACGGCGCCCGCCGAGCGCGGGCCCACCTGCAGCGCTCCTCCGGAGTCAACCCACGCAAGCGAACCGCCGCCCGCGCCGATCTCGGCGAGGTCGACCACGGGGGTCTTCACCGGCAAGCCTTCGTTGCGGCGATCGCCGCCGCTTGTGTGGCCCCCGACCTTGAAGTCGAACGTGAGCGTGGGCTCGCCGCCGCGCACCACCGCCGTCTTGGCCGTAGTGCCGCCCATGTCGAACGAGAGCACGTCGCGCTCACCGAGGAGGCGGCCGACGAACCCGGCAGCCATCACGCCGGCTGCGCCGCCCGACTCGATGGTGGCCACGGGCTTGCGCGCCGCGAGCGCAGCCGAGAGCACGCCGCCGCTCGAGTCCATGATCTGCACCGGGCTCGTGACACCGATCTCGCGCAGCATCACCTGCAGGCCTTCGAGATAGCTGGCCATGACCGGGCCGACGTAGGCGCAGGCCAGTGCCGTGGTGGCGCGCTCGTACTCGCGCATCTCAGGCCAGGTCTCGGCCGACGACACCACGAACACGCTCGGCATCGCCGCCCGACACGCGGCAGCGAAGGCCCGCTCGTGGGCCTGGTTCACGTAGGCGTGCAGGAAGCAGATTGCCACGGCCTCGGGCTTGGTCTCGACGATGCGCGCCACGACCTCGTCGATGTGCCCTGCCGTGAGCTCGGTGTGCACCGAACCCGAGGCGGTGAGGCGCTCGGCGACCTCGAAGGTCATGTCGTCTTCGACCGGCGGCAGTGACGGCGCGAACAGCAAGTCGTAGCGGGCCTCGCCGACGCGTGTCGCGCGACCGAGGCGGAGCATGTCGCCGAACCCTTGCGTGGTCACGAATGCGGTACGCGCGCCGACCCGTTCGAGCAGCACGTTCGTGGCGAGTGTGGTGCCGTGCACGAACCGTTCGACCGCTGCGCCGTCGATGCCGGCGGTCGCGAGCGCGACCTCGACACCGTGGCGAACGCCGTCGCGCGGATCGGCCGGCGTCGTGACCACCTTCGACGCGTGGATGGCGCCGGCTTCGTCGACGAGCACGACGTCGGTGAACGTACCTCCGACATCGACCCCGATCGTGACCTTCATCGCGCACCTCGCAGCTGAGCCGTGGCCGTCATGTCGAGCGACCCGTCATGGTCGACCACGACGCCATAGTCATGGTGGGCCGAGTGGCGGGACACGCGTCGTTCGCGCACGTCGGTGGCCACCGATTCGGGATCACGAGCGAACGGATCGCCAAGCCCACCGCCGCCCGAGGTGCCGATGTGGAACACGTCGCCTTCGCCGAGGCGGATGTGCGATTGACGATGTGCAAGGTCGTCGACGTGTCCACCCGGATGCTCGATGCGCCAGAACCCGGCTTCGCCCGGGAGCCCGCCGGCCCGGCCGGGGGGCGGCAACACCATACGGTCGCCACGGACGACCAACTCGGCCTGGTCGAGCAGCCGGATCGAGGTGTCGATGCCGAGGCCACCGCGGTGTTCGCCCGGACCACCCGAATCGAGCCGTGGCCGCGTGTGCTCGATCATCACCGGATATTGCGCCTCGTACGGTTCGACTTGAAGCACCGCGGTGCGCCCACCGAGCACGAACGCGCCGGTCGCGTCGGGCCCGTCGCACGTGGCTCGCGCTCCGAGGCCGCCGAAGTCCATGGCCATGAGAAGCCACGGCGACGCCACGCCGGTTCGCACACCGGACATGCCGTACAGGTGCACGATGCCCGACGACGCGAGCGCCATGTCCGGGCGCGCCACGGACAACGCTTCGACGATGGCTTCCATCGCCGCCGTGACGACGACGATGCGCCCACCGCACGCGGCCGGGGGATTCGGGTTCACGAGTGATCCACGCGGGAAGTTGACGTCGAGCGTGTTGTAGCACCCCTCGTTCATGGGGATGCTCGGGTCGAGGAAGCAACGCACTGCGAACAGCACGCCCGACAGTGCCTGGGAGTACGACGCGTTGATCGCGCCACGAGCCTGCGGGTCGGTGCCCTCGAAGTCGAGTTGGATCGACCCGTCGCCGGGCAGCGTGACCGCTACCTCCACCTGATACGTCTTGTTCGCCTCGATCCCGTCGGAGTCGATGGTGAAGCTGCCGTGGTAGGTGCCCGCAGGGAACCGCCGTAGCTCTTCGCGCATGCGCGCTTCGGTGTAGGCGATGTAGTCCTCGACGTGTTGCGACAATCCGGCGACGCCGTAGCGCTCGACCAACTCCTCGACCCGGCGGGCCATGACGTTCGCGCCCGACACCAGCGCCCGGATGTCGCCGATGACCTTCTCGGGGGTGCGGCTGTTGTTCTCGATGATCTTCCACACGACGGATTCGGGCTCGCCGGCCCGGTAGAGGTGCACCGGCGGCAGGTTCATGCCCTCGGCGAACATGTCCTGTGCGGTGGCCGCCACGCCACCCGCGTACCCGCCGCCCAGGTCGGCGACGTGGATGATGGTGCCGGCGAAGTAGTAGGGCCCGCCGCCATCGGCGCCGAACACCGGGCGCAGCACCGCGACGTCGTTGGCGTGGATGCCGCCCTTGAAGGGATCGTTCTGTGCGAACACGTCGCCGGGGCGCATCGTGTGGGTGGGGATCTCGAGGATGAGGGCCCGCAGCGACTCGCGGAGGCTCGCCGCATGCATCAACGTGGTCGCGGTCGACTGGGCGACGAGGCGGCCCGTTGCGTCGAGCACCGCCGCCGAGGAGTCGGCGCCTTCTTGGATGAAGGTCGAGTGCGATGCCTTGACGACGACGACTCCGCCTTCTTGCGCAGCCATCGACAACGCGTTGCGCACCACCTCGGCAGTGACCGCGTCACGAACCTCCATCATCGTCTCCCGGATCGACTCCTGGCAGAGAACCACGTCACCCTGCCCTACGCAAGCCAGAGCATGCGGAATGCATCTTTCCCGCTGGCCCGGCCGTTCCCACCGCTTCTGGGTCGGCAACCGCACGCCCCCACGCGCGACTCACGACCCAAAACGCGAAATCGGCTGTTCCCACCGCTTCTGGGTCGGCAACCGCATGCCCCCACGCGCGACTCACGACCCAAAACGCGGCATCGAAGGCGGGTGGGGCTCAATCGGGGGCGGTGGGTGGGTCGTCGGCCAATGGGATGCGGGGCGCCGACACGTGCTCGGCGATGACCCGGATGGTGACCCGTTCCTGCTCGGGTCGGTCGAACGGATAGACGGGCACCCCCATGTACGCCTGGGCGACCGAGTTGACGAACGACCGGTCGAGGTCGTCGGTGAGTTCGGCCCGGCCTCGCACCTCGACGTAACGATTCGGGTTGTTGCGATGCGGCACGCACACGGTGACCCGGTCGTCGGCCACCATGTTCCGGTACTTCTTGCGATCCTTCGTGGTGCTGAGCAATAGGTGCTCGCCATCGAACAGCAGCCCCATCGGGGTGACCGACACCCGGCCGTCGGGCCGGTTCGTGGCCAAGTAGGCCGTGGGCTTGTCGGTGAGGATGTCGTGGACGTAAGGCGGAATGGGCCTCGACACGTGGTTCTCGGAGCGCAGGCGATCGGTCACCGGGCGATCGTAGGTGACCGCCGGGCCACGCTGTTCGCCGCCCGCGTGCACCTGATCGGTCTCCGTCGTCTGGCCCGATCCGCCCCCTGATCGATCCACTACCGTGACCCCCAACACGAGGGGGAACGATGACCGATCTGCAGCACGACCTTCCCGACGGCATGGTGGAATGGATCGCCGGGGTCGGCGGGGGCGAGATCACCCGCCTCGAGCGCCACGTCGCGCGACGCGAGGCCTGGGTGGTCGACATCACCCGTCCCGACGGCTCGGTTCTGCCCTGCTTCCTTCGCCTCGAGCGCGAGCCGGTGGGGCTCGACTCGGCCACCTCGCTGCTGAAGGAAACGAAGATCATCGAGGCACTCTGGGCCACGTCGGTCCCGGTGCCTCTGGTGCACGGGCGCAACGACGCACTGAGCTGCACGTTGTTCGAACGGGTACGGGGTCGCTCCGACATCGACAAGCTCACCGACAAGCGCCAGCAACGGGCGGTCATGGAGGACTTCATCCGCGTCATGGCGCGAATGCACACCCTCGACCTCGACGAGCTCGGCCTTGCGCCGTACCTCGCGCACGTGCCCACTACCGCTCGCGAAGCCGCGTTGAACGAGGTCGACCTCGCCCTGAAGCAGTGGGAGGAGTTCCTCGCGAGCTACACCGATCCGCTCATCACCTACGCGGTCGACTGGCTGCGCCGAAACGCTCCCACCACCGTCGAGCGCATCTCGCTCGTGCAAGGCGACACCGGGCCGGTGAACTTCATGTTCGACGGTGACGAGGTGAGTGCGGTCATCGACCTCGAGTGGGGCCACTACGCAGATCCGCTCGAGGACCTCGGCAACTTCTGCGTGCGCGAGTTCTGGAACCCGTCCGGCGGGCTCGACGGCCTGTTCCACCTGTACGAGCAGGAGTCGGGCATCACCTACTCGAAGTTCGCGGCGCAGTACTACCGGGTGCAGCAGAACGTGCGCGGCATGATCCCCATCCACGCGGTCACCGTGCACGCGCACCCTCGCGAATCGGTGGCGTGGTTCCTCTGCTACCGCTACGTGGGTGATCGCGCGACCTGCGAATCGATCGCCGAGGCCGCCGGCATCACCGTCGCCCGGCCCGAGATGCCGAGCAACGCGGGCCAAAAGGACATCCTCGCCGACGCTGCCGTGTATACGGTCGAGCACGACGTCGAGCCCCACCTCACGAACCTGTTCGCGAAGTCACGCGCCAACGATGTGATGGTGTTGGTACAGGTGATGGATCGCAAGCGACGCTTCGGCGCGACCTTGGCCGAGATCGAGTGCGACGAGTTGGGCGAGTTGCTCGGCGTGCGACCTGCCGACCAGGCCACCGGTTTCGCGGAACTCGACGCGGCCATCCGTGCCTCCTCGCTCGACGACGCCGCGGTCATCACCTATCTCACCCGAAGGGCGTACCGGGACGAGTGGCTCTATGCACCCGCGGTCGCGCTGTATCCCGAACGCGTGTGGTCGAAGCTCGACGAGTGACCGCGACACGGCGCGCCGAGCCGCTGCACGCCGACCGCATCTGGTATCTGATCAGATACCATTCGAGACATGGACGCACCCACCATCCTCCGCAGCGCCCGTCGGGAGGCCCGGCTTACGCTGCGCGAGCTGGCGGACCGGGCCGGCACGTCCCACGCCACGCTGTCGGCCTACGAACACGCGGCCAAGACACCAACCATCGACACGTTCGCCCGGGTGCTGCGCGCCGCGGGCTATGTGCTCGATGGCACGCTCACCCGGCGCATCGAGGCCGACCCTCGTACCGGCCTGGCCCGTGGCGACGAGCTCGCCGCGGTACTGGAGCTGGCGGCCCAGTTCCCCGCCCGCCACGATGCCGAGCTGCGCGCCCCGGTGTTCGGCCGGGGCTGATCACGACTCGCCCATGACCTCGCTCGTCGACCGCATCGTGGCGATCCACCGCTCACTCGACACCGCGGACATCCCACACGCGTTCGGTGGAGCGCTGGCGCTCGCATGGTGCACCCAGCGCGCTCGCGGCACGATCGACATCGACGTGAACCTCTTCGTGCCGACCGACGCCGCCCCAGCCGCGCTCGCGGCACTCCCCCGCGGGGTGGTCATCACCGATGCCGATCGTGAACGCATCGCGGCCGATGGCCAGACCCGCCTGTGGTGGGACGACACGCCCATCGACGTGTTCTTCAACACAACCCCCTTCCACGTGGCGGCCGCAACGCGCGCGCCCACCGAGCAGTTCGGTGGCGTCGAGATCCCGTTCCTGGCGTGTCGCGACCTCGCGGTCTTCAAGGCGTTCTTCAACCGCACCAAGGACTGGGCCGACCTCGAGGAGATGGCCGCGGCCGGCACCCTCGACATCGAAGCCGTGCTCGGCGTGCTGGTGCGCTACCTCGGCGGCGACGACGAACGTGTCTCCCGCCTCCGCGCCTTCGCCTGACCCCGATCTTCAGTCGGTGAGGGGGACCATCTCGGCGTAATCGAAAAAGGCGCGCAGCGACTGGAAGCGCAAGCCGTCGTCGGTGAGGACGATGTGGTCGATGATGCGCGGAATGGTCATCATCTGACCATCCATGTCGGCGGTGACCTTGAAGAAGGCCAGCACCTCGTGGCCGAGCACGAGCGGGTCGTCGGTGACCGACAGGGTGACCTTCACGTCGTTCGCGTCGAAGAACGTACCGATGGCCTCGCGACCCACGTTGGGCGCGGTGCCCACCGGATCCTCCTGCACGGCGTCATCGGCGAAGCAGTCGAGCCAAGGCTCGCGGTCGTGCGCGTTCATGGCGGTGCAATAGCGCTCGAGCAGCGCCCGCACGTCGTCCTTCGTCGGCATGGTCCCCCCAGTGTTCGTGATGTTCAACGTTGCTCGGCGTGAAACGGCGCCATGACGTTCTCGGCGAAACGATCGAGGTGCGCGAGCGCCGACTCGAGATCCGGTTCGAGCACGTTGTGGATCATGCGGGTTGCGCCGAGATCATGCAAGTGCCGCGCATCGTCGAGCGTGTCGCCGAAGCCCTGCAACTCGACCGCGCCGTCGGGGCGGCCGGCTTCGCGAGCGTGGCGCTGCACCTCGCCCCACATGGCGGGCCAGCGCCCGGGCTCGTCGTAGCCGATGTTGGTCGCCGGCAAGAACGCATCGCCAAGGCGCCCGGCGCGTCGCAGCGCGGGTGGGCTGTGACCACCGACGATCACCGGGATGCCCGACGGTTGCACCGGGTAAGTCGTGAGCTTCATCGCATCGAACGACACGAACTCTCCGTGGAAGGTGGCCACGTCGTCGCGCCACACGGTTCGCATCACCTCGATGTACTCGTCGGTGCGGCGACCACGCGAGGCGAAGTCGACCCCGAGCGCCGCGAACTCGTCGGCCAGCCATCCGGCACCGATGCCGATCTCGATGCGACCCCGCGACAGCTGGTCGGCCGTGGCGAGCTGCTTGGCGAGCAACAGTGGATTGCGTTGGGGTAGCACGAGCACCGCGGTGCCGAAGCGCATGGTCGTCGTCACACCGGCGAGGAACGCGAACAGCATCAGCGGCTCGGGAATCTGCATCTCGTCGTTGTCGTAGGGGTAGCGGCCGTGCGCCGAGTACGGGTATTGGGCCTGCTGACGGGCGGGGAACACGATGTGGTCGACGAAGAACATCGACTCGATGCCGAGTTGTTCGGCGTGCTGAGCCAACGGCACCAAGAAGTCGGGTGACACGATCGATGCCGAGGATCGGTCCGCGCCGCTCGGCCGCCCGATCAAATAAAGCCCGAAGCGCATGGCGGAAACGTAGCCCGAGCACCATCATCGGCGCCGGGGCTACCGTCAACGTTGCCCGCAGCATCTCCAGGGGGACCCACGATGAGCATGGCCGTCGACAAGACGAAGACCTGGCGCAAGGTCGAGGAGCGGCTCGCCGCGGAGCCGAGCGCCCGCAAACGCGCCATCCTCGCCAACGTCCTCGCCCACATGAAGGCCGAGGCCGTGCCCGACCTCGAGGGGCTCATGACCACGCTTGCGCCCGACCCCCATTACCACTTCTGGGGGCCCACCGGTGACGTCGGGCCGAAGGGCACCGAGGCCGTGCGCTCGTTCTACACGTCGTTCGCGAACTCGGGCGCGCACCGGCTCGAGTACGACGTCGAACGGCTCGTCGTCGACGATCACTGCGTGGTGCTCGAAGGTGTCATGCGCATCATCTACCCCGCCCCCACGCTCGCGGCGATGGGCCGCCCGGTCGACGATCCCGACGGCTGGTACCTCTACGAGGACCGCATGATCACCTTCTGGCCCTACGACGCCGACGGGCTACTCATCGGCGAGGACAGCTACACCGTCGGCGTCGGGTTCGAGAAGATGCGCGCATTGTCGGTCGACGAGATCCCCGACCTTGTTTGATGCACTGAAGAACCGGGACTTCGCCTTCTTCTGGTCGGCAGCCGCCATCTCCAACGCAGGCAACTGGATGCAGGCGCTCAGCATCCCGTACATCGTCTACGAGCTCACCAAGTCGAACACGTGGCTCGGCGTCACCGGCGCGGCGTTGTTCCTCCCGTGCGTCGTCGGCACCGCGTGCATCGGCGCGCTCGTCGACCGCTACGACCGCCGTCGCCTGCTGCTGGTCCTGCAGTTCGTGCAGATGGCCGCGAGCGCCACGGTATGGGTCGTGTGGATCACGGGCATCGCGACGCCGCTCAACATGGTCACCATCGCGGCGGTCAACGGGTTCATCGGCGGGATGGTCGGTCCCGCGTGGAACTCGTTCATCCCCATGCTCGTGCCGCGCGAGCTGATGGCCGGCGCGATCCGTCTCAACGCGATGCAGTTCGCGTTCGGCCGCGCGCTCGGCCCGGTGCTCGCCACTGCGGTGCTGCATCCGTTCGGGCCCGGCGCGACGTTGTTCATCAACGTGGCCAGCTACCTGTTCGTCATCGGCGTGCTCGTGGTGCTGCGCCCGCCGACCACTGCGCCCGTGCGAGCCGACTCGCCCTGGCGGCAAGCCGTCGAAGGGTGGCGATACGTGCTCGCGCACCGGTCGTTGGCCGTGGTACCGGTGACGATGCTCGTGAGCGGCTTCTTCGGTAGTTCGCTCGTGCAACTCGCGTCCGCGGTCAGCGAGAAGCAGTTTCAGCACGACGCGAGCTCGATCGGGCTGCTCGTCGGCGCCTTCGGGCTCGGGTCGGTTGTCGGCTCGTTCCTCGTCACCGTCTACGGCGATCGCATCCGCCGCTCCGACGTGCTCATGGTGAGCTTCGTGTTCTGGACCGCGGGCCTGGTCGTGCTCGCGGTATCGCCGAACTTCGGGATCGGGCTCCTCGGCCTCGGGCTCATGGGGATCGCGCACGTCGGCACGGCCACCACCATGGCCACCGCGCTCAACTTGCAGGTCGACGAGGCGTACCGGGGACGCGCCGCCGTCGCCCACATGCAGGGGATCCTGCTCGGCGTGGGCCTCGGTGCGCTGGGGCTCGCCCAGGTCGCGAACGCCACGTCGCTCGAGACCATGGAGCTGATCGCCGCGGGCGCAATGGTCACGTTCCTGCTGCTCGGCGCGAAGGTGTTCGCCAACTACCGACTGATCGACCCGAACGGCGCCGCGCCGATCGAGGTGCGCCAGACCCCCTTCGCCCAGCGCGCCTGATCGCGTGCCTCAACCTGACCCTCGTACAACGCGCGAGGCCGCACGCGGCGCGGCGCTCAGCGGATGCGGGGTTCGATCTTCTGGTGGCGCAGGTTGTTGGCCCGCTCAGCGGTGCCGCTCGCGCCGTCGACGACGTTGATGTAGAGCGGCGCCGAGTGGAACGCCTGCGCGAGGTTCGAGTGTTGCGCCGCCCAGATCGCTTTCACGGTCGACTCCATCGCCACCTGGTCGGGCGCGCTCGCGATGACCTCGGCCGACCAACGGGCGGCTTCCATCAAGCCGTCGAACGGCACGACCTCGGACACGAGGCCGATCTCGTAGGCCCGCTTGGCACTCATGCGTTCGTGGCGCCCGAGCAGCGACAGGCGCATGATCTCGCCGATGGGCATGCGCTGCAGCATGAGGATCGGCTCATAGATGCACGGCATGCCATGGGTGACGTGCGGGTCGAAGAAGGTGGCGTTCTCCGACGCGATGATGAACTCGACCTCGCCGAGGATGTAGAACGCGCCGCCGCAGGCCATGCCGTTGACCGCGGCGATGACCGGCTTCCACATGTCGTTGGTCTTCGGGCCGATGCGCAACATCGGATCGTCGATGATCATCTTCGATACCGGCTGGGGATGGGCGTGCGTGAGATCGATGCCCGAGCTGAACGCCCGCTCACCGGCGCCGGTGACGATCACGCAGGCGACGTCGTCGTTGAAGCGCAGCTTCTTCCACACGTCCTCGATCTCGGCGATCTGGGTGGGGCTGAACGAGTTGTGCTTATCGGGGCGGTTCAGCGTGACGGTGGCGATTCCGTCGGCCTCTTCGTACAGCAAGCACTCGTAGTCGGACACAGCGTCTCCCTCATTCCTCGGACCCCATCCCGTAGGGCCGGAGACACGGTAGCCGCGGCCGTCAGCCGTCGACGAAGGCGTCGTTACCCGACGAGTGGTAGAGGCCGTCGAACAAGTCGAGCGGAGGGTCGTGTGGTGACGGGGTGCGGGCCTGGCTGGCCATGATCCCTTCGCGCCCACGGAGCGCATGCATCGACTCGCGACGCCCGGTATAGGCGACGGGTCGGCGCAACATCCATACGACGCCCTCGGCTGCGACCGAACACGGCTCCCAGGTGTCGTGGTCGGCTCCGGGCGCGTTCGCGAGAAAACCCTCCGACGCAACGGGGACGTCGATCCGGAAGCAGTTGACGTTGGTGCCCTGCGCATGCAACTCGCGGGCCGCGTCGAGCGTGAGGTGCTCAAGGGCCAGTTTCGACATGCCATACGCCATGAGACCCTCGACGGGGATCAGCGCGGCGGCCGACGACACGTTCACGATCGATCCGCCGCCGGCGCGCGCCATGTGCGGGGCGGCCTCGCGCATCGCAATGAGCGGTGCGGTCGCGTTGACGTTCATGATGAGGTCGTAGCGCTTGCGGGGGATGTCGAGCCCGCCGACGAACGTGATGGCCGCGTTGTTCACGAGCAGGTCGACGCCGCCGAAATGCTCGACCGTGCGGGCCACCATGGCCACGATGTCGTCCTCCTCGGCGAGGTTGGTGGGCACGGCCAAAGCCTCGCCACCCGCAGCGACGATCTGCTCGACCGTCGCGTCGACCGTGCCGGGAAGCCGCAACGGGTTGGCGGCAGTAGCGCGCGCCGCACACACCACCTTGCAGCCCGCGGCGCCGAGTGCGACAGCGATGGCCGCGCCCACACCGCGGCTCGCGCCGGTGACGATGGCGACCTTGCCCGCGAGGTCGCGAGGCGCGCCGAGACCGGCGGTCATGCGTTCACGTCGACCACGATGCGCCCGCGCACCTTTCCGGCCAGGATGTCGTCGGCCAGACCTATCACCGCGTCGAGTGGAACCACGGTAGTCATCGCATCGAGCTTCTCGACCGGGAGATCGGACGCGAGGCGGCGCCACGCCTCGACCCGCTTGGCGTGCACGACGTTGACCGAGTTGACGCCAGCCAGCGTGACACCGCGCAGGATGAACGGTGCGACCGACGACGGCAGGTCCATGCCCTGCGCGAGGCCGCACGCCGCGACACAGCCGTTCTCGTGCGTCATCGACAACACGTTCGCGAGGGTGTGACTGCCGACCGCGTCGATCGCGCCGGCCCACCGCATCTTGCCGAGTGCGCGCGCCGGGCCCGCCAACTCGTCGCGCCGCACAATCGCGGTGGCCCCAAGCAGGTGGAGGTAGTCGGCCTCCTCCGGCCGGCCGGTGGACGCGTGCACCTCGTAGCCGAGCTGCGCCAGGATCGCCACGGCGACCGAACCCACACCGCCGGCCGCGCCGGTGACGAGCACCGGGCCGAGGTCGGGGGTGACCCCATGGGCCTCGAGTGCGAGCACGCACAACATCGACGTGTACCCCGCCGTACCGATGGCTGCGGCCTGCAACGTGGACAACGACGCGGGCAGTTCGACCAGCCAGCCCTCGGGGACGGCGGCCTTCTGCGCGAGTCCCCCGAGATGGCTCTCGCCGACACCCCACCCGTTGAGCACCACGCGCCCGCCGGTATCGGTTCGGAGACCGGCGAAGTCGATGCCAGGGATCATCGGCCAGCTGCGGACGATGGGACTGGCGTTCGCGATGGCCAGCCCGTCCTTGTAATTGATCGTGGAGTATTCGACATCGACGACGACGCCCTCGGGCAACATCGATTCGTTGACGTCGGCGAGCGCGGCGGTGACAGACCCCGCGTCGTCTTTCTGGAGCAGCAGTGCACGGAACATCCCCGCATCGTGTCACGCTTTGCGTCATGGATCTCGAACGCGTAGAGCTGCTGCACGTCCGCCTGCCGCTGGTGCGACCTTTCGTGTCAGCCCGCGGCACTACCTCGCACAAGGACGCTCTGCTCGTACACATTCGCGCCGCCGACGGCGCCGAGGGCTGGGGTGAGTGCGCAGCGGAGATCGCCCCCACCTACGCGGCGGAGTTCGTCGCCGCCGCGTGGCTGGCCATCGTCGACCACCTGCTGCCTCGTGCCCGCCGAGGTGAATCGCTCGATGCGGTCCGCGGCAACCACATGGCCAAGGCCGCGCTGGAGATGGCGGTGCTCGACGCGACCGGCAGGCGTGACGGACACTCGCTCGCCGCGATGCTGGGCGGCCGCCCCGGCGCAGCATTGCCGGTCGGCGTGGTCGTCGAGATGGACGACGACGTCACCGCCGTTGCCGAGCGCGCCGCTGCGCACGCGGCCGAGGGCTACACCCGCGTCAAGGTGAAGGTGTCGCCGGGGCACGACCGCGCAGTCGTCGCCGAGGTGCGCGCCGCGGTCGGCGAGGGCGTTGCGGTGTGGGCCGACGCGAACGGCTCGTACTCGCTGGCCGATCATGCCGACCTCGTGAACCTCGACGTCGATCTGCTCGAGCAACCGTTCGCGGCCGGCGACCTCGTCGATCATGCGGCGTACCTCGCTGCGACCAGCGGCGCCGCCTGGCCCACGCACGTAAGCCTCGACGAATCAATCGACTCCCTGCACGGCGCCCGCGCGGCGATTGCATTGCGGGCCGCGCATTCGCTCGTGATCAAGCCCGGTCGCGTCGGAGGACTACGCGCGGCAGTCGCGATCCATAGTGCTGCTCAGGCGGCCGGCGTCGACGTGTGGTGCGGCGGGATGCTCGAGACCGGAATCGGGCGGGCGGCGAACCTTGCAGTCGCGTCGTTGCCCGGCTTCACCCGACCGGGCGACCTGTCGGCCAGCAACCGCTACTTTGTCCGCGACCTGACCGAGCCATTCGTGCTCGGCCCGGGCGGGACCCTCACGGTGCCCGTCGACGCCGGTCTCGGCGTCACGATCGATGTCGATTTCCTCCGCGCCTGTGTGGTGCGGTCAGTCGTGCTCTGAGGGACGGGCGTCAGCCCTTGAGGATCCAGCGACGGCTGGGGTCTTTGTCGATGTCGTCACTCGAGAAGAACGCGTCGAACGCACGGTCGAAATGCGCTTCGTCGCCGTGCATGCCGCCCTCCGGCGTCGATGCTCGAGGGGCCGCTGCTCGATTGGCGCGGGGCAGTTCCACCGGACCCGACAACGGGATCGACCGGGCTGGCTGCGGACCCGTGAGTACCGTCGACGCAAACGTGGACGAATTGCCGAGATCGAGCGATGGGTCTTGATCGGTGAACTGGAGCATCGAGTGCATGAGCGCGCGCAACCGGCCACTGAGCTGGGTGTGGAACTCCGTGAGGGTGTTGCGTTCGTCAGCGATCCGTTCGCGCAGCGCGACGAGCATCTCGAGATCGTCGGCCGCGCGGCGCCGCTCCTCATGCACGGCTTCGCGGGCATCGGAGCGGGCTACGACGACGAGCTCGTGGGCTGTCGCTCGCGATTCGTCGAGCAGACGATCCGCCTCGCGCCGGGAATCCGTGACGATCGACGCACGGCGAGCATCGAGCTCGGCGTGCGCAGAGGCGATGTCGCGCTCGACCGCCTCGCGCATCGTCGCGGCTTCGGCGCGGGCTTCGGCGCGGGCTTCGGCGAGCAGCTCCTCGGCCGCCGCGGCCACGTGCCGGAGCGACTGCGTGAAGGCCCGGCTCTCCTCTTCGAGCTGGGCCAACTTCACCTGCTGATCGGCGATGCGGGCGTGCGCTGCAACCAGTTCGGCTGGGTCGACGGTGGGCGGCGCCGGACACTTCTCGGCCGGGGCCTTATCGACCGGCGACACGTCGGACGGCGCCGCGGTGACGGGTGCCATCACGGCGATTTCGTCGACCTCCGGGGCTGCCTCGGCGGAGGAGAACGGCAGGCCGTAGGCGGGCGCAGGCGCCAAGGAGAACTCCTGGGACGACCACGTCGCCACGAGCGTCATCTTGGGTTCCTCATGCTTTTCGTGCACCGCATTGCTCCTCATGGCCGCGCCGACCTCTCTCAATCGGCTAACCACCGACTGACTTGAGTGCTCGCAAACCTCATCGTGCGCGATTGCAAATCTCGACGAGCTGGTCCGATCGGTCCACAGGCGAGGGTAAACCGGCCCATGACACCACCCTCCGCGCGCACATAGTCTCGATGGCGTCGGATGGCGCACGGAGCCGGGAAGGCCAGCATGACGTCGAACAACCCTGAACAACTACGACGACCCATCGAGATTGTCCGACTCCTGCCCCCCGAAGCACCGTCAGCATCGGGTGTCGCCCGGTCCCGCGGTGCGTGGCCCGAACCGCTTGTCCACAGCTCGGTCCACGAGACGAGGACGTTCGCGAAGCGGCCGCACCCCGGCGAACGCGTGTGGGTCGTCTCCCCTGCGTCAAGCCCGCTCGCCCGGGCCGGCGACCACGGGCCCCCGCCTACGCCCGACAGCATCGACGCGACGGTCAGTGCGACCTCCCTGCGCTGAGCGCGGGTGGGTCCATCGCTCGCGGGCTCAGTGCCCGAACATCATCATCCACTGCTCTTCGGTCTTCGGCTTGAAAACGTAATTCTCGCGGCGCGTCTCACCGAGCGAGCTGTACGGCTGGGGCGAATAGAAGTGGCCGGGGTAGAGCAGCGCCTTGTCGGGCACCTTCGACAGCTTCTGCGTGAGGCTTTCGTACATAGCGTGCGGGTCGCTGCCGGGTAGGTCGGTGCGGCCGCATCCGTCGAGGAAAAGCGTGTCGCCCGAGACCAACCGGTTCGCGACGAGGAAGCACTGACTGCCCGGCGTGTGGCCCGGCGTGTGTATGAGCTCGATATCGAGGCTTCCGACCTGGACGATGTCACCGCTGTCGTGCAGCGTGAGCTCGTTCTTCGACACCCCAGTGGTCTTGGTGACGTAGTCGAGCTCGTCGCGTTGCAAGTGGATCGGGACCGACGTGTGCTCGAGCAGCTCGCTGATCCCCGCCACGTTGAACCCCATCATGGAGCCGCCGATGTGATCGGCGTGATAGTGCGTGGCCAGCACCCCGGTGAGGCGCATGCCATCGGCTTCGAGCGTTTCGAGGATGGTCGCAACGTCATACGCCGGGTCGATCACCACGGCCTCGCCGGTTTCACGATCGCCGATGAGGTAGATGAAGTTCACCATCTG
>WLNW01000036.1 GCA_009699605.1 Actinomycetota bacterium | reverse complement strand
GTCAGCTCTCGGCGATCACCACCGACGTGATCGTCACCGCCTGCTTGGGCGGCATGCCGTTGTTGCTCGGGTTGCCGGCGGCGTCGAGCGCCTTGATCGTCGCGTCGCTGCCGACGACCATGCCGAACAACGAGTACTTGGCCGGGAGGGCCGCGCCGTCGGCGCCGGTGATCACGAAGAACTGACTGCCGTTGGTGTTCGGGCCTGAGTTCGCCATGGCCAGCGATCCGACCTTGTAGCCGCCCTTCGGCAGCTCATCGATGATCTTGTACCCCGGACCACCGGTTCCGTTGCCGGTGGGGTCGCCGCACTGCGCGACGAACTTCGGGATGATGCGATGGCAGCTGAGGCCGTCGAAGTACTTGTTTCGCGCGAGCGCGACAAAGTTGTTCACGGTGAGCGGCGCCGACTTCGCGTCGAGGTTCACGGTGAGCACGCCTTTGTTCGTCGCGATGACCGCGACATACGTCTTGTTGGTATCGATGCACCGCTTGAACGGCGCAGCGAAGGTGCGTGCCGGCCCTGGGGTTCCGGTGACCGGAGGACAGTCGGTCACGCCGTATCCGTCGGGGCCCGTGGCGTTCACGACCCGGGTCGTGGTGGAACCGACGGCGCGGGTGGTGCTCGGCGCGGTCGCGCCACTGTTCGGACCGGACGAGAGAGCACCCGTGCCCGCTGTGGCCGCTGTGGTCGAGGTGGACCGGCCGGCCAGCACGACCCCGTTGCCCCCGCATGCGGCGAGGCCGAGCAGGCCGACGGTCAGCACGGCACTTCGGACCCGACGGCTTGTGGTCATCGATCCTCCTCACCTCGAACCGGCGAAGCTAGCGGACGATCGATCCATGCCCGGACATTCCCCGCGTGGCTCGACGCGGACGTGTCAGGCTGCGCTGGTCACGAAAGGATGGTCCCCATGTTCGATCTCACGGGTCGCAATGCCCTCGTCACCGGTGCCGGCCAAGGCGTCGGCGCAGGAATCGCCCGAGCGCTCGCCGCCCGCGGTGCGGCGGTGGCCGTCAACGATGTGCGTCCCGAACGTGCCCAACAGGTCGTCGATGAGTTACAAGCATCCGGTGCACGAGCGGTCGTCGCGCCCTTTGACGTGACCGCGTACGACTCGGTGCGCGCCGGAGTCGCGTCGTCGGTCGCCGCGATCGGCCCAATCGACATCCTCGTGAACAATGCGGGCAACGGCGGCCGCGACGGCATGGTCCCCGCGCAGTTCCGCGGCTCCGATCCTGAGACCTGGCACGGGCCGGTCGACGTAAACCTCTTCGGCGTCATGAACTGCTGTCACGTCGTGCTCGACGCGATGTGCGACAACGGTTTCGGTCGAATCGTCACCATCGCCTCGGGCGCGGGAATGGTGGGTCTGCGCATCGGCGTGTCGCCCTACGCCGCAGGTAAAGGGGGCGCGATCGCGTTCATGCGCCACCTCGCCGTCGAGAACGCCCGCAAAGGGGTCACCGCGAACACGCTGGCCCTGGGGCTCATGACGGGCAACGAAGGAAGCGACGTGACCAAGGCGCTGGCCCAGCAGGTACCGGTCGGTCGGCTCGGGCGGCCTGACGACATCGGCCCGTTCTGCGTGTACCTCGCGTCCAACGAAGCGGCGTGGTTCACCGGCCAGACCGTGCACGTGAACGGCGGATCGGTCACCAGCTGATCGTCGCCCGTTCAGCGCACGGCCCGTTGGTCAGAGCGCCACGCCTGACTTGCGCAAGGCACGTATGGCATCGTCGTCGTAGCCGACCTCGCGCAGGATCTCGTCGGTGTGCTGGCCCGGGAGCGCGGCCGGGCCTCCCGCGGTGCTCGGGGTGCCGCCGAAGCGCGCCGGTGGTTCCACTTGGCGGATCGGTCCTGCCGCGGGATGGTGGCACACCGAGAAGGTGCCGTTCGCGACGGCCTGCTCGTTGGCGGGCAACTCGGCGAGGGGTACGGCCTCGACGCAGGCGACGCCATGCGCCGCGAGGCGAGCGATGGCGTCGGCCACGGTGAGTCGAGCCGCTCGGGCGGCGACCTCGCGTCGCACGTTCTGGTAGTCGTCGCTCTCCATGCGCTGTGCGACGGTGGCCCACCGTGGATCGTTCGCCACTTCAGGTGCGTCGAACGCGAGACACCACCCGCGGAACTCTGCGTCGGTGACCGGCGCGCACGTCGTGAACCCGTCGAGGTGTCGTACGAGCTCGTTGCTGCGATTGGTGTCGACGATGGTCGCGTCGGGATGCAGCATCGCGAACGGGGTGGCCGCGTCGGGCCACAGGAACGATGCGGCCGCATCGAGCATGGCGAGCCTGATGTGCTGGCCGCCGTCGCCCCGCGACCTTGCGAAGAGGGCCGCGGTGATCGCCTGCGCGGCGGTCAGCGCGGTGATCTTGTCGCATGCCAGGTTCCGCACGTAGCGAGGGCCCGACTCGTCGCCCTGCACCGCAGCGAAGCCGGACGCAGCCTGGATGAGGTTGTCGTACACTTTGGCTCCGGCGAGCGGGCCGCCGAAGCCAAAGCCGGCGATCGAGAGGTACACGACGTCGGGGTTCACCGCCCTCACCGCGTCGTAACCGATGCCCATCCGATCGACCACGCCCGGCCGGAAGTTCTGCACGATCACGTCGGCGTGCCGTGCGAGCGCGAAGAAGGCCGCCTTGCCCTCGTCGGCGCGTAGGTCGAGCACGATCGATCGCTTGCCGCGATTCGCGAGGTGGTACATCGCTCGCATGCCGCCGCGGTGTGATCCGACGACGCGCGTGATGTCGCCCATGCCCGGGGCTTCGAGTTTGACGACCTCGGCCCCTTGGTCCGCGAGGATCGTCGCGGCGACCGGGCCGGACAACGCCGTCGATAGATCGAGGACGTGCACCCCGTGTAGTGGACCTGGCATGACAACCCCCATGGCCGCCCGCGAACAGAGGACACGTGCGGTGCGGGTACCGTAACCGTCGCGTGACGAGCGAAGACCTGGCCGATCCAAAGACTCTCCTCCGCGACGCAACCGACGTTCGCACTCGCGTTGCTCGAGTGCTCGACCTCCTCGCCGAGCGGCGCGCCGAGGCGGCGGACGCGCTCGATGTGCACCGTGACGAAGCGGCCGCCCGGCAGCTGACCAAGATCCCGATCGAGCGACTCCGCGAGGTCACCGATATGCGGTTGCGGATCTCGCCGTTGCGGGAAGCGGGCTACGGAACGGTGTTCGACGTGTACCGCGCCTCGCTCGATGAGCTCGACGCCGTTCCCAACATCGGTGAGGTGCGAGCGGCGCAGGACATCGTGGCTGCGGAACGCCGGCGGCTTCTGCCCACAGCGCGCGAGGATCTCCGTCCGAACTAGATTCCCGAACATGTCAACCGTGTTCGTAACCGGCGGTACCGGTCTCATCGGCTCCAACATCTGTCAGCAGCTCATCGAACGGGGTGACTCCGTGCATGCGCTCGCCCGCCCCGGAAGTGATTTCGGTAGCTTGCGCGACCTCGGTGTCACCATCGTCGAGGGCGACATCACGGACGCAGCGAGCGTGCGCCGCGCGTCGGAGGGGTGCGAGTACGCCATCCACTCTGCCGCCGTGCTCGGTGGCGCGAGCCAGGACATGGGTGAGCACCAGCGGGTCAACACCGGTGGCGTGTCGAACGTGTTCGACGCGGCCGAAGCACACGGCATGAAGAAGGTGGTCACGCTCGGCACCACCACCTATTTCCTCTTCGAGGACGCACCGTTGTCCGAGTCGTCGCCGCTGCACCCCGACCCGGCAACCGACCCGTACACGCAGACCAAGCGCGGTGCCTTCGTCGAGGCGATGCGCCGCGCCGAGGAAGGCATGGACGTCTCCGTCGTCATCCCTGGTGGCACCTTCGGCCCCGCGCCGTGCGTGCAGCGTTCGATGGAAGCGCCCAGCTACAACCTGCGCATCCAGCTCGCCTCCCAGGGGCAGTTCGCGGAAGCGGTGCAGTTCCCCATCCCGTGGTCGTTCGCGTCCGATGTGGCCTGGGTAGCGATCGCCGCGCTCGACAAGGGCCTCCGAGGCGAGAAATACCTCGCGTTCGCGAACGCGTCCGACGTCGCGAGCATGGCGGTGTTCGTCAACCGGGCCATGGGGTTCGCCGGGAACCCGAACCGCGTCCACGAGATCACCGCCGCCGCGCTCGACGCCGATGCAGAGCTCCGCGACCGGGTCGGTCCGAGCCTCGATGCGCTCGCCCGCCAGAACTTCCCCGAGCCGTACTTCGACAACGCACACACCCGATCGCTGCTCGGCTACAAGCCGAAGTCGCTCGACGAGGGTCTGCAGATCACGGTCGATTGGTTGCGCGAGCACAAACTGATGGCCTGAGGCGATCCGGTGTCACATCGCCGCGGCAGGATCTGGTCGGTCAGCGGATACTGTCGTGGGCTGTGACCAGGAAACATGATGACCAGACCATCGAGACGCTCGTCGGCATCGCGTTCGACGACATGTATCGCGCGCAGGAGTTTCTCAGCGCAGCGAGGCGGTTGAGCGCGAACAAGCGTCTGGTGCTGAAGGACGCGGTCATCGTCGCCAAGAACGAGAGTGGTCACGCTGTCGTACGCGAGACGACCGACCCGCAGCCCGCACGCTCCGCGGTGTCGGGCGCGGTGTGGACCGGCCTGATCGGTCTGTTGCTCGGCGGCCCGGTCGGTTGGCTCGCCGGCACCGCGGTGGGGGCCGGAGCAGGAGCGGTCACGGCAAAGGTCCTCGACTACGGTATTCCTGACGAATGGGTCGCGTGGTTCCGCGACGCGGTGTTACCCGGTACGGTCACCGTGGCGTTGCTCGTGACCGAACTCGATCGCGAAGCCCTGATCGCCGAGGTCGAACGGTTCCAGGGCGCACGACTCGTCTACGCCAACCTCGATGACCTCACCCTCGACCGAATCCGCAAAGCCCTCGGCGAGGTCGTCCTGGGTTCGGTCGCCAGCGTGCCCGACACGATCCCCGAGCAACCGACGTCCTGAGGTCGTCGTCCCGGCGTCAACGACGCAGCGCGGCGCGGAACTCCTCGGGAATCTCGGCCTCGTCGAGCTTGCGCACCGAACCGGGCGCGAACATCGTGCTCCCGGCGTAGCTGTCCTCGCCGATCAACTCGCCCGTTTCAGTGAAGGGCCACAGCAGCAGCAGGCGCATCGTGACCTGGTAGGCCGCGCTCGGGTCGTCGATGTCCGCCCCACGCTCGAGCAGGGTGGTGCCGGGGAAGATCTGGTGGAACCAGCCTTCAGTGACCACCGTGTCGTCATCGACCACGATGCGCTCGATGTCGATCTCGAAGACGTAGCGCTTCTCACGGATGAGGTTGCGGTAGTGCACGTGCACCGCGTCGAGGCCTTTCGGGCCGGCGCCGCTCCCGTTGCCGGCGACCCAGAAGTTGAACGACGGCTCGGCGCACAACGTGCGCATCAGCCGATCGAAGTCGGCTTCGGTTTCCGCGATGATGTGCTCGCGCACGCATTCGAGCATGGCGCGATGGCGTTCGTCGCTTGCGCGCTCGATGCGCTCGCCGACCTGGTGCCAGGCCTTCCATCGGTCGATCATCGGCCACCCCCCACGCGTCTGCGTAGGGGCATCGTCGCGCACTCTGCGTCGTGGCGCTCGCCAAGCACACCGCGCGCCGCGGAAACCGGGAGCGAAACGTTCGCGCCCGCATTGCCAAGAATTCGTTCGGATCGCGCGGACTATGGTCCGCGGTATGCAAGGACTCGTAATGGGGAAGACCGCGATCGTGGCGGGCGGCGGCCGGGGCATCGGCGAGGCGATCTCGCTCGTGCTGGCCGATGCAGGCGCTGCCGTGATGGTCGTCGACAAGGTCGCGGAGCGGGCCGAGCGCGTCACGGCCGAGGTCACTGCCCGAGGGGGTCGAGCGTGCGCGCTCGTCGCGAACCTGCGTGACGACGCCGAGTTGGCCGCCATCGTGCCGGCAACTGTCGACGCCTTCGGCGCCGTCGACATTTTGGTGAACGTAGCCGGCGGCATGCGCGCTGGCTGGCGCCCACTTCGCGAGTCGGAAGCGTCGGATTGGGATTTCGTGTTCCGACAGAACGTGCGTTGGGTGCAGTTGCTCTCGGTCGCCGCCGCCGATCGTATGGTGGCGCAGGGTGCCGGTGGGTCAATCGTGAGCATCGGCTCCGTGAGCGGCGTCTTCGGGGCCCCGAACCATGCCGCGTACGGTGCGGCCAAGGCGGCGCTGATCCACCTCATGAAGAGCCTGGCCCTCGAGTACGGCCGCTTCGGCGTGCGCGCCAATGCGGTGAGCCCGGGCTCGATCCGCACGCCCGCGGTCGCGGGGCTCATCACTCCCGAGCAGCAGGAGCGCGACGACCTCACCACAGCGCTGGGGCGCGCCGGGACTCCCGATGACATCGCGCGTGCGGTGCTGTTCTTCGCGAGCGACCTGGCCCGATTCGTCACCGGGCAGATGCTCGTGGTGGACGGCGGCGCGACGGTGCGGTTCCCGCTGCTGTCGCCCGGCGCGCATCCGAGCGAGAGCCTCACCTGAGGTCAGTACCGCTGGGCGAAGCTGCGACGGCCGACCATGGTCATCGAAGCGCCGACCACCAGGGCCAGGCCCGCCATGACGAGGAACGCGTGCCGCATCGGATCGATGATGTCGTGACCTTTGGCGTCGCCGATGATCGCGATAGCTATGGCGATGCCGATCGCGTTGCCGATCTGGAGCGTCATCCGATTGGTCGCGCTGGCCACGGAGAGGTCGGCGCCTTCCACGTTTCGCACGCAGGCTGAGCCGATCATCGGGTAGGTGATCCCCATGCCGGCACCGATGAGCGCGGCGCCCGGCACCCACGCGGTCCAAAAGGCCGGGGTGCCGTTGAGTCGGAACGCGAGAAAGGTCATGCCGGTCGCGATCACCACGCATGCTGGCGCGGCAATTGCGCGTTCACCGAAGCGGTTGCCGGCGCGACCGGCGAGCGATGCCGTGCTCATCGATGCGAGCGCGAGCGGGATGATCCCGGCGCCCGAGTCCGTGAGTGAATAGTCCCAGCCCTGGCGCAGGAAACGGACGATGCCGAACAGGAGCGCGCCGGTGGACATGCCGTAGATCGCCGAGGCGATGTTGGACCACGCGAAGCTGCGAATGCGCGTGAGTTGAATGGGCAGTACCGGCACCGGGTGACGAGCGCACCGCGCGAAGAACACCGGCACGGTGACCACGGCGAGCAAGAGCGCGCTGACCACCTTGGGGCTTGTCCAGCCCCACGCACGCGACTGGAGGATGCCGAACGACAACGCAGTCAAGGAGACGATCACCAGCACGGCGCCGACGAGATCGGGGAGCGGTCCGGTTCGGCGCGAGCGATGTTCGGGCAGTGACTTCCATCCGGTGAACCACGACGCGAGGGCGAACACTGGCGCGACGTAGAACGCGCTGCGCCACCCGCCATGGTCGACGAGGTAGGCGCCAACGGTGGGCCCCGCTATGCCACCCACCGACGCGAGCACGCTGTAGGCCGCGGTGGCGCTGGCCCGTTTCTCGACCGGCAGCGCGTCGAGCAACAGGCCGAGGGTGGACGGCACTAGGCATGCGGCGCCGATGCCTTGCCCGACGCGTCCGGCGATGACGATCCAGATCGCAGGAGCAACGGCGGCGATCAGCGACGCGATCGTGAAGATGACGAGGCCCACCAGGAAGACGCGACGTCGCCCGAGGTGGTCGGCCAGTCGGCCTGCGGGCACGAGGAACGCGCCGAACACGATGGTGTAGACGCTCAGCACCCACCCGAGCGTCGATAGCTTTGCCTCGGGGAACGACGTGCCGAGCGCGTCGAAGGCCACGCTCATGACGCTGAGGTTCATCGACACCACCAGCGCCGACAGCGACGCCGAGACCCACGCAAGCGTGCTCACTTGGCGTTGTGCTGCCGTGACCGCGGGCGTGGCAGCGGGCGTGGTCATCGAGTCCCCTCCGACGAGAGCCTGCCACAGCGAGGTCGGTTACGCGAACGTGGATAGCGTTTCGCGCATGGCTGATGAAACGTACGCACCGAGTCCCTGGCGATTTGTCGCGGATCACGTCGAGCGCTACCTCGCGACCGGCGGCGCCGACGGCTACGAGTGGGAGGGCGCGAACTGCATCATCTTGTCGACGCGCGGTCGCAAGTCGGGTGTGGTGCGGCGTTCGCCGCTGATCCGGGTCGCCGACGGCGATCGCTATCTCGTCGTTGCCTCCATGGGTGGTGCACCGAAGCACCCGCAGTGGTACCTCAACATCCTCGACCATGCCGATGTCACGATCCACGACCGCGATCAGTTCCACGAGTTGCACGCCCGCGTCGCGACACCCGAGGATCGAGCGGCGTTGTGGCCAATCGCTGTGGCGGAGTGGCCGGCCTACGACGACTACCAGACCAAGACCGACCGCGAAATCCCGCTCGTCATCTGTGAACCGCGCTGACCTGGTGGTGGGCCCGCAGCTGCCATGAGCGCTTCGATCGCAACGGCACGCTGCGGAGCGAGCACGTGCGGGTGGGCATCGGTGCTCTACTCGGATCGGGCCGATGCGAGGCTGACGCGCTCGGTGTCGCGCCCCGTGCGAAGCGTGGTTCCCGGGCGGGCATCGGTGACCTGGCCGTCGCGCAGCGCGAACACGCCGTTGACGATGACGTGCGGTATGCCGATCGCTTCCGCAATGAGCCGCGAGGACCCGGCGGGAAGATCAGCCACGGTGACCGCCGGCAGGTTGGCGACGGTCGCCGGGTCGAAGATGGTGAGGTCGGCGATCCAGCCTTCGGCGACGCGGCCACGATCGCGGAGGCCGTAGAGGCGCGCCGGCCGATCGGTGATGAGCCGCACTGCCTCCTCGAGCGCGACGAGCGCACGCTCGCGCACAACCTCGCTGAGGAACGACGTGGTGTAGGTGGCACCCACGAACATGTCGACGTGGGCGCCGGCGTCGGAGCCACCGACGATCACCCGCGGATCGCACAGTACGTCGGCGCGCAGGGCCCAGTCCGCGTCGGTGACGTGCATGGGCGGGCCCTCGATCCCGGTGCGCAGCTCGTCGTCGACCACGATGTCGATCATTGCGTCGAACGGGGTGGTGTTGCGCGCTGCCGCGATCTCGCCGAACGTGTGACCCTCCCACTCCTTGTTCCGGGCCGACCAGGTCTCGCGGAGCGTGAGCAGCTGCCATTGTGTGCGACCGCGGATGACTCCGGCCTCGGGCGCCTGGGCGAGCGCCTGCAACCTGTCGCGCCACTCGGTGCCCCGCAGTGCGTCGATGCGCTCCGACGGCCCGTAGCGGAAGAGCTCGCCCCAACCGGGTATCGCGTATAGGAACGCTCCGGTCTCGAACGACATCCGCATCGCGTTCGAGTTTGGTGGGCTGAGCGCGAGGACCATGGCGCCCCGCTCGCTGGCGTAGTCCGACGCCGCCAGTTGCCGGTCGAGGTAGGCGCGATCATCGGCCCGCACCATGAGCACGTTCCAGTTGATTGGACGATCGCTCCGCAACGAGATGTCGGTGAGCAACTCGACCTCGTCTTGCTGGAAGCCAGAGGACGTCCCCGCGACGGTGATCTGCATCACAGGTGCCTCGTGGTTGCGCACCACGTCGGCGATGGCCAGCATCTCCTCGGCACCTGCATATCGCGACGGCACCGGGTTGCTCTGGCCATCGAGGTGCGACGTCGACAACGAAGTCGAGAACCCCAGCGCGCCGGCGTCGAGCGATTCGCGCACGAGCGTGAGGATCGCGTCACGTTCCGCTTCGGTGAGGTCGGTTCGTGCGAAGTCGTCGCCCAGCACAGCGCGTCGCAACGCGGAGTGACCGACGAGGAACCCGGCGTTGACCGAGAGGTTGCCGTCGAACTGGGCTAGCCACTCGTCGAACGAGGTCCATGTCCAGTCGATCGCGGCGCGCAGGGCAGCGAGCGGCATGCTCTCGACGCGCGACAACATGAGCGTGAGGTAGTCGGCCTGCTCAGGCCCCGACGGCGCGAGGGAGAAGCCGCAGTTGCCGCAGACCACGGTGGTGCAGCCGTGTTGCAGCGATGGGCTGCCGGTGGAGTCCCAGAGCAGTTGGGCATCGAGGTGTGTGTGCACGTCGATGAAGCCCGGGCCGACGACCAGGCCGGTCACGTCGAGGGTTTCGGTCGCGGTCTCGGTGATCGAACCCGGCGCGGCGACTACCGCGATGCGCCCGTCGCGCACGCCGATGTCGGCGAGCACTGAAGGTGCCCCGGTGCCATCGACCAAGAGGCCGCCGGTGAGGAGAAGGTCGAGCATCAGCGACCGTACCTTTCTCGCAGCGCGTGCTTTTGCACTTTGCCCGCTGCGTTGCGAGGCAGCTCGGGAATGATCTCGAGCTGCTGTGGGAGCTTGCGTGTGATGAGCTTCTGTTCGACGAGGTACGCGCGCATCTCGTCGAAGGTGAGCGGTTCGACACCGGGTGCACACGCGACGACCACGCACACTCGTTCGCCGGCGTCGGCGTCGGGCAGCCCGATGACTGCGACGTCGACCACCTTCGGGTGCGTGTAGACGAGATCCTCGATCTCCTTGGCGCTGATGTTCTCACCCTTGCGGTTGATCACGTCCTTCAGGCGTCCGGTGATGACCACGTACCCATCCTCGTCGAGGTGGCCGATGTCGCCGGTGCGGAAGAACCCGAGCTCATCGAAGCCGTCGACGTCGAGCGCCGGGTCGACGTAGCCCACGAACAGATGGGGCCCTCGGACGCGTATCTCACCGTCGATGTTCGGCCCGACGCGTCGACCGTTCTCGTCGAGCACCCAGAACTCGGTGCCGTCGGACGGGCGGCCTTCGGTGTGGGCGAGCTTGTCGGTGTGATCCCACACGGCGGCCATGCCACACATCGGATACTCGGTGAGGCCGAACCCGGCGACGATGCCCACACCGCCCACCTCGTCCACGAGGTCGTAGTGCAACTGTGGCGGCTTCGGCGCGGCACCGCCTGGGTAGGCGCGCACGTCGGGGAAGAGGCGCTCTTCGGGGTTCGCGCGCTGCGCGGCGAGATAGGCGAGGTGGAATGCGGTGGTGACGCCGGCGAGCGTGAGCCCGTGGCGGCGCAGCGTGCCCATAGTGGTCGGGTCGGCGAAGCTCTCGATGAGGATCACGGTGCAGCCGTTCAGCAGGCCGGCCATGAGCCAGTTCACGCCCCCGATGTGCGCTATGGGGAACACGAGCGCGGCGCGATCATCGGCGGTGATCTTCATGCGATGCGACATGCTCAAGGTCGCCGCCGTCACCGGGCCATGGCGGTGCTTCACACCCTTCGGGTCGGCCGTGGTGCCCGACGTGTAGAACAGCCAGGCGACACGATCGGCGTCGGCCGCGAACGGGGGCAGGACGGCCGGGTCGGCATCGGGTAGCGGCGCGTCGCGGTCGATGATCAGCGCGTCGGCCACGGCACCCCGGGCGAGAGCGGCGTAGTCGTAGCCTCGCCACACGCTGGGGGTGATCATCAGGGTCGTCGCGGCCTGCTTCGTGATGAAGCCGACCTCGCGCTCGCGATATATCGGCAGCATGGGGTTCTGGATCGCACCGAGTCGATCGAGGGCGGCGATCAGGAGCGCCGTCTCGATCCACGTGGGCAACATCCACGACACGACATCCCCGGGCCGTACCCCGTGCACGTGGAGGCCCGCCGCAAGACGCTCGGCCCGATTCGCGTAGTCGGCGAAGGTCAGCACCCGGTCGTGCTCGTCGACCGCCAGAACGCCCTCGGGACGTGCGGTAGCGGCGCGCGCCACGAGATCCCAGAACGAGCTTCCGCTTTCGAGGCGCCCCGGATGCGCAGTGATCCCCACGGGTGCGAACGGTAGCCGCATCGGTCCCGCTCTGATGCACGCGCATTACGCGCGGTCGGTCCGGTAGGGTCGTTCTGCGTGGGGACGTGGAACAACTTCTGCCGTGAGCTCGAGAAGGCCGGCGCCTTCCTCGATCGCCCAGAGTCGCCTCTCGACGAGATCGACCGTGCCGAGGGTTTGCGCTACCTGACCCGGTTGTTGCGCGTGGGCCTCGACCTCACGCTCGAGTTCGCCGATCCACACCATCCGGCGCTGGTCTCGGCGCAGGAGGCGCACTTCGGCGACGGCGGCAACACTGCCGACTGCGTGTACCTTCACGCCGTGATCGACGGCCGGTCGAGCTATCGGCTGCGCGGCACGCGGGGCGAGGCCCCGCTCATGGAGATCGGTATCTACGACGGCAAGATCGGGCTCGACCCCGTGAGCAAGCGCATCGATGCGGTGACCGAAGCCGGGCTCGTGGTCGACGAACACGGCGAGGTCGATGTGCGAATCGGTCCGGGGTTTGCCGACAATGCCGGGCCGAACGTTCTGCACAGCGACGCGACGACGCGTTACTTGTTCATCCGCCAGTACGCGCACGACTGGCGCTCGACCACACCGGCTACCTTGTCGCTCGAGCTCCTCGATCCTGCGACCGCGACTCCGCCACCGCTCACCTTGGCGGTTGTGGAGGATGCGCTCGACCGCTCGGCCCGGTTCGTGCACGACGCCGCGGTTGCCTGGGCCGCCGTAGTCGACAACACGCGGCGCGAGCCAGCCAACGTGCTGACCCCCGTGCCCGACGGCATCGACATGACGGTGCCCACTGGCCATCGTTACGCGTTTGGCCACTTCGACCTCGCAGAGGACGAGGCGCTGGTGATCGACTTCAGGCCCGCTGAAGTGCCCTACTGGGGTCTCGCCATCAACAACTACTGGTTCGAGGTGCCCGACTACGAGGGGACGAGTGGTCAGGTGAACAACCTCACTGCGCAGCCCGACGCGGGTAGCACGGTGCGCGTGGTCATTTCGTCGCGTGATCCAGGCGTGCCCAACTGGATCGACACCTTCGGCCACCGGGTCGGCCTCATGGTGTTCCGCTGGTTCCGCACGCCGCTTCCGGTGCCCGAGATTCGTACGCGAGTCGTTCCTGTCGCGTCACTCGCGGCGAGCGCTGCGGGAATCTAGAGACGGCCGCGTTCTCGATCTGGTGTTCGCGGCGGGCAACGCCGTGGTCAGGCCGGTCCTCTAACGTCGGCGAGCGTGCAGCGCATGGGTGTGGTGTTCCCCGACCGGTCGTTGCCGATTCGCGCCCAACGCGCCCAGGTCGAGCAGCTCGCGAGCTGGGGATACACCGACCTTTGGGCCGGCGAGAGTGACGGCGCCGACGCCTTCACGCCCCTCGCGATGGCGGCGGGATGGGGCACGCCGCTCCGCCTGGGCACTGCGGTTGTGTCGGCGTTCTTGCACCCGCCGGCGTTGTTGGCCATGACGACGGCATCGCTCGCCGACGCAGCGCCGGGTGGTGTCGTACTGGGCATCGGCGCGTCGTCACCGCTCATCGTCGAGCGGTGGAACGGTGTGCCGTTCGTCGATCCGGTGGCCAAGGTCCGCGACGTTGCGGCCCAGGTGCGCGCGCTGCTGCACGGCGAGCGCCGCGGCGGGTTCTCGCTCGCTACTGCACCGGCCTCGCCCCCACCCGTGTACCTCGCCGCGCTTCGGCCCACGATGCTGCGAGCGGCCCGCGAGGTGGCGAACGGCGTCATCCTGACGTGCATCGGCACGGACGACCTCGCGGTGATCCGTCCGCACGTTGCACCCGGTCACGAGGTCGTGGCATGGATCACCGTGTGCCCGAGCACCGATGCGGCGCTGGTGCGCGCCGTGGCGCGTCGACGGCTCGCTGGCTATCTGGCCGCGCCCGCATACGAGGCGCAGCAACGCTGGCTTGGCCGCGGCGATGCACTGGCGGGGGTGTGGGAGGCCTGGCGCACCGGTGCCGGCATCGACGCCGCGTCGGCCGCGGTACCCGACGAGGTTGTCGATGCGCTGGTGGTGCACGGCGACGCCGACCAGTGCCGGGCCCGTCTCGACCGTTTCGTCGCCGAGGGAGTCACGACACCCTTGCTCGAGGTGCTGCCCGGCATCATGGACGTGGGCGAGGCGTGGCGCCGCTTGGCGCCGAGCAGCTAGAGGAGCAACGAACGATGGATGTGTCCTACCCCGAGCACGCGGTGGCATTCGGCGCCGAGGTCCACGCCTGGTTGGTCGCGAACCTGCCGGCGGGCTGGTTCGGCGACGGGTTCACGATGCCAGCGGCCGCGCGCAAGCGGTTCTTCGAGGAGGAGTGGCCCAAGCGCATGTACGACGGCGGCTGGATCTGCGCGTCATGGCCGACGGAGTACGGGGGCCGCGGGCTCGACCTCATGGAGAGCGTGGCCCTCGCCGAGGAGTTCGCACGGGCGAACGCGCCGCTTCGGGTGTCGTCGCTCGGTGAGTTGCTCGTGGGCCCCACCATCCTGCGCTGGGGCACCGAGGACCAAAAACAGGAGTTCCTTCCGCAGATCCTCAAGGGCGAGATCATCTGGTGCCAGGGGTTCAGCGAGCCGGCATCGGGTTCGGACCTCGCGTCGCTCGCGTGCGAAGGGGTCATCGAGGGTGACGAGATCGTGGTCACCGGCGAGAAGATCTGGACCAGCGAGGCCGAGGATTCCGACTACATCTTCATCCTCGTACGGACCAGCCCCGACAAGCCCCGGCATGCAGGCATCTCCTTCCTCCTCATGCCTATGCGCCAACCCGGTGTAGAAGTGATCGCGAAGCCACAGCCCGACGGCTCACGCGGGTTCAACAAGGTCGTCTTCACCGGAGCGCGTTGTCCGCTCGTGAACGTGGTCGGCGAGATCGACAACGGGTGGCGCGTCGCGATGACCACCTTGGGCTTCGAACGGGGGACCTCGGCCACCACCGGCTATCACCGCTTCCGGACCGAGCGCGAGGAGATGTTCGAGAGCGCTCGCCGCAACGGCGCGGCGAAGGACCCACGCGTCCGGCAGCGGCTGGCCCAGTCGTGGATCGTCACCGAGATCATGCGGGTGCACGGCTACCGGTCACTCACCAACGTGCTGCTCGACCGCAATGAGCCGGGTCTCGAGATGACGCACAAGGTCTTCTGGAGTGACTACTCGCAATGGTCGACCAAGCTGGCGATCGATCTGCTTGGCATGAACGGTCAGATTCTCACCGGTGCCGATACCGACGTGCGCCCGGGTTCGGTGGGCCTCGGCACGCGGCCGCAGATGTTCGAATATCCGGCGAGCCCGTTGCAGCAGTCGTTCTTCTTCGCCCGTGGCGAATCGATCTACGGTGGCACGAGCGAGATCCAGCGCAATCTCATCGCCGAGCGTGCGCTTGGGCTGCCGAAAGGACCGTGATGACCGTGATGACCGAACCCGTCGGATTGGCGCGTGTACTGCGGACCAACGGCTCGGTGCGCGCGTTCCGCGCCGAGCCCGTCACCGATGACGAACTGTTCACGGTGCTCGACCACGCGCGCTTCGCGCCGAGTGGTGGCAACAAGCAGGGGTGGCGCGTGGTGGTGTTGCGCGATGCCGCCCGCCGTGCCGCTGTGCTCGACCTGATGGAGGGCGTCGCTCGTGAGTACGTCGCACTGATGCGCGACGGTCAACGCCCCTTCGGCCTCACCGCCCATGGACGGTGGCCCGGACCCGGGAGCGTCGACCTCGCGGCCGCCCGCGCCGAGACCGGTCCGTCGATCGTGTCACCGCTACGCGATGCACCCGTGCTGTTGGTGGTGGCGGTCGACACCGGGCTCGTCGCGGCGATGGACGCTGAACTCGATCGCCACGGCATCGTGGCCGGCGCATCGATCTACCCGTTTTGTCAGAACGTGCTGCTCGCTGCGCGGCTGGTGGGCCTCGGCGGCGTGATTACCACGTTCGCCGTACGCGAGGAGCCCGCGGTGCGCACTCTGCTCGCCCTCCCTGCCACCCATGCGGTTGCTGCGGTGATCGCCCTCGGCCGCCCCGAGAAGCAGGCGAGCCGGCTCACCCGCAACCCGGTGAGTGCGTTCGCCACCGTCGACTCGTTCGACGGTCCGGCCTTCGGCTGAACCGCGGCCATCGTTATGAGAGCACGCGCTGCTTGAACCCGCGGATGCCTTGCTGAAGGAACAGCGCGGTGAACGCGAGTAGGGCCGGGTATATCGCGAGGAGGCTCATGTGGTCGTTGCCGGTGACCGCGGCGCGGAATCCTTCGCTGATGTACACCAGCGGGTTGATGAGCACGACCACCTGAAGCCAGGACGCGCCGCCGGTCTGGATGGGGTGAAGCGATTTCCACGAGTAGTAGGTGCAGCCGAGGAACGTGAGCGGTAGCACGATGATCCCGAAGAGCACGGGCACCGATCGCGGGTTGAACTTCGTTCCGAAGAACAGCCCGAGGCTGGAGCACGCGATTGCCGAGAGCGGGGCAAGCGTCAACAGCACCCACCAGGTGATGTGGAGGTGCACCGGGTTCACGGGTACCACCGCCGCGATCGGCAACACGATCAGCGCGGCGAGCAGCCCTTGCAGTGCGCCCGCGACGACTTTTTCGATCGCCACGAGGCTCACGGGCATGGGCGCGAGCACGCGATCCTCGATCTCGCGCGTGATGCCGAACTCCTGGACCATAGGCAACGACACCGCTTGAATTCCCTGGAACATGATGCTGAGACCGAGCACCCCCGCGATGAGCGTGGTGGCGTAGATGCTTCCTGCGGCACCGGTGGGCCCGTTGCCTATCTGCGGGAACACATAGGCGAACACGAACACGAGGAGGAACGGTTGGATCACCGTGCGCGGGATGAACTCCTTGAGGTTCTTGCGCAGCACGGTCACGTCTCGTCGTAGCAACCCGAGGAACGCCTTCGCGGTCGTATCGCGGAACTGTTGGTCCTCGCGTACGTTGGGGATCGTGGTCGTGGGCATCAGTCCCGAAGCTCCTTGCCGGTGAGGTGGATGAAGACCGTCTCGAGCGTGGGCTTCGAGGCGGTCAGGTCGGTGAGGTTGAAGCCGGCATCGTCGGCCGCGGTGACGATTGCCGGGATGATGCCGCGAGCTTCGACGATGGTGATCTGCAGGCCATCGCCCTTGCGACGAACCGACTGGACGCCCTTGACGTTGGTCTGCAGCACGGCGGCCAGCGAGTCGAGGTCGCCATCGGCGGTGATCGAGACAAGGGTGTCGGCACCGACGTGTTGCTTGAGCGCCGCAGGAGAGTCGAGTGCCAGCAATCGACCATGGTCGATGATGGCGACCCTGTCGCAGAGCTCGTCGGCCTCTTCCATGTAGTGCGTGGTGAGCAAAACGGTCTGACCCTCGGCGTTGAGCTCGCGGACGAGTTCGTAGAGCGCCAGGCGGCTCTGTGGATCGAGCCCGGAGGTCGGTTCGTCGAGGAACAACACCGCGGGGCGGTGCATGACGGCGCGGGCCAGCATGAGGCGTTGGGCCATGCCACCCGACAGCGCCATCACGGAAGCGTTTGCGAACCGGTTGATCTTGATGCGATCGATGAGCGCCGCCGCCTCGGTCTTCGACTGCTGTGCGGACATCCCGAAGAACAGACCGTGGAAGTAGAGGTTCTCGAAGACGGTCAGGCTGCGATCGAGCGTGTTCGACTGCGGCACGACCCCGATGAATCGCTTGGCTCGTGCCGGCTGCGCAACAACGTCGATACCGGCGACGACCGCCCGGCCAGCGGTCGGGATGACACGAGTCGTGAGCATGCCGGCAGTGGTCGACTTGCCGGCCCCGTTGGGGCCGAGGAGGCCGAAGATCTCGCCCCTGTGCACGGTGAGGTTCAGGTCTTCGACTGCGTGGACGTCCGGCGGGTACGTCTTCGACAAGCCGATGGCGCGGATGACCTCGTCGGTCGAGCCCGCGGGTATGGGCTCGGCTCGATGCTGGTTGAGCAGCTTCATGGTGAAACCTCGTTGATCAGGAGCCAGCGGGCGTGCTCGGCCAGACGGTCGAGCATCTGTTCGAACGTTGCGAGCTAGGTCGGGGTGAAGATTGCGGTTGTCGCGCGGTGGGCGTGGGCCGCCGCACGTTCGATCTGGTGGCGAACAGCGAGGCGTCGCCCGATCCGAACGTCACCGCCTATTCGCCGCGATAGTTGGGCTTGCGGCGTGACGCGAACGCGTCGAGACCCTCGAGCGCGTCGTGCGATGTTGTCGCGTAGCGATGCACGAGGTCGAGCTCGGCCTCGAGGGCTTGATCGAGTGGTAGGTCGACCGCGTAACCGATGAGCGTCTTCATCTCGCGCAGAGCGAGCGGACTGTGTGCGCACATCTCCTCGACCAGGGTGAGCGTGCGGGTGCGCAGCTCGTCGAGTGGACAGTGGAGCGCTGCGAGGCCCATGTCGACGGCCTCGGAACCCCGATAGAACCGCCCGGTGAGCAACATCTCCTTGGCCTTCTGAAGCCCGATCGCGCGACACAGGCGTTGGCTGCCACCTGCGCCGGGCAGCTGTCCGAACTGGAGGTGGCCGTCGGCGATGCGGGCATCGGATGCCACGACGATCACGTCGCAGGCCAGAGCGATCTCGAGTCCGCCGGCGACGCAGGCGCCGTTCACCATGGCCGCGCTGACCAGCCGGCTGCGTTCGAGCAGCAGGCACAGCTCGGCGAACTCGTCGAGGAAGGTGCGGAACGCCGGAGGATCGCGATAGAGGATCTGGTAGCCCTTGAGATCGCCGCCCGACGAGAAGGCGGGGCCGTTGCCGGTGAGGATCACCGCGCGCACGCTGGTGTCGGCCACCGCTTCGCGCACCAGCGCCAGCAAGCGCGAAACCGTTTGCTTGTCGAGTGGGTTGCGGTGGTCGGGCCGGTCGAGCGTGAGCACCCGTGCCACGCCGCCCGCCTCGAGCACGATGTCTTCGACGAGCACTGGTGCATCGCTCATCTTGACCCCTGCATCTCGGCCACGATCGCGTCGCGCAGCACGGCCTTGCGGAGCTTGCCGCTCGCGGTCATGGGAATCGAGTCGACCACACGCAGGGCTTGGGGCAACTTGTACGTCGCGAGGTCGCGGTTGCGGAGGAACGCGACGATGTCGGCCAGCTCGAGCGGCTCGTCGGTGACAACGCACGCGCAAACGAGCTCGCCGAGGCGCTCGTCGGGTAGGCCCACTACGGCGGCTGCTCGAACCGCCGGCATCTCGCACAGCAGATCCTCGATCTCGCGTGGTGCGATGTTCATGCCGCCGCGGATGATGATCTCCTTCTTGCGCCCGACGATGGTGAGGTAGCCCTCGGCATCGATCACACCGAGGTCGCCGCTGCGCAGCCAGCCGTCGGGCGTGAAGACCTTCGCCATGCGGACGGGGTCGTCGAAGAAGCCGACGCACACCTCGGGGCCACGCACATGGATCTCCCCTTCGACCCCGCGGCCGACCACGCGGCCGGTGTCGTCGCGGATCTCGATCTCGACGTCGGGCATTGCGACGCCGTCGGTGTTCGCCCGCTTGTCGAGCGGTGAACCGGCCCGGTTCCAGGTGATGATGAGCCCTTCGGTGGAGCCGTAGATGCGGAGTACGGTCACACCGACTGCGGCCGCGGCCACCACCAGATCGGGCGGCACGGGTGCGCCACCGCAGCCAAAGGCGCGCATCGAACTCACCTCGCGCGGCGAGGCGTGCAGCGTGCGGACCAGATCGTTGAGGAACGTGGTCGCGGCGAGCGTGTAGGTGCACCGCTCGCGCTCGATCAGCTCGGCCGCGCGCTCGGGGTCCCATCGGTCCTGCAGCACGATCGGCAGGCCGGCATGCAACGCGACACGCAGTCCGCAGTTGAGGCCGGTGGAGTGCCCGATGGGGCTCGGCATCCACACCACGTCGTGTTCGGTGAGCTCCATCGCCTCGAGCGTGCCCAGCACGTTGACGTTTGCCGTCTGCTCGGAGTGCATGATCGCCTTCGGCGCAGCCTCGGTGCCCGACGTGAAGATGAGCTCGCTCACCGCGGACGCGTCGAGCGCGGGCAGCGCAGCATCGTTGCGCGGCGTGCTCGCCAAGACCTCGCGCAGTTCGAACGACTCGCTTGCGAACTCGCCGCGGGTCTCGAACGCCGGCGCGACGACTACGTGCGTGTGCACCTCGGGCAAGGACGCGCACAGATCACGGGCCATGGCCAGGTGATCGAAGCCACGGTACGTGTGGGGCGTGACATAGGCCTTCGCGTGCGATACCGCCAGCACGTGACGTAGCTCGTGGGCCCGATAGTTCGGGAGTAGCGGATTGAGCACCGCGCCGGCCGCGAGCACGCCGAGATCGACCACCGCGGTCTCGTAAGAGTTGGGCAGTTGCACCGAAACGCCGTCGCCCGGTTCGATCCCTCGTGCCATCAGGAACGAGGCGAAGGTCGACGCGTCGTGCCAGAGCTGGGCATAGGTGATGCGGCGGTCGTCGGCGCTGTCGATGATCGCGATGGCATCTGGGCGAGTGGCCGCGTGCGCGCGTACGCGCTCGACCAGCGTGACGTCGTCCCACAGACCGAGGTCGCGGTAGCGCTGTTCGGCCTCGGGGGTGCGGTAAGTCGTGACGTTGGCGCGCGTGGTCATGGGGAGCCTGCCGGTTCGAACGCCCACATGGCCCGACCGTTGATGTCGACGAACACGAGGCGCAGCGCCATGCCGGCTACCAGCGCGAGCGGATCGTCGATGTCGATGTTGACGAGGCGCGAGAAGATGCGTGCCCTTTCGGTGAGCTCGACCGCGGCCACGACGTACGGCACGGCGTCGGCGTACGCGGGGTCGAGCGCGCGGCGCATGACCACCCAGCTGTAGAGCTGCCCCGTTCCCTCGGCCTCGACGTGTTCGATCATCTCGCTCTGGCAGGTCGGACAGCAGGGCAACGGTGGGAGGAAAGCGGTGCCGCAGCCGAGGCACGTGGGAACGAGTAGCCGTCGCGCCGCGACGCCTTCCCAGAACGTGATCGCGTCGGCGTCGATGACCGGCTCGATGATGCCGTGGAGTTGCTCGTTCATCGGTCAGCCTCTCGCCAGCACGAGGCCGGACCCGTCGGTCAACGCGCCCGAGGTCACCACGCACGTCTCGGCGCCGGCGACGGTGCGCTCGCCGCAGCGGCCCTGAAGTTGTAGGACGGCTTCGGCGACGGTGTTCATGCCGTGGAGGTAGCCCTCGGACAACAGGCCACCGTTGGTGTTGATGGGCTTCGAGCCCCCTGGTCGCGTGGCGCCGGAACGGATGAGGTCGCCGCCACCGCCGCGTGGAGCAAGGCCGAGGCCTTCGATTCCGAGCAACGCACTGGTCGTGAAGCAGTCGTAGATCTCGGCGATGTCGATGTCGGCCGCCGTGACGCCCGAGCCGCCCCAGAGGTCTTCGGCGATCAGCGACGTGTAGTTGCGCGACAGGTCGGGCCACAACATCGCGTCGCCCATGTCGAGCCCGGGCCCGCGACCTGCGACGTAGGCCGCGCCCTCGACCACCACCGGAAGGTGGCGAAGGTCGCGGGCGCGCTCGAGTGAGGTGACGACGACGGCGCACGCACCGTCGACCTCGATGGTGCAATCGGGAACGCGGAAGGGATCGGCCACCCACGGGGCTGCGTAGTACTCGTCGATCGTGAGCGGCTTGCGCAACATCGCCCGGTCGTTCAGCGCGGCCCATTCGCGTTGCGCGATCGCGACGGCCGCAAGGTCGTCGTTGGTCGCGCCCGTCTCGATCAGGTAGCGGCGAGCCCACATGGCGATGAACTGGGCGTACGCACTGAAGCCCACCGGATAGCGGAAGTCGGTGGCTGGGCCGGGCACGCGATTGGTGCCCACGCGCGCCCCGCTGCGCCCGTTGAGGGCCCGGTAGACGACGACCGTGTCGGCTAAGCCGGCATCGACCGCCATGGCGGCGTGCATCACCAGGTAGCAGGGGGCTTGACCGCCGAGCGCGGAATCGAGCAGGTAGTTGGCCGGGTCGAGCCCCAGCGTTGTGGCCACGGCCTGCGTGGGCACCGAGTCCTCCATGAACCGGAAGCTCGCGATCCCGTCGACGTCGCGCAGTTCGAGACCGGCGTCGTGGACCGCGTTACGACAGGCCTCGGTGGCGAGCGCGAGCACGCTACGCCCCGACCGTTTGGAAAGCGCCGTGTACCCCACTCCCACGATTGCGGTGTTCCCGAGAAATGCCGGACGTCGTTTTGGTCGTGCCATCGCTGCCAGTATGTCGTAATGACAGAACGGAACGCGGTGGTCACCGGCGGGGGCAAGGGCATCGGGCAGGCGGTCGCGCTGCGACTCGCCGCCGACGGGCTGCGGGTCACCGTGCTCGGCCGCGACGAAGCGGCGCTCACGGACACGGCCGCGGCGGCGCCCGGACGCATCACCGCGGTGGTGTGCGACGTGGCCGACGAGGCCTCGGTGATGGCCGTGTTCGGCGCATTGGGTCGGGTCGACGTGCTGGTGAACAACGCCGGCGTCGCATCCTCCGCGCCGACCGGACGCACCTCGTTGGCCGACTGGGAGGCCACGATGCGAGTCAACGCGACCGGGGTGTTTCTCTGCACCCGCGCCGTGATCGACCCGATGCGGGCCGCCGGTTGGGGGCGCATCGTCACCGTCGCGTCCGTGGCCAGTCATCACGGAGCGCCGTACATCTCCGCCTATGCCGCGTCGAAGCACGCGGCGCTCGGGTTCATGCGCTCGGTCGCCGCCGAGCTCCGGCGCAGCGGTGTCACTGCGAACTGTGTGTGCCCGGGGTACGTCCGCAGCGACATGACCGATCGCACGATCGACAACATTGTCGGCCGCACGGGTCGCGACGCGGGGGTAACCGCGTCCGGGTTGAACGCGTCCCTGGGCCGGCTCATCGAACCCGACGAGGTCGCGGCCGCGGTGGCGTACCTCGCGAGTGACGCGGCCGCGGCGGTCAACGGCCAGAGCCTCGTCATCGACGGTGGCGACTCCGTCTGATCATC
>WLNW01000035.1 GCA_009699605.1 Actinomycetota bacterium | reverse complement strand
CTGGCGGTCACCCGACGGCGGCGCGTCTCGGCAGCAGCAGTGCCCGTGCGGGACCCTGCGCGACCCGACTGCGTCTCGCGTGCCCGGAGATCGGTCAGCTGAGCCGGCGTGAACCGGCTGACGATGACCGTGATGTGGCATGTGCGCTTACGGATGCGGCTCGCGCTGCCGCGGGCCCGGGGGCGGAACCGCTTCATCGTGGGGCCTTCGTCGGCGAAGCACGCCGACACGAAGAGTTCCTCTGCGGGGATGTCGTCGTTGTGCTCTGCGTTGGCCACGGCCGAATCGAGGCACTTGCGAACGATGACCGCAACGGCGCGGTCGGTGAACTCGAGGATCTCGCTGGCCTTGCCGTACGGCTGGTTGCGGATCAGGTCGAGCACCTCACGCGCCTTGTAGGCCGAGACGTGCGCGTTCTTTACCGACGCCCGCGTACCTGGACGCTCGTTGGTCTTGTCACCAAAAGCCATTAGCGCTTTGCTCCTCGTTCCTGACCCGCATGGAACCTGAACGTGCGGGTAGGGGCGAACTCGCCGAGCTTGTGACCGACCATGGATTCGCTCACGTACACCGGTACGTGCTTGCGGCCGTCGTGGACGGCGATGGTGTGGCCGAGCATCTCGGGGATGATGGTCGAGCGACGGGACCACGTCTTGATGACGCGCTTTTCGCTCGCTGCGTTGAGGTCGTCGACCTTCTTCAACAGATGGTCGTCGACGAACGGACCTTTTTTCAGACTCCTGGGCACGACCGATTACCTCCGTGCTCCACGCGTGCGGCGGCGCCGCACGATGAGCTTCTGCGATTCTTTGTTCTTGTCACGGGTGCGACCTTCCGGCTTGCCCCACGGCGACACCGGGTGACGACCACCCGAGGTCTTGCCTTCGCCACCACCGTGGGGGTGATCGACGGGGTTCATGGCCACACCACGAGTCTGGGGGCGAATGCCCTTCCAGCGGTTGCGTCCGGCCTTACCGATCTTGATGAGCTCGTGCTCGCTGTTGCCTACCGTGCCCACCGTGCCGCGGCAATCGATCGGGACGCGGCGCATCTCGGTGCTCGGCAGCCGCAAGGTGGCGAAATCGCCCTCCTTGGCCACGAGCTGCACGGCGGAGCCGGCGCTACGGGCCATCTTGCCGCCGCCACCTACGTGGAGCTCGACGTTGTGCACGATGGTGCCGACCGGGATGTAGCGGAGCGGAAGCGCATTACCAGGGCGGATGTCCGCGCCCTGGCCGGACTGCACCATGTGACCGACCTCGAGACCGGCCGGCGCCAGGATGTAGCGCTTCTCGCCGTCGAGGTAGTGGAGCAATGCGATGCGACAGGTGCGGTTCGGGTCGTACTCAATGGTCGCGACCTTGGCCGGCACGCCGTCTTTGTTCCGCTTGAAGTCGATGATGCGGTACTGCTGCTTGTGGCCACCGCCCTTGTGGCGAGCGGTCTTACGGCCGTGGTTGTTCCGGCCACCGGTGTTGAACTTCTTGACCAGGAGCGACTTCTCGGGGCGATCCGTGGTGATCTCCGCAAAATCGGAGACCATCTGGAATCGGCGCCCGGGGCTCGTGGGCTTACGACGACGAAGAGCCACGGCTATGCCCCCTCGAACAGATCGATCGAGTCACCCTCGGCGAGGGTGACGATGGCGCGCTTGGCGTCGGGGCGCTTGCTGGTAATGCCGGTGCGGCGATTGCGCACCGACTTCCCCTTGCGGTTGAGGGTGTTGACCTTCAGCACCTTGACATCGAAGATCGCCTGCACCGCATCGCGGATCTCCGGCTTCGACGCGCTGCGCGCCACTTTGAACGTATAGACGTTCTCTTCGAGCAGGCCGTACGACTTCTCGGACACCACGGGCTCGATGATCACGTCGCGAGGATCCTTCATCACGACTCCTTCGTGGCGGGCAGGGACTGTTTGGTGAACAGCACCCAGTCGCTGGCCAGCACGTCATAGGCATTCAGCTCGCCCACCGTGAGGATGTGGACGTTCTGGAGGTTGCGGAAGCTCTTCCAGGCGATCTCGTCGTCGGGAGTGAGGACGATGAGCACCCGTCCGTCGAGGCCCAGGGCGGCCAAGGCGGCGATGGCGTCCTTGGTCTTCGGCTCGGTGAAGGCCCAGTCATCGACGACCAGGACGCGGTCCTCAGCGGCGCGATCGGACAAGGCCGAAGCGAGCGCCAAGCGAATCATCTTCTTGGGAGTGCGCTGCGTGTAGTCACGCGGCTTGGGGCCGAGCGCCACGCCACCGCCACGGAAGTGCGGCGCACGGATGGAGCCTTGACGGGCCCGACCGGTGCCCTTCTGACGCCACGGCTTGGCGCCACCACCTCGCACCTCGGCGCGAGTCTTGGTGCTCTGCGTACCCGCACGGCGGGCGGCGAGCTGGGCGGTGATCACCTGGTGCAGAACTGCGGCGTTTGGCTCGATGCCGAACAAGGCATCGGCGACGTCGACGGTGCCTGCGGCGGCGCCAGCTTTGGTCTTGACGGTGAGACTCGCCATCACTTGCCACCCTTCACGGCGTCGCGGATCACCACGGTGCCGCCACGAGGACCCGGGATCGCACCCTTGACGAGCAGGAGTGCATTGTCGGCGTCCGTGCTGACGACCTCGAGGTTGAGCGTGGTCACCTTGGTGTTACCCATGCGACCCGCCATGCGCAGACCTTTGAACACGCGGGCCGGGGTGGCGCACTGGCCGACCGAGCCGGGTGAGCGGTGCTTCTTGTTGACGCCGTGACCGGCGCCGAGGCCGTGGAAGCCGTGACGCTTCATGCCGCCCGCGAAGCCCTTGCCTCGGCTGATAGCGGTCACGTCGATGAGTTCACCCTTGACGAGCGTCTCGACGGTCAGCTCTTGGCCGACGGTGTACGTGGACACGTCATCGAGGCGGAGCTCGACCAGCGTGACGCCCGGAGTAACCCCAGCCTTTTCGTAATGACCGGCGAGGGGCTTATTGAGCTTGCGGGGATCCTTGTCACCAAAGGTGACCTGGAGAGCGCTGTAACCGTCGGTCTCGGGCGTTTTGATCTGCACAACTCGGCAGGGAGCCACTTTGACCACGGTCACGGGGACGACGCGGTTCTGGTCGTCCCACACCTGAGTCATGCCGACCTTTCGGCCGACGATCGCCTTGTTCGCCATGGCGGCTCTTTCTCGTCTTCGACGCGGTATCTGTCGATCACGCGGACGCTCCGCTCAGGCGTGAGCCTGGCGGAGCGTTTTTTGGATTGCCGGGCGGTTCCTGCCTGGTGCAGGCCTTCTCGGACGTCGATTGCGGTCACGCCGCGATGCCGGAAAGCATTTGTCGGTCGGTGAGACCGAAGCGGCGTGGGTACCCGGGGACCCGGGCACACAACGTGATGAGCGTAGCGGGAGCCCCTTGCGGACTCCAACCCCACGGAGCAACTCCGTGAAATCTGAGAAGCCCAGTGCTATCCCCGGGCTCATGCCGGCACGAAGCTACCGTTCCGCTCGTGACCACGCCAACCGACGGCGCGGCGAACTCGCCGAACGCTCCAGACCGCGCCGCCGACCGGATGCCTGCGTGGGTGCCTCGCGGCATCGTCCTGTTCTGGATGGGCTTCGCGGTGCTGTGGCTGGCCCGGGGCGTGCTGCATTCGCTCCGTTCCTTCTTCATCATCATCCTGATCTCGCTGTTCTTGTCGTTCGCAATCGAGCCCGCGGTGAACGCCTTGGAGCGCCGTGGCATACGACGCGGCATCGGCACCGGCGCAGTGTTCCTGACGATCGTGCTCTCGCTCGGGGGCTTCGGTGTGGCCATGGGGTCGGTGCTCGCCGACCAGCTCAACACGTTCGTCAACGACGCCCCTGGGCTCATCGACGACCTCGAGCGCTGGTCACAGCGCAATATCAGCGAGGACATCGAGTTCACGGAGATCCGCCAAGAGTTCGTCGATGGCGGCTCGGCGAGTCGATGGGCGCAGGATCTGGCCCAAAACGCAGTCGACTTCAGCACGGCGGTACTCAGCATCTTGTTCCAAGTGCTGACCATCGCGCTCTTCACGTTTTACTTGGTCGCCGATGGCCCGCGACTCCGACGAAACATCTGCTCGTTGCTTCCGCCGGCCCGCCAGCGTGAGGTACTGCACGTCTGGGACCTCGCGATCGAAAAAACGGGCGGGTTCATCGCGTCGCGCGCAATTCTCGCGCTGCTATCAGCCACGGCCCACTGGATCGTGTTCCAGGTCATCGGCGTCGACTTCCCGCTCCCCCTCGCGATCTGGGTTGGTGTGCTCTCGCAGTTCATGCCGGTGGTCGGCACCTACATCGCAGGCGCAGTGCCCGTGCTCATCGCGTTCACCCAGAGCCCCAGCCAAGGCCTCTGGACCCTCGGTTTCGTGCTGGCCTACCAGCAGGTCGAGAACTACATCCTTCTCCCCCGGGTCACGGCGCGCACGATGGAGATGCATGTCGCCACGGCCTTTGGCTCGGTCATCGTCGGCTCGGCCGTGCTCGGGCCGGTCGGCGCGGCGCTGGCCCTTCCTGCTGCCGCCACCCTCCAGGCATTCATCTCTTCAGTCGTGCAAGTGCACGAGGTAGACGAAGTCGCCTTCGCGGCGAGCAAGGGCGGTAGGAGTGCGAGCCTCTCCCGTGACCGCGAAGGGGAGAGCGACCACGAGGGGCCCGACCTCCATCACGACAGTCCGACGCTCGAAATCCTCGAGGTGATCGACGACGCGCTCAACCCGCGAAACGACGACTTCCCCAACGCTTCGCCCAACTGATCGAGCCGACCAAAACGACGAAACGCCCGAGCGTGTAGCCCGGGCGTTTCTGGTTCCACGTCGGCCGAGGCCGCCGCAGTCGATCAGACCTGCTGGATCTTGATCTCGATGTCGACACCAGCCGGCAGATCAAGGCGCTGGAGCGCGTCGACTGTCTTGGGCGACGGATCGAGGATGTCGAGCAAGCGCTTGTGCACCCGCATCTCGAAGTGCTCGCGGCTGTCCTTGTACTTGTGAGGCGACCGGATCACCGTGTAGCGATGCTTTTCGGTCGGCAGCGGTACCGGACCGCGGATTTCGGCCTGGGTACGGCTGACCGTCTCGACGATCTTCTTCGTCGACTGGTCGATGACCACGTGGTCATACGCCTTCAGGCGGATGCGGATCTTCTGGCCTGTTGCCATGGGGTGTAGTGCCGCCCTTACTTGAGGATCTTGATGACGGAGCCGGCGCCCACCGTGCGACCACCCTCACGGATGGCGAAGCGGAGGCCCTCATCCATGGCGATCGGTGCGATGAGGTTCACCTTCATGATGGTGTTGTCGCCGGGCATGCACATCTCGGTGCCCTCGGCCAGTTCGATCGTGCCCGTGACGTCGGTGGTGCGGAAGTAGAACTGCGGGCGGTAGTTCGAGAAGAACGGCTTGTGACGGCCACCTTCCTCCTTCGACAATACGTATACCTGCGCTTCGAACTCGGTGTGCGGGGTGATCGAACCCGGCTTGGCGAGCACCTGGCCGCGCTGGACTTTTTCCTTGTCGATACCACGAAGCAGGGCGCCGATGTTGTCGCCGGCCTGCCCGGAGTCGAGGAGCTTGCGGAACATCTCGACGCCGGTACAGGTCGTCTTCTGGGTGGCTCGCAGACCGATGATCTCGATCTCTTCGCCAACCTTGACCTGACCCTGCTCGACCTTGCCGGTCACCACGGTGCCGCGACCCGTGATGGTGAAGACGTCTTCGATCGGCATGAGGAACGGCTTGTCGATATCGCGTACCGGCTCCGGCACGAACGCGTCTACCTGCGCCATGAGCTCGAGGATGCCGGCAGCAGCATCGGCGTCGCCCTCGAGCGCCTTGAGCGCGGAGACGCGCACCACGGGGACATCGTCGCCCGGGAAGCCGTAGGAGCTGAGGAGCTCACGAACCTCGAGTTCGACGAGCTCGAGCAGCTCGTCGTCGTCGACCATGTCGACCTTGTTCAGCGCGACGACGATGGCCGGCACGCCGACCTGGCGGGCGAGCAAGACGTGCTCACGGGTCTGCGGCATCGGGCCGTCGGCGGCGGAGACGACGAGGATTGCTCCGTCGACCTGCGCAGCACCGGTGATCATGTTCTTGATGTAGTCGGCGTGTCCGGGCATGTCGACGTGCGCATAGTGACGGTTCTTGGTCTCGTACTCGACGTGCGACACGTTGATCGTGATGCCGCGCTCGCGCTCTTCGGGCGCCTTGTCGATGTTGTCGAACGCGGTGAACACGGTGCCCGTGCCGCTGTCGGCGAGCACCTTCGTGATCGCCGCGGTAAGCGTGGTCTTGCCGTGGTCGATGTGGCCCATCGTGCCCACGTTGACGTGGGGCTTGTTGCGCTCGAACGTCTTCTTCGCCATGGGAGTTCCCTTGCGCTTTCTCTACTCGCGTGTGGTTGGTGTGTTTTCTTGGATCACTGACCGCGGACGCGGGTGACGATCTCTTCTTGAACAAATGCAGGCGTCTGCTGGTACGAGTCGAACTGCATCGTGTACGTGGCGCGACCCTGAGTGCGCGAACGCAGGTCGGTAGCGTAGCCGAACATCTCGGACAACGGCACCTGGGCGGTGATCACCTTGTTGTTACCGCGCGAATCGCCCTGACCGAGCTTGCCACGACGGCGGGATAGATCGCCCATCACATCGCCCATGAAATCGTCGGGGGTGACGACTTCGACAGCCATGATCGGCTCGAGGATGGCCGGCTTGGCCTTGCGGCACGCTTCCTTGAAGGCCTGGATAGCGGCAATCTTGAATGCCATCTCCGAGGAATCGACGTCGTGGTACTTGCCGTCCTGCAGGGTGGCCTTGACGTCGACCATGGGGTAGCCGGCGAGCACGCCGGCGGTCATGGCCTCCTGGAAACCCTGGTTGCAGGGCTGGATGTATTCACGGGGGATGCGACCGCCGGAGATCTTGTCGACGAACTCGTAGCCCACGCCCGGTTCCTGTGGCTCGAGGTCCATGCTGACCTCGGCGAACTGACCCGAGCCACCGGTTTGCTTCTTGTGGGTGTAGGTCACGTTCAACGCAGGAGCCGTGATGGTCTCGCGGTAGGCCACCTGCGGCTTGCCGACGCTCGCGTCGACCTTGAACTCACGGAGCATTCTGTCGACGAGCACCTCGAGGTGGAGCTCGCCCATGCCGGCGATGATGGTCTGACCGGTCTCTTCGTCGGTGCGCACGCGGAAGGTCGGGTCTTCTTCGGACAGCGCGTACAGCGCCTTGGCCATCTTGTCCTGATCGACCTTGGTCTTGGGCTCGACGGCGACGTGGATGACCGGGTCGGGAAAGACCAGCTGCTCGAGCACGATCGGCGCAGAAGGAGCGCAGAGGGTATCGCCGGTCTTGGTGTCCTTGAAGCCGATGCCGGCAGCAATGTCGCCGGTTGCCACGACATCGATGTCCTGGCGCTCGTTGGCGTGCATCTCGAGGAGACGCCCGATGCGCTCCTTGTTGCCCGTGCGGACGTTGAGGACCTGGCCGCCCTTCTCGAGCTGCCCGGAGTAGACACGGAAGTAGGTGAGACGACCGACGTACGGGTCGGTCATGATCTTGAAGGCCAGCGCAGAGAACGGCGCCTTATCGTCGACGGCGCGCTCGGCCGGTTCGCCCTTTGCGGTGAGCCCGTGAACCGCACCCACATCGAGCGGGGAGGGCATGTAGTCGACGACTGCGTCGAGCAACGGCTGCACACCCTTGTTCTTGAAGGCGGTGCCGTTGAGGATGGGTACGCACTCGCCACTGATGGTGCCGCGTCGCAGCGCACCCTTCACGTCATCGAGGGTGATCTCTTCTTCGCCGACGAACTTCTCGAGGATGACCTCGTCGAAGGTGGACAGCGTGTCGATCAGCTTCTCGCGGTACTCGTCGGCGAGCTCGCGCATATCCGAGGGGATGTCGACGATGTCGAACGTCGCGCCGAGTTCTTCACCCGACCACACGATGGCCCTCATGCGCACGAGGTCGACCACGCCCGAGTAGCCCGACTCGATGCCTATCGGCAGTTGGATGACCGCGGTGACGCAGCCGAGGCGCTCTTGGATCGTGCGCAGACAGAAGTAAAAATCGGCACCCGTACGGTCCATCTTGTTGATGAAGCACATGCGCGGTACGCCGTACTTGTCGGCTTGGCGCCACACCGTCTCGGTTTGCGGTTCGACACCCGCGACACCGTCGAACACCGCTACTGCGCCGTCGAGCACGCGGAGCGAACGCTCGACCTCCACGGTGAAGTCGACGTGACCGGGCGTGTCGATGATGTTGATTCGGTGGTCGTCCCAGAATGCGGTGGTCGCGGCGGACGTGATGGTGATGCCGCGCTCGCGCTCCTGCTCCATCCAGTCCATCGTGGCCGCACCCTCGTGGACCTCACCGATCTTGTAGTTGCGACCGGTGTAGAAGAGGATCCGCTCGGTGGTGGTGGTCTTGCCCGCGTCGATGTGGGCCATGATCCCGATGTTGCGGGTTCGTTCGAGGGGGTGGCGTACGTACATCTCGCGGGGTTCCTTGCTCAGGCGGGGGTGTGCGCGTCGCTCGCGGAGGGAGCCGATTACGCACCACGACCGGGCAGATGCCCGGTCGTGACATGCTAATGGGGTTCGTGATCGATCGGGTCGGAGCGCCCTCAGACGCACCCGGACCGGCTACCAGCGATAGTGGGCGAAGGCCTTGTTGGATTCGGCCATCTTCTGGAGATCGTCGCGGCGCTTGACCGACGCACCGACACCGTTCGATGCGTCGAGGATCTCGTTGGCCAGACGCTCGGCCATGGTGCGCTCGCGGCGCTGCCGGGAGTAGCCGACCATCCAACGGATGGCGAGCGTGTTGGCTCGGCGGGGGCGGACCTCGACCGGCACCTGGTAGGTGGCGCCGCCGACGCGACGGCTGCGTACCTCGAGTTGCGGCTTGACGTTGTCGACCGCACGCTTGAGAGCCGCGACTGGCTCGCTGGCCGTCTTGGTTTGCACGATCTCGAGGGCGTCGTACACGATCCGCTCGGCGAGCGAACGCTTGCCGCGCTGGAGGATCTTGTTGACGAGTTGGGTGACGACTACCGAGTGGTAGATCGGATCGGGCTGGATTTCGCGCCGAGTTGCAGGGCCTTTACGAGGCATGTCTACGAATCCTTCTTGGCGCCATAACGGCTGCGGGCTTGCTTGCGGTCGCGAACACCGGCGGTGTCGAGCGTGCCACGGATGATCTTGTAACGGACGCCCGGCAGATCCTTCACACGACCGCCGCGCACGAGCACGATGGAGTGCTCCTGGAGGTTGTGGCGCTCGCCGGGGATGTAGGCGGTGACTTCCATGCCGCTCGTGAGACGCACGCGGGCGACCTTGCGGAGGGCGGAGTTCGGCTTCTTCGGCGTCGTCGTGTACACGCGGGTACAGACGCCGCGACGCTGGGGGGCGCCCTTCAGCGCGGGTGTCGCGCCCTTGCGGGGCTTCGACTGCCGGCCTTTGCGAACCAGCTGCTCGATCGTGGGCAAAACAAACCTCGTGTCTAGAAGGGAGAAATCGCGGGGACTCGTAAGCCGCACTCGGTTCGGAGAGGGAGCGCAGTTCGGGGACCCGGCCCGGGTGCGAATCGCTCCGGAGAGCGGTCAAGAGGGCCGACGGAAAAGTCTAGGAGCGCCGGGCCCCTGTTCGCAAACAGCGGCCCGGCAATCCCAATCAGAATGCGGCAGCGCCGTTGCCTCCAGCGGCGAGGTCAATGACCTCGGCGCTACGAGCAAGGTCGTCATCGCGGCGGGACAAAAGATCGGACAGGTCCTGGTCTTGGTCATCGTCGGCGCTGGAGTAGTACTCCATCGGCTGATAGTCCGGAGCGTGGGTCGACACGGAGCGATACCGATGAAGACCCGTACCCGCCGGGATCAGCTTGCCGATGATGATGTTCTCTTTGAGCCCGAGGAGCCCGTCGGAACGGGACTCGATCGCGGCTTCGGTCAGCACACGGGTGGTCTCCTGGAAGGACGCTGCGGACAGCCACGAATCCGTGGCCAACGACGCCTTGGTGATACCCATGAGCTCGGGACGGCCTTCGGCCGCACGCTTGCCTTCTTGCACGAGGCGACGGTTCGCTTCGGCATAGACCCGCGTATCGACGCGCTCGCCGGGGAGGAAGTCGGAGTCGCCCGGTTCCTGCACGGCCACCCGGCGGGTCATCTGACGCACGATCAGTTCGATGTGCTTGTCGTGGATCGACACGCCCTGATCGCGGTAGACCTGCTGGACCTGCTCGACGAGGTACTGCTGGGTCTCCCGGACGCCTCGGATCTCGAGGAGCTCCTTCGGGTCGCGAGGACCCTCGACGATCGCGTCGCCGGCCTGAACCTCTTGGCCATCGGTGACCTCGAGGCGCGACGGTGTCGGGATCGTGTAGACGTCCTCGGTGCCATCGTCGGCGACGATCGTGATGACACGACCCTTGCCTTCGTCATCACCGATGCGGATGGTGCCGGTGGTGCGAGCCATGGTGGCCTTGCCCTTCGGGCTGCGGGCCTCGAAGAGCTCGACGACGCGGGGAAGTCCGCCGGCGATGTCGGTACCGGCGATGCCGCCAGTGTGGAACGTACGCATCGTGAGCTGGGTTCCCGGCTCGCCGATGGACTGAGCGGCGATGACGCCTACCGCTTCGCCGACCTCGATGGCGCCGAGAGTGGCGAGCGACATGCCGTAGCTGGCGGCCGAGATACCGAACTCGCTGTCGTCGGTCAGCGGCGAGAGCACTCGCACGCGGGTGACGGCCGGGTCGTCGCGCATCGCGACCATTTCTTCTTCGCCGACCACGGTGCCGCGGGGGTACACGGTGCCGTCGCCCAAGGTGACGTCGTCAGCGAGGGTCCGACTGAACAGGCGGGTCTCGACGTGCGAGCGCCAACCGGCGGAGTCGGGGCGGATGTCCTCGAGCCACAGGCCGCGGACGGGTGCACCGCTCTCGAGCGGGTGCTCGTCGTTGATGATGAGCTCTTGGGCCACATCGACGAGGCGCCGAGTGAGGTAGCCCGAGTCCGCGGTACGGAGGGCCGTGTCGACGAGGCCCTTTCGGGCGCCCGGCGTGGCGATGAAGTACTCGAGCATGTCGAGGCCTTCACGGAAGTTGGACTTGATCGGACGAGGGATCATGTCGCCGCGGGGGTTGGCTACGAGGCCGCGCATGCCGGCGATCTGACGGACCTGCATCATGTTGCCGCGAGCACCCGAGCCCACCATCATGTCGATGGGGTTGAACCGGGTGGACGTGAGCAGCTCTTCCATGCGGCGCCGAACTTCGTCGGTCGCCTCGGTCCAGATCTCGACCTCTTTCTGGCGACGCTCACCGTCGGTGATGATGCCCCGACGGAACTGCTGCTCGACCTTGTCGGCTTCCTTCTCGTGGCGGTCGAGGATGGCCTTCTTCTCGGGCGGGGTCCGGACGTCGTCGACGGAGATGGTGAGGCCGGACTGGGCCGCCCAGCGGAAGCACAGGTTCTTGATCCCATCGAGGGACTCGGAGACCTGCGACTTCGGGTACTCCTTGGCGAGCTTCTCGACGATCTCGGTCATCTTGCGCTTGGACACGCGCTCGTTGACGAACTCGAAGCCCTTCGGCAGCTTGTCGTTGAACAGCACGCGGCCGGCCGTGGTGGTCTTGTACACCGCGCCAACGCCGTTGGCCGGCGTTTCGATGAGGTCAAGGATCTCGGGGTTGCGGTACTGGATCGGCGCGTGGAGCCCGAGATCGTGCTTCTCGATGGCCCGCTCGATCTCATAGCGGTGGCGGAACACGCGGCCCGCACCCTGCTCGTCATCGGCGAACTCGGTGAGGAAGAACGCACCGATAATCATGTCCTGGGTGGGCGTGACCAGCGGTCGGCCGTGGGCCGGCGACAGCACGTTGTTGGCCGAGAGCATCAGCACCCGGGCCTCGGCCTGGGCCTCGGCGGACAGCGGCAGGTGGACGGCCATCTGATCGCCGTCGAAGTCTGCGTTGAAGGCGGTGCACACCAGCGGATGGATCTGGATGGCCTTGCCCTCAACGAGGACCGGCTCGAAGGCCTGGATGCCGAGTCGGTGCAACGTGGGGGCACGATTCAACATCACCGGGTGCTCTTTGATGACGTCTTCGAGGACGTCCCACACCTGGGGGCGGCGACGTTCGACCATGCGCTTGGCCGACTTGATGTTCTGCGCCAGCTCTTGGTCGACGAGGCGCTTCATGACGAAGGGCTTGAACAGCTCGAGGGCCATGAGCTTCGGCAGACCGCACTGGTGCAGCTTGAGCGTGGGGCCGACGACGATGACCGAACGACCGGAGTAGTCGACGCGCTTGCCGAGCAGGTTCTGGCGGAACCGGCCCTGCTTGCCCTTCAACATGTCGGACAGCGACTTGAGCGGGCGATTGCCCGGCCCGGTGACCGGGCGGCCGCGGCGACCATTGTCGAAGAGTGCGTCGACAGCTTCCTGCAGCATGCGCTTTTCGTTGTTGACGATGATCGCTGGCGCGCCGAGATCGAGCAGTCGCTTGAGCCGGTTGTTGCGATTGATCACGCGACGGTAGAGGTCGTTGAGATCGCTGGTGGCGAAGCGACCACCGTCGAGCTGCACCATGGGGCGCAGTTCGGGCGGGATGACCGGGACGACGTCGAGGATCATGGCGCGCGGGTCGTTGACCCGGCGGCCGTTCTCGTCGCGGCGGTTGAACGCGGCGACGATCTTCAGCCGCTTGATCGCCTTCTGCTTGCGTTGCGCCGACAGCGGACGCTGGCCTTCCTGCGGATCGATCTGGGCCCGCAGCTTGACCTCTTCGACGTCGAGATCAATGCGGCCGATGAGCCGGGCGATGGCCTCGGCGCCCATGCCACCCTCGAAGTAGTCGCTGAAGCGGGCGACGAGCTCGCGCCACAGCATCTCGTCTTCGATGATCTGACGGGCGAACAGGCTCTTGAACTCGTCGAACGCGCGACCGAGCACATCGACTTCTTGATCGAAGCGCTCGCGGATGGCCACGAGATCACGCTCGGCCGCTCGCTGGCGGGCCTTGATCTCGGTGTCCTTGGCGCTGTCCTTCTCGAGCTGGACGAGTTCCTTCTCGAGATCTTCCTGACGGCGGGCGAGCTCAAGCTCGCGGTCCTTCTCGATGGCCTCGCGCTCGAGCGAAATTTCCTGCTCGAGGTTGGGGAGGTTCTTGTCGCGCTTCTCGTCGTCGACCCAGGTCACGATGTTCGCCGCGAAGTAGATGACCTTCTCGAGCTGCTTGGCCTTCAGCTCCTCGCGGGCCTCGGTGCCCATGAGCAGGTAGGCGAGCCAGGAACGCGTGCCTCGGAGGTACCAGATATGCACGACGGGGGCCGCGAGCTCGATGTGGCCCATGCGCTCGCGCCGGACCTTCGAGCGCGTGACTTCGACGCCGCAGCGCTCGCAGATGATGCCCTTGAAGCGCACGCGCTTGTACTTGCCGCAGTAGCACTCCCAGTCCTTCGTCGGACCGAAGATCTTCTCGCAGAACAGCCCGTCTTTCTCGGGCTTCAGCGTGCGGTAGTTGATGGTTTCTGGCTTCTTCACCTCACCGTTCGACCACATGCGGATGGAGTCCGCCGTGGCCAAACCGATGCGGATCTGGTCGAAGTGATTTACATCAAGCATGAATTTCCCCGGGTTGCGTGTGCAGCGTCGTCTGGTGTGGTTGGGGTAGGTGGGCGGTCATCGCCGCCCGCGCTCTGCCGCGCGGCGGTCGTCTTCTTCGTCAGAGCCGCGCTCGTTGCGCGATAGGTCGATCCCGAGTTCTTCGGCGGCGCGGAAGACATCTTCTTCGTCCATGCGCATCTCGATCTCTTCGCCGCCGACGCCGAGGACCTCGACGTTGAGGCAGAGGGCCTGCATCTCCTTGATGAGCACCTTGAAGCTCTCGGGGATACCCGGCTCGGGGATGTTCTCGCCCTTGACGATGGCCTCGTAGACCTTGACGCGTCCGAGGACATCGTCGGACTTGATGGTGAGCAGCTCCTGCAAGCAGTACGCCGCGCCGTAGGCCTCGAGGGCCCACACCTCCATCTCGCCGAAGCGCTGGCCGCCGAACTGAGCCTTGCCGCCGAGGGGCTGCTGAGTGATCATCGAGTACGGGCCCGTGGAGCGGGCGTGGATCTTGTCGTCGACCAAGTGGGCGAGCTTCAGGATGTACATGTAGCCGACGGTGATCGGGTTGTCGTAGGTCTCGCCGGTCCGGCCGTTGAACATCGTGACCTTGCCGTTGGTGCCGACCAAACGCTGATCGTCGACACCTTCGGGGTTGATGTTCGCGAGGATCTTCTGGATGGTCGGGTGCTTGCCGGCCTTGTCGATCTCGTCCCAGTGGGCGCCGTCGAACACCGGCGTCGCGATGAACGTGGCTGGCTCGGTGCGCGGGCGGGTCTTCGTTTCGGTGCCGCGGATGGGCACACCGCCGACGACCTTGCCGTCGACGTCCCAACCCCAGCGGGCGCAGTACCCGAGGTGCGCCTCGAGGACCTGGCCGATGTTCATGCGGCTCGGCACGCCGAGCGGGTTCAAGATGATGTCGACTGGCTGACCGTCGGCCATGTACGGCATGTCCTCGACCGGGAGGATCTTGGAGATGACGCCCTTGTTGCCGTGGCGGCCGGCGAGCTTGTCGCCCACGCTGATCTTGCGCTTCTGGCCGATGTACACCCGCACCAGCTGATTGACGCCCGGTGGGAGCTCGTGGTTCTCGTCGCGGCTGAACACCTTGACGTCGATGACCTTGCCGGTCTCGCCGTGGGGCACCTTCAGCGACGTGTCCCGGACCTCGCGGGCCTTCTCGCCGAAGATGGCGCGCAGCAGGCGCTCCTCGGGGGTGAGCTCGGTCTCGCCCTTGGGCGTGACCTTGCCGACCAGGACATCGCCCGGGCCGACATCGGCACCGATGCGGATGATCCCGCGCTCGTCGAGAGCCGCGAGGATGTCGTCGGACAGGTTCGGTATGTCGCGCGTGATCTCTTCGGGCCCGAGCTTCGTGTCGCGGGCGTCAATCTCGTGCTCGTGGATGTGGATCGAGGTCAGGACGTCGTCGCGGACGAGGCGCTCCGAGAGGATGATCGCGTCCTCGAAGTTGTAACCCTCCCAAGGCATGAAGGCCACGAGCAGGTTCTTGCCGAGCGCGAGCTCGCCCTGATCGGTGGAGGGACCGTCGGCGAGGATCTGGCCCTTCTTGACCTTGTCGCCCTCGACCACGCGCGGCTTCTGGTTAATGCAGGTGTCCTGGTTCGAACGCTCGAACTTGAGGAGCTTGTAGACCTTCTTGCCGAGCTTCTTGTACTCAACGGTGATGACCCGCCCGTCGAGCTCGGTGATGACCCCGTCGTCTTCGGCGATGACCATGTCGGCCGCGTCGCGCGCGGCGCGGGCCTCGATGCCGGTGCCCACATAGGGGGCCTCGGACGCGATGAGCGGTACGGCCTGGCGTTGCATGTTGGCGCCCATGAGCGCACGGTTCGCGTCGTCGTGCTCGAGGAAGGGGATCAACGCGGTCGCGACCGACACGATCTGCTTCGGCGAAACGTCCATGAGCTGGACCTCGAGCGGCGAAACCGACGAGATCTCGGTGGTGGCACCGAAGAACACGTCACGTTCGAGCTGCAACTTCAGATCGGACAGCGAGGCGGACTGGGGCGACCGGCGCACCAACACGCGGTCAGCGCTGAGCACACCGTCGGCGGTGACCTTGGCGTTGGCCTGCGAGACGACGTATTCCTCTTCCTCGTCGGCGGCGAGCCAGACGATCTCGTCGGTGACCTGGCCCTTGTTGACCACGCGGTACGGCGACTCGATAAAGCCGAACGGGTTCACGCGGGCATAGGTGGCGAGCGCACCGATGAGGCCGATGTTCGGGCCTTCCGGGGTCTCGATGGGGCACATGCGCCCGTAGTGCGAGAAGTGGACGTCACGGACCTCGAAGCCGGCCCGCTCGCGCGACAGACCACCCGGGCCGAGCGCCGAGAGGCGACGGCGGTGGGTGAGGCCCGACAGCGGGTTCACCTGGTCCATGAACTGCGACAGCTGCGACGTCCCGAAGAACTCCTTGATCGCCGCGACCACAGGCCGGATGTTGATGAGCGTCTGGGGCGTGATGGCCTCAACGTCCTGGGTGGTCATGCGCTCACGAACGACGCGTTCCATGCGCGACAGGCCGATGCGCACCTGGTTCTGGATGAGCTCGCCCACCGAACGGATGCGCCGGTTTGCGAAGTGGTCTTGATCGTCGAGGCGGTAGCCCGGCTCGCCCTTGGCGAGATGCAACAGGTACGTGCACGCGGCCAACACCTCGGCCTGCGACAACACTGGCTGATCGGCTTCGGGACGCTCGAGGTCGAGGTCGAACAATGTCGCGATCTTCTCGATCTCGGCGCCGAGCTTGCGGTTCAGCTTGTACCGACCGACGCGCGACAGGTCGTAGCGGCGCGGCTCGAAGAACGCGTTGCGGAAGTAGGCACGAGCGGACTCGACCGACGGCGGCTCGCCCGGACGGGCGCGCTTGTAGATCTCGACGAGGGCCTCGTCCTGGGTGGGCGCGGTGTCGCGATCCTTCTCCCATTGGCCTTCGAGGAAATCGAAGTGGCGCACGAAGCGCTCGAGGAAACCAGGCGCGTTCGCCTCGTCGTAGCCCAACGCACGCAGCAACATGAAGATCGACAGGCGACGCTTGCGGGCCACGCGGGTGCCGGCGGTGACATCACGGCCCGGCTTCTGCTCGACGTCGAACTCGATCCACTCACCGCGATAGGGGTGGATGGTGCCGGTCACGAGCTGGTGCTTCGACAGGTTGCGCAAGCGGAAGCGCTCGCCCGGCTGGAAGATGACGCCCGGTGAACGGACGAGCTGGGAAACCACGACCCGCTCGGTGCCGTTGATGACGAAGGTGCCCTTTTCGGTCATCATCGGGAAGTCGCCCATGAAGACCGTCTGCTCTTTGATCTCGCCGGTGGCCGCGTTCATGAAACGGGCGCGCACGAAGATCGGGGCGGAGAAGGTCATGTCCTTCTCCTTGCACTCCTCCACCGTGAACTTGGGCGGCGGTCGCAGATCCTCGTCGTCCGGGTCGAACTCGAGCTCGAGCTGGAGCGTCTCGGTGAAGTCCTTGATCGGGCTGATGTCGCGGAAGGTCTCCGCAATGCCGTGCTGAAGGAACCACTTGAACGATTCGCGCTGAACGGCGATCAGATCAGGCACCTCGAGGGCTTCCTCGAGATTGGCGAACGAGTAACGCTCCCGAACGGGACGAGACGACACAGGCTACTCCTGGCAGAGGGGGGAGAACCGGTAGGGCACAGCCGATGGCCGCACCCCTGCGCGAGCGCGCGAAGCCGAAAACGGCAAAACAGGGAAAAGACAACAGGCGGGCACGGCAACCAAGGATGCTACTGCGCGCGCCGACTCAGGGACAACCCCCTTCGGGGCAGTACGGGTCAAGGAACTCGTCCCGGGCGATTTCGGAAAACCACTCGGGACGATCGGACGGGCCGGCGCACGCCGACCCGTCCCTAGATCGTGCAGGGCCGGGCGAAACCCGACCCTGGTCTCGACGGCGCCGGTTCCCCGACGCCGCAGGGACTACTTCAGTTCCACCGACGCGCCAGCGCCTTCGAGCTGCGCCTTGGCCTTCTCGGCGTCTTCCTTCGATACCTTCTCGAGCACCGGCTTCGGGGCGCCGTCGACCAGATCCTTGGCCTCCTTGAGACCGAGGTTCGTGAGCGTGCGCACCTCCTTGATGACATTGATCTTCTTTTCACCGGCGGCGAGGAGGATCACGTCGAACTCATCCTGCTCTTCGACGACGGCTGCGGCTTCGCCGCCGCCCATCATCGCCGGATTGAACGCCATGGCTGGCGCGGCGGCGGTGACGCCGAACTTCTCTTCGAATGCTTCCTTGAGCTCCTTGAGCTCGAGAACAGTCATCCCTGCAATTGCGTCGAGGATCTCGTCCTTCGTCGTCATTTCATCTTCTCCGTGCTATCGATCGTTTGGGTGGGTGGTGCGGGCTAGGCCGCGGCCGGTTCGAGCTTCTCGATGAGTGCGTTCAGCGCGTACGCGAAGTCGCGAGGAACAGCGTCGAGCAGGTTGACGAACTGCTGTGTCGGGGCAGCCATGAGGCCGGCCAACTCGGCGAGCAACTGCTCGCGCGGTGGCACCTCGGCGAGTGCCTTGACGTCGGCGGGTGAAAGCCGGCTGGTGCCGAGCAAACCGCCCTTGATGACGAGCGCCTCGTTCTCCGCGGCGTACTTCTTCAGGATCTTGGCCACGCCAACGGCGTCACCGGTGCCCTTCGGAACGAACGCGATGGCTGTCGGGCCCGTGAGGAGGTCGTCGATCTCGAGGCCGAGATCTCGTGCCGCGAACCGCACGAGGGTGTTCTTGTACACCTTGACCTCGCCACCGGAAGCTCGCAGCTCGCTGCGAAGCTTGGCCATCGCGGCGACGCTGAGGCCTCGGTATTCGGTCAGCACCGTTGCGTCGGCATTGCGCAATCTCTCGCGCACCTCGTCGACCACGGCGATCTTTTCTGGCCTTGGGTTCTCCATCCGCACCTCCTTTCGTCTGCTTCGTGGGGCCGGAGCCCGGTGGGTTGTTCGCGATCTCCGTGGGCAGCAACCGAGCCGAAAACGAGAGCGGGTGTCCGTCCGACGAGGACGAACACCCGGAACGAACATGCCGCAGCATGTCGTGACGATGCGTTCACCTCGTTCGGCGGGCGGCCACCCTTCGCGGGTACTTGCCCTTTCGGTACCCCGGGGGGCACACCGAAGGTCTTCGGCGATTGCTGCTCAGTTGAGAACGACCGGAGTGTATCAGGCCGTTTCGTTGATGAGATTGGGGTCGACCTTGACCCCGGGGCCCATCGTCGACGACACCGTGATCTTTCGGAAGTACTTCCCTTTTGCCGTAGCTGGCTTGGCGCGTTCGACCTCGTCGATAAGCGCCTTCAGGTTCGAGTACAACGCCGGAAGCTCGAAGCTCACCTTGCCGATCGGGACGTGCACGTTGCCGTAGCGGTCGGAGCGGTACTCGACCTTGCCGCCCTTGAACTCGGTCACGGCCCGAGCGGTGTCCTCGGTGACGGTGCCCGTCTTGGGGTTCGGCATGAGTCCACGGGGACCGAGCACACGTCCGAGCTTGCCAACCATGGGCATGAGGTCGGGGGTAGCGATGGCGACATCGAAGTCGAGCATGCCCCCTTCGACAAGTTTGACCAGATCGTCCGCGCCGACGTGATCGGCACCCGCGGCGCGGGCGGCCGCGGCTGCGTCGCCCTGGGCGAACACGGCGATGCGCACGTCCTTGCCGGTACCCGACGGCAGGGCCACGGTGCCGCGCACCATCTGGTCGGCCTTGCGGGGATCGACGCCGAGGCGCACGGCCACGTCGATCGACTCGTCGAAGTTGCGGTTCGACATGCCCTTCACCAGGTCGAGCGCTTCGCTGGCGCCATACAGGTGGTCTCGATCGAAGCGGCGCGCCGCGTCGGTGAACTTCTTGCCCTTCGCCATTTCGGCTCCCTCGTGTGTCGTGCCCAGCAGGTGAGGTGACTTGCTGGCTGAATCTGTAACGCTTGTCGGATTCGGGGAAAGTTCGAAGAACTAGCCCTCGACGATGATGCCCATGCTGCGGGCGGTGCCGGCAACCTGCTTCTTCGCCGCGTCAAGATCGTCGGTGTTGAGATCGGGCAGCTTGGTGCGGGCAATCTCGGTGACCTGGTCGTCGGTGACCTTGCCGACCTTGATCTTGTTCGGCGTGGCCGAGCCCTTGTCGATGCCGGCGGCCATGCGCAACAGCACAGGAACCGGCGGCGTCTTGGTGATGAACGTGAACGTGCGGTCGTTGTAGACCGTGATCTCGGCCGGCACGATGACGCCGCGCTGGGATTCGGTGGCCGCGTTGTACTGCTTGCAGAACTCCATGATGGCCACGCCGTGCGGGCCGAGTGCGGTACCGACCGGGGGGGCCGGAGTGGCCTGACCCGCGGGGATCTGGATACGAACGATTGCAACTACCTGGCGTCTGGCCATAGCTCAGCCTTCATCTCGACGCGAACGGAGAACGCTCGCGGACAGCGACCTTCAAGTCTGGACAGCGCGAGCCGGGTTGGCAACTCGCGCGAGGGGAATGCCGACGCTGACGCGTCAGACCTTGGCGACCTGACCGAACTCGAGCTCGACCGGGGTCTCGCGTCCGAACAGGTTGACGAGCACCTTGAGCTTGAGCTGATCCTCGTTGATCTCGATGATCTCGCCCTCGAAGTTGGCGAACGGGCCTTCCTTGACCCGCACGCTCTCGCCCTGCTCGAACTCGAGGCGCGGCTTGCCCCGACGCGGCGTGGGCTCGACGCCTTCGATCTGTACCGGCAGGAAGCTCTCGACTTCGCGTCGAGCGAGCGGCGACGGCTTTCCGCCCTGGCCGACGAAGTTGACGATGCCGGGCGTGTTGCGCACGACGTACCACGAGTCGTCGTCGAGGTCGCAGCGCACGAGCAGGTAACCCGGGAACACCTTCTTCTGGACCGTGACCCGCTTGCCGTTCTTGAACTCGACGACGTCCTCCATGGGGATGACGACTTCGTGGATGCGTTCGTCCATGCTCATCGAGGCGATGCGAGCCTCGAGGTTGTGCTTGACCTTCTTCTCGTAGCCCGACTGCGTGTGCACCACATACCACCGGCCGGGCCGGTCGTAGGGGCTTTCGACGCGGGGCGCCTCATAGAGGTCGTCCTCGCCCAGGACGTTGGCCAGCTCGTCGGCGACGACGGCGGCCTCGGAGGGCGACTCGGCCTCGACCACGTCGAGGTCGTCGGAGGTTGCTTCGGTTTCCACGGTTGCTTCGGTTTCCACGAGGATCACGCCTTGAACAGCTTGAGCACGGCCTGGCTGGAGACCCAGTCGAGGCCGGCGACGAATGCGGTGAGCAGCACGAGCGTGACGAACACGATCACGGTGTAACGAATGGTCTCTTCACGGGTGGGCCAAGCCACCTTCTTGAGCTCGCCCCGGACCTCTTTTACGAACTGGGTGGCGCTTGTGCGCTCGTCTTTGGTGGTCTGCGCCGGTGCGGCACGGCGAGTACGGACCGGCTCGCCGGTCTCGTCGATCTCGCCTTGGCGCTGCAGCATGCGCCGTTGTTCGCGGTTGAGTGTCATCGTGCCCTCGCCGTCGGGAGCGAAATTTCGCAGGCCATGGGATGCCAGGCCAGGGGAAGCATGGAGTCCAGGGCAAGCATGGAGTGCTGGACAAGCCTATCTGATGGCCGTTGAGGCCAGGCAGGGGCTGCCGGAGAACGCGCAGGGCAGGAGGGACTCGAACCCCCAACCGCCGGTTTTGGAGACCGGTGCTCTACCAATTGAGCTACTGCCCTAGGGACGACGCATTCTAGCATCGCACCGGTCTCGACCGGCAGGGCCATTCGGGGGCCGCGGCCAGGCGACAAACCCCGTCGAGTGCGAGCGATACACCGGTTCATCGGGCGACACCAGCCACGGCATCGTGTTCGCGCACGAGGTACGCCACCACGCCGGCACCCGCTGCGATCACGAGGCCACCAGCCACCGTGGTGATGGCCCAGGTCCGGCGAAGGCGGCGGCCGATCTCGACGTCGACCAGCCGGGCGATGGACTCGACGACGCCGGAGTCGTCGACCGCGACACCGGCGCGCAGCGCCCTCAGCTCGCCGGCCAACCGGGCGTACTCGTGGGCTGTGCGTCGGCACGTGGCGCAGTGCCGGAGGTGGCGCTGCGACCAGGGCTCGAACGTCGCGGGGACTACCCCGCCGCGCAGGAGCCCGTGCACCATCGCGCAGGCGCCGGGCTCAGCCGGCATGACGTTGCCCTGCGTGATCGGCGCGGTCGTCGTACGCATAGAGCCGCTCGCGCAGCTGCTGGCGGGCCCGATGAAGGCGCACCTTGGCCGCTGGCTGGCTGATGCCGAGCTCGGCGGCGATGGCCTCGTGGGACATGTCGTAGATGTCGCGTAGCACGACGACCGCCCGCAGCTTCGGCGGGAGCCCCCCGAGTGCAGCCTCGAGGTCGGCGCGAAGCGACAGTGTGGCGGCGCGACCTTCGACGTCGGCCCCTTCGTCAGACCTGCGGACAAGGCCCGCCTGATGATCGGCGGTCAACTGGTCGTGGCGGTGCCGGCGGTCGCGGGATGCATGGGACGACGCGCAGTTGACCGTGATGCGGAACAGCCAGGTACGAAAGCGGCTGTCGCCACGGAAACGGCGCAGTCCACGGTAGGCCCGGAGATACGCGTCCTGGACAATGTCACGCGCGTCCTGCTCGTTGCCGGCGAGGCGACGAGCCAGCTGCAACGTGTCGCGATACGTGAGCCGTACCAGCTCGTCGAAAGCCTCACGGTTTCCGGCGCAGGCGGCGGCGACCACCGGAGCAAGCTCGTCGACCGGGGTGGGCGAAGCCATAACAGATCGTCAGCCGGTCTCGGAAAGCGCCGAGTGGGGCTCGGTCAGCGGGTTTCTTTGTGCATCGTGTGCACGCGCTCCCATCGGCAGTACTTCTTGATCTCGATGCGCTCGCGATCGTTGACCTTGTTCTTGGTGGTGATGTAGTTCCGGCGCTTGCAGGTCTGACACTCGAGTGTCACATGCACGCGCTTTTCATTCTTCGCCATTGGGTGTCTCCTTGGACCGCACCGTTCGACAGCCTCGCGACGAACGAAGTAGCGACGGACAGAATCGAACTGTCGACCTCTCGATTATGAGTCGAGCGCTCTCACCTGCTGAGCTACGTCGCCCCGCTACCGCGTGAGCGGTAACGAGCTCCCTGACAGAATCGAACTGTCGACCTCTTCCTTACCATGGAAGCGCTCTGCCGTCTGAGCTAAGGGAGCATGCGCCAAGGCTTGCGCCAGGACACGGGCGTCAATGATGCCACGCGATCCCCGCGTTCCCCAACCCGT
>WLNW01000034.1 GCA_009699605.1 Actinomycetota bacterium | reverse complement strand
GTCCTCAACGCACGCGACGTCAGCGATCGGGTCGAAGCCGCCGAGATCCTCGCCACCCGCGCCTATCACGACGAGCTCACCGGCCTGCCAAACCGCGCGCTTCTGCTCGAACGCTTGCGCGAGGCGCTGCAGCACGCACAGGAACGTCGGCGCATGGTCGGCGTGCTCTTCCTCGACCTCGACCGCTTCAAGATCGTGAACGATTCGCTCGGCCACACCGCCGGCGACGAACTGCTGCGCGAAGTGGCCCGCCGTATCCAGGAAATCATCCGCCCGGGCGACACGGTTGCCCGGCTCGGTGGCGACGAGTTCGTGGTCATCATCAACGGCATGGTCCGCCGCGGAGATGCCGTGCTCGCGGCCCGACGCCTCCGGCGGGCCATCGCGAAGCCGATCAAGCTCGGCTCCGACTCCACCGTGGTCACCACGAGCCTCGGCATCGCGGTGGCCGAAGGTCACGAGTCGCCCGAGGACCTGCTCCGAGACAGCGACACGGCGCTGTACCGGGCGAAGGACCAAGGCCGCGACCGTGCTGACATGTTCGACGATCACCTGCGCGACCAAGCCGTGCGCCGGCACAGCGTCGAGCAGCATCTGCGTCGCGCGCTCGACGAACGGCTCGTCGAGGTGCTCTACCAACCCATCGTCGATCTCAAGACCGACGCCATCACCGGCGCCGAGGCGCTCGTGCGCCTGCGCGAGCTCGACGGCTCGCTCATGCTGCCCAGCGAGTTCATCGACATCGCCGAGGACACCGGCCTCATCATCCGGCTCGGTGCGCAGGTGCTGGCGCTCGCGTCGCGCCGGGCTGCCTCGTGGGTTTCTCGCTACAGCGGCCAATCGCTTCACGTCGCGGTCAACGTGTCGGCTCGTCAGATGGCCGACAGCTCCTTCGCCCAGCAAGTCGCCTCCGAGCTCGCGAACACCGGGCTGCCGGCCGAGTTGCTCAGCCTCGAGCTCACCGAGAGCGCACTCATCGAAGGCAACCCCACCACCGAGAAGACCCTCAACCAGCTCACCGCGCTGGGTATCCAACTAGGTCTCGACGACTTCGGCACCGGGTTCTCGTCGCTTTCCTACCTGAAGCGCTTCCCCATCGACTTCGTCAAGATCGACCGCACGTTCACCGACGGACTCGGCACCGACGACAACGACACGGCCATCGTCAAGGCCACGATCGCGTTGTCGCACAGCCTGGGGCTGCGCGTGGTCGCCGAAGGCGTCGAGACCATCGCGCAACGCGACCTGCTCAAGGAGCTCGGCTGTGACTTCGGGCAGGGCTACCTGTTCGCCCGGCCGCTCGATCCCATGGCCATCGAGACGATGCTCAACAATCAGCGCTCGTCGTAGAGCTTCGCGGCCAGCGCCCGGAACGCGCGGCCCCGATGCGAGATCGCGTTCTTCTCGCCCGCGACCATCTCGGCGAACGATCGTCCGTCGCCATCATCGGGTATGAACACCGGGTCGTAGCCGAAGCCTTCGTGGCCGAGGCGCTGCGGCGCAATGCGGCCTTCGGCGGTGCCCGACGCGATGGTCTCGTGTCCATCGGGCCAGCACACCAACGCGACGGTACGAAAGCGAGCGGTGCGCGCCGCGTTGGGAACGGCGCGCAGCACCTCGAGCAACTTGGCGACGTTCGCGCGGTCGTCGGCTTCGTCGCCTGCGAAGCGCGCTGAACGCACGCCGGGCGCACCGTCGAGCGCATCGACCTCGAGCCCGGTGTCATCGGCAACCGCCGCGAGACCAGTCGCTTCGCACAGCGCGAAGGCCTTGAGCCGAGCGTTGCCTTCGAGCGTGTCGGCGTGCTCGATCACCTCGGGCACCTCGTCCGGCCGCGCCACGAGTTCGACCGCGTCGCCGAGGACGGCCGCGATCTCGGTGACCTTGTGTGCGTTGGCGGTCGCGCAGACCAGCCGAATCGGTGCCCGCTCGTTCACCGCGAGGTAGGACGGCGCGGCAGGTCGATCGCCATCATCTCGCGTTGAAGGACGATGAGCTCGGTGATGCCTTTCTCGGCGAGCCCGAGCATCGAGTCGAGTTCGCTGCGGCTGAACGCTTGGCCCTCGGCGGTGCCCTGGACCTCCACGAATCGACCGGAGCTGGTCATGACCACGTTCATGTCGACCTCGGCGCGCGAGTCCTCGATGTAGGGCAGATCAAGCACAGGCACGCCGTCGACCACGCCGACCGACACTGCGGCGCATGGCTCAGTGAGCGGACTCGCCTTCAACTTGCCCTCCTGTACCAGCCGCGCGCACGCGTCATGCAGCGCGAGGAACGCTCCGGTGATGGACGCGGTGCGCGTGCCCCCGTCGGCCTGGAGCACGTCGCAATCGACGGCGATGAGCCGCTCACCGAGCGCCTTCATGTCGCACACGCTGCGCAACGAACGGCCGATGAGCCGCTGGATCTCCTGTGATCGGCCCGACACCTTGCGCTGTACGCGCTCGGGACTCGAGCCGGGCAGCATGGCGTACTCCGCGGTCACCCAGCCGGTGCCGCGACCGCGCATCCAGCGCGGCACTTCGTCGTCGACCGAAGCCGTGCACAGGACGCGCGTGCGGCCGAAGCTCACGAGCACCGAGCCGGGGGTCATCTCGGTGTAGTCACGCTCGAAGGAGATGGGACGAAGTTCGTCGGGCAGACGTCCGTCGGGTCGCATGAAGTGCCTCGCTCTGTCGGTGAGGTGTCAGCTTGCCGCTTCGAACGCGCCGACGTCGGGTTGGCCGCGTCGCGGCTTGCCTTCCTGATCGGTGGCGGGCGCGCCGTCTGAGTCACCGACATCGATCGCAGGGCTTCCGGCGAGAAGTGCGAAGTTGCCGTCGTCCGGGGCCGCGAGACCGACGTTCGGCGCCATCAGTTCGGTGCCGGTCGGTGCCTTGCCCTCACCTTCATAGAGGTTCGCGTCGAAGGTGATCCCCTCGGACTGGTAGGTGAACGAGGCCTTCCTGTTCGAACGAGCCACCACGAGGTTGTTCCGGAAGATGACACCGCGTGCAGACACAGCGGAAAGCTCTCCGCCTTCCTCTTTCAACTTCGCGGTCTGCATGTTGTGGTACATCGTGTTGTTCACCGCAACGACGTTCTGTGACTTGAAGACGTGGATACCTCGCCCGCCATTGTTGGCGCACACGTTGTTCGCGATATATGTGCGTCCGGCGTAACGGTTTGTGTCACCGGTGTCGACGATGATGCAGTTGCCATCGGTGACGGTGTTACCGCCGTTCGGCAGCGCGATGTTCTCGGTACCGAACACGACGTTGTCGACGATGCGCATCGAATACCCGTCCGCATCCGCATCTCCGCCGATGTTGGTCGAATCGAACAGCGAGATGCCCGACGTCTGAAATGGGTTCCACTTGGCCATGCCGGCGACGTAGTTGCCGATCACACTGATGTGGTTCGATCGGATCGATCCGATGCCGCCTCCGCCGCCATCGTGCACGTAGCTATCAGCGACCGTGACGTGGTGCGAATCAATGATCTCGATGCCCGAGGTGGGCTTCTTGTCAGTCATTGCGGTGCCGATCGTCTCGAGACCACGCAGCACGATGAACGAAGACTTCTCGACGGCGACGGTTTTCCATAGGCCGCCAGTCAGCCTGGGCTTCTCGGCCGATCCGGCGGCGATGGTTATCGGCTTCGCGGCAGTCCCGTTGAGATTCTTTATGCGCAGCCCCGCATCCCCGTCGTCCTCTACGTACTCGCCAGGACCGATCATGAGCGTGTCGCCGGCTTTCAGCCGGCCGACGCCGTGGGAGATCGTCTTGAAGGGCTCGTCCTTGGTGCCCGTGTTGGAGTCATTGCCCCGGCTGGCGACGTAGTAGGTGGCACCGGTCGGTGCCAGGGTCGTGGATGTCGAGAGCGACTTCGGCACCGGTGGGGCCTGGATCGCCGAGTCAAGCTCGCTCGTGTTGCGAGAGGCCGGATCGTAAGCCGCACCCTTCGACCCTCCTGCGCACGCGGCGAACGACAGGGCGGCGAGAAGTAGCACCGCGACGTGTGTGCGCATACGAACCATGCCGAAAGGGTACGCGTGGCCGATGACGGATCGACCGAGCCCGCTCATCGGCTCTCGTCGCACTGCCATACTTCCACCCTCCGAGCGGAGGCCGGCACGATGGGCATACCGAGCTCCTGAAGGTCCGCCTCGGTGATCGCCGCCACGCCACTACAGAAGGGGCCGAACGCGACCCATCTCGGCGTCGCGGTCTGGCTCGGGGTGCCCGACCCGGGATTTTGTGAGCATGATCCTGTTGTCGGCCGAGCAACACCTCGCCGGCACGATGGGGCGGCGCAAAGGTCGACAGGCCAAGCCGCGTCGATTCAGAAGTAGATGATCTTCTCGGCGCGCTTCACGACGACGTCGAGATCGTCAGTCCAGGCCCCGGTGGACAGGTACTTCCAACCGCCGTCACACACCACGAACACAATGACGCCCTCGTCGATGCGCTCGGCCACGCGGGCTGCTCCGGCGAGCGCTGCGCCCGCGGAGATACCGGCGAAGATGCCGCACTCGGCAAGTAGGCGCCGTGTCCACTCGAGCGATTCGCGGGGCCGCACGATGCGCTTTCCGTCGAGCAACTCGAGGCCGCCCCAGTTCTCGAACACCGGCGGGATGTACCCGTCGTCGAGGCTGCGCAGGCCCTCGACCCGTTCGCCGATGGGCGGCTCGACGGCGTAGATAAGCACCGACGGCTTCTGTTCCTTGAGGTAGCGACCGACGCCCATGAGCGTGCCACTGGTGCCGAGGCCGGCCACGAAGTGCGTGATGTCAGGGACATCACGAAAGATCTCGGGACCGGTTCCCTCGTAGTGAGCGCGGGGGTTGGCATCGTTCGCGTACTGGTAGAGGAAGGCCCACTCCGGGTGCGCGGCCGCCAGAGCCTGGGCGCGGCTCACCGCGCCGTTCGAGCCCTCTTCGCCGGGCGACAGGATGATCTCGGCCCCGCAGATCTCGAGCAGTTGTCGCCGTTCGATCGAAACATTCTCGGGCAGCACGATCTTGATCGGGTAGCCGCGCGTCCGGGCGATCATCGCCATGGCAATGCCGGTGTTGCCCGACGACGGCTCGATGATGGTCTTGCCCGGGGTGAGCGTGCCATCGGCCTCGGCCGCGAGGATCATGGCCTTGGCGATGCGGTCCTTGACCGAACCCGCCGGGTTCTGCATCTCCATCTTGGCCAGGATGCGCACGTTCGGGTTCGGGCTGAGGTTCGAGACGTCGACGATAGGCGTGTTGCCGATCAGGTCGAACACCGAGTTGTAGACCGTCATCGCTACCACCGAACATTCCCGAGTGATTTGATCAACATTCTAGACCGGTACCTGCGGCGTGACCTACCCGGCAACGACAACGGGCTCCTCGGTGATCTGGTCGCCGAGGATGCGATAGGCCCGCAACGCCGGCTCGGCATGCTTCAGCGACACGATGATAAAGACCCACGCACCGAACGGGTCGAACGCCTCGGCATCGCGCACGTCGGTGGGCGAAGGAAAGGCCGTGGTGTGGGTGTGACTGTGCATGACCCCGGCGACCAGAAGGCCATCGGCATCGGCCGCGGCTTCGACGTTCATCATCTCGCGTCCGTCGAGTCGGTAGATCTGGCTCGACGCCGCGGTGTTGGTCATCGGGAAGAAGCGCTCGACGCGTGACGTGGCCGGATCGGTCGCGAACAACCCACAGGCCTCGTCGGGCAGGCCGCCGAGCGCGTGGGCGAGCATCGACTCGTACACATCGCGGGTCAGTTCGAGCACGGCCGCTCAGCCCCTTTCGCGGCGAGCCGCGGAGATAGCGCGGCGGGCTTCGATGTCGGCTTCCTTCTTGATGAGCGCCTGGCGGTGATCGCCCTTGCGGCGACCCTTTGCGAGTCCGAGCTCGAGCTTGGCCCGACCATCCTTGAAGTAGAGGCTCAACGCCACGATGGCCAACCGCTCGAGATCGACCCGGGCCTTCCAGCGCAGGATCTCGGACTTGTGGGCCAGCAGCTTGCGGTTTCGCTCGGGTACGTGGCCGAACACGCCAGTGCTGTGGGAGTACGCGGCGAGGTGCATGCCGTAGAGCCACATCTCGGCGTGGTCGATGCGGGCGAACGCGTCGTTCAGCTGCACCTTCGACTCGCGGAGCGACTTGACCTCGCTGCCCCGCAGCATGATCCCCACCTCGAGCGTGTCGAGCACGTCGTAGTCGCGCCGCGCGGCGCGGTTGGTGGCGACGAGCTTGGTTCCTTTGCGATCCGGCGCGGCCATGAGGTGCACGAGGGTAGCCGGGCAGGGGGAAGCGACCCACCGAGTTGCCATGGAAGGCGGTGTGCTGCGGGTCGGAGGAATTCTTGGCGTGAGACCAACAGATCCTCCGATGCAGGTGGACAGCGAGGTCGGCTCGTCACGAGGCGCCGTGCCGGCGATCGTCGAGCAGGGTGCGCACCTGGTCGACGATGAGCGCTGGTTGCTCGTTGGCGACGGGCCACGTGTACCGAAGGGGCCGCCACCTCGCAACGACCAGCAGGTTCTGGCGCTCGCGATCGTTGAGGAACTCCTTGCGGGTGCGGTGGTACGCCGCGCCATCCGCCTTGAGGAAGACCTGCTCGGCCGGCCACGCGAGGTCGAGGCGGAACGTGCGGCCGCAGATGGTCACCGGGTGCTGGTGGCTAGCCGGCGGCAGCTGGCCCAACGTGGCCGCTCGACTGACGATCACCTCGAGCTTGCTCTGCGTAGCTGCGCCGCGATCGCGATGGGCATCGACCACGCGCCGCAGTGCCGCCACGCCAGGTCGCCCGCCCATCGGCCGGTCGAGATATCGGTCGACGCGCCGAAGCGTGACCCGCCCCGAAATGAGGCCGCGACCGAACGCGTCGTCCAACTCGGTCTCGTCGACGAGCGTCCCGAGATCGAGCAACGTGCGCACCGCGGACGTGCAGGCGATGCCGTCGACCGTGGTGCGCTCGCTCGCCTCCAAGAAGAGCGATCGATGGACGTCGGCCGCGATCGAATCGACACGTCGCGCCTCGGCGATCACCACGGCCGGCCGCCCCGATGCTCGGCCGACGTAGCCCAGCAACTCGGCCGCGCTGCGGTGCGACGCCCAACCCTCGGATGCGAGCACCGCCGCGTGCAGCACCCTCCGGGGATCGAACGACGCGGGCGCAACGTCGTAGACCCGTGGCGCGACGCGTGCCCAGACGCCGCGTGTGACTCGACCGTAAATCTCCCACGCGGTGAAACCGAGGTTGAGGAGTTGTGGACGGGAGGCAAGCCCATGCTGCTGGGCTGCGAGGCGGTTGAGTCGGAGCTCTCGTGCCATGGGCCCACATATTGCCGAGGGGGTGCGACAGCGCGGGCGGACGAGCAGCGCGTCGAACGGGTCACCGGACAGCGTCGGAGGAATTCCTGGTACTAGGTCAAGGAATCCTCCGACCCTCAGCCGACGTGGCGCCCCGTGGCACCGAAGTCGGGTGCTGCCTGGGCGGCCGCGGCCTACAGTGATAGGGCATACGGGGCTGATCGGTTTCGACGGTGAGGCAGGAATCCGTTTGCGTGCGACCCGAGTGGCTCAGACTCGTTAAACGGGGCAAAAAACAGAGACGCCAACAGCGATCTCGCTCTCGCCGCCTGATCTAGATCAGGTAGTAGAGAGTCATAGCGACCAGCAATGGCACGCAGGGCCAACTCACCGCAGCCCGGTAACAGAAGCGGAGGGTGACGGTCGGAAAGACGACTGACGGTGTGAAAGAACACTGGCATCGGGGAAAGACCCGGCGGCGGGGCTTCGGCCCGTGCGACCCGGCGTTGTCCTAGCCGTTCGAGGGACAAACCGGGAATGGTCGTATCACGTGCGGTGACCCTTCAGCGGACGAGGGTTCGATTCCCTCCAGCTCCACTCGGGGGTGTTAGTGAAATAACACCCCACTCCCTAGTAAAAAACCCGCCCCCGTGGGGGTGGCCGGTACTCGTCCTCAGACCCGCGACGATTGCGGGTGTCGCCTCTGCCGATATACGGTCGGTGCCCCAGTTCTTCGCGCGTCGGCACCGCCAAGTGAGTTCCGCAGACTCCCAGTGAAACAAGGCTTCGTCGGACAAGGTGCGACGGCGGCAGTCGCACATCGCACCACATGCTAAGAGGAACCATGATAGAGACTCAGACGAGCCGGATCGAGATCGTGCCGCACGATGCAGCACTCGGGGCGAGTGTCTCTGGCGTCGACTTGCGGGACCCGCTCGACGACGAGGCTCTGGCCCTCATCCGCGCCGCGCTGGCTGAGCACCAGGTGCTGTTCTTCCGCAACCAGGACCTGAGTGCCGAGGAGCACCTCGCGTTCGGCGCGCAGTTCGGCGAGCTCTGCGCCGACCCGGTCGCGAGCCTCAAGGGCTCGCTCAAGCGGATCTCCTACATCGAGGACACCGAAGAGCGGCCGCCGGCGGAGTTCCCCTGGCACACCGACCTCTCATGGTTGAGCGAGCCGCCAGCGTTCGGGATCCTCAACGCCCGTGTCATCCCAGATTCGGGGGGCGACACCATCTGGGTCGATCTTTTCTCGTTGTACGACGCGCTGTCACCGGAGGTGCAGCAGCAGGTGCGAGGGCTCAAGCTGCGCCATCGCCCCAAGCCGCACTATTTCGAGACGGTCCGGGTCCACCACGGAGACGAGATCACCGACCGGCTGATCGCCGAGAACCCGCCCGTGGAACATCCGCTGGTCAGGTCGCACCCGGTGAGCGGGCGGCCCGCGCTCTTCCTCTGCCCCCTGTACGCCGAGTTCATCACCGGGCTGTCGGCCGAGAGTTCGGCATCACTGCTAGCCTCGCTCGTCGACCATCTCGATAATCCGGCGTTCCAGGTCCGGTGGCAGTGGCAGGAGCATGATCTCGTGATATGGGATGAGGCCAGCACGGTCCACCGTGCGCTCGGCGACCATTACCCCCGCTATCGAAGGATGCAACGTTGCGCGGTTTCCGGCTCACGTCCGTACTTCCGGGAGGACTCATGAGCGAGACCCCCACCGGCGTGCGCAAGCCGCTGATCAACGTCCCGATCTCGCGTGAGCAGGTCCTGCGCCTTGCAGTGCGCAGCGCAGTGCGTGTCCCGGGCAACGTCATCGAGTTCGGGGTGGCCGAGGGCGCGTCAACTCGCGTCCTGCGCAGCGAGCTTCGCAACCTCCGGCGCCAGCAGCCCAAGGTCGGACGCCGTCAGCTGTTCGCCTGCGACTCGTTCGAGGGACTGCCGGAGCCGTTCGAGACCTTGGCGCCCGGAACGTTCGCCTGCGCTGTGCCGCGCATCCGCAACGTCGAGTTCGTCGTCGGCTACTTCGACGACACTCTCGACGATGCACTGGCGGGTCGCGTCGGCCGGGTTGCGCTCGCCTCGCTGGACGCCGATCTCGAGTCCTCGACGTTGTGTGCGCTTCGCTGGTTGACCCCGCTGCTCGGGCACGGGAGCCTGCTCCTCTACGACGAGTTCGACGGAGACGGTGGCGCCGAGCGTCGGGCCCACGAGACCTGGACTCGCGAGACCGGGGTGGTCACGCGCCAGGTCGCCGAGTTCTTGCGGCCGACGGCCGGGTTCGGCACCGAGAGCGACCGCCGCGTGCTCTTCCAGGTGGTCAACGAAACCTAATCTCGTACGTCGATTATTCGTTGTAGATAGTTGGCGAGATCGTCGTCGGCGATCTTGCGCCACACGCTCGGGTCTGTCGCGACTTTGGTTGCCGGTTGTTGTGTCTCGATCATGCTGCATGGTCGGTGAAGGCGAGTTCGAATTCGACGGGGGTGACCCTGCGTTGCCGGCGGCGCCGGCGACTCGGCCCATCGAGCCGGACAATCCGGCGGCTTTGAGCACGGCGACGAAGTCCCGAGAACGAAACTCGGCGGCGGGGTGCTCGGTTCTATCGGGAACCCACACGGCGTTCGGCGGATCCCTCCTCGAAGTGCGTGAGTCAGTGTCCGACCCAACGGCCCGGATCGGATGAAGTCCCAGCTCAGGACAAGGTGAGAATCAGGACGGCCCGCAGCCGCCAGATCTGAGCACGCACGGAAAAGCCCTACGGCAGCCCCAACGTGCCGCGTCTGACCGCGACCAGGGACTCCACCACGAGCGAGGCCAAGGCGAAGTCCTGGCCCGTCGTGACCCGATTGGGTACGACGATGCACGGAAGGCCAGCCGCCACTGCCGCAGCGAGCCCATGGTGCGAGTCCTCGATGGCCACCGCTGCTGGCGCCCCTACGCCCACCGCAACACACGCCGCGGCGTACACATCGGGCCACGGCTTCGCGCGCGGCACATCGTCGCGCGTACGCACCGCGTGGACGCGCCCGAGCAACCCCAGCCGCTCGAGGTTGGGTTCGACCCAGTCGCGCGGCGAACTCGACGCGACGGCGATCGCGACACCGGCTTGCTCGGCGCGATCGAACAACTCGATCACGCCGGGCCGCACCAGCTCGGCCAGGGTGGCGGCGTCCTTGCGCGCCCGACACTCCGCGATCATCGCGTCGAGGTCGACCTTCACGCGGTTGCCGCTCATGCTCGCCGCGCCGAGCGCATCGGCGAGCAGCGTCGACCAATGCGGGTGATCGGCGCGACCGACGCGGTGCTGCCACTGGTCGAGGGTCAGCTCGGCCCCGTAGCGCACAAAGGTGTCGCGCACTGCCGTGAAGTGCGGCCACTCTGTGTCGAGGATCGTGCCGTCGAAGTCGAACACCACCAGTTCGATGCTCGGGCTACGGGGGTGCATGACGCACATGATCCTCGCTCCGGCACTGAAGGGGCCAGCGAGTTGCCGGGCACCGTGACCGGGCCGGGCTCGGTGCGAACGTCGCGCGTCTGTCACCCTGGTCGCGTGACAACGGCATATCTGGCAGCAGAGGACTACGAGTCGCAGCTCGGCGAGGAGCTTGCCGCGAACGGAGTCAAGGTCACCCAGCGTCACGATCGTTTGTTCATCACCGAGGATGAGCCGATCGCCGCGGCGTGGGCGATGAACACGTGGTTCGACGCCGAGTACCTGGGCGTGCCGTCGATCCGCGAAGCGGCCGATGCACTGCGCGAGCGCCAGCGCAGCTGGGCGGCGTACGCGCCGCACCATCGCGGGCGAGCGGAGCTGATCACCGCCAAGTTGCCGCACGTCTCGGCCAAGGCACTGGCAATTGGTGCACCGGCGCCGAACGCTCCGCTCGGTTCGTGGACACTGCTGTCGCCTGGGCTGATGCTCGCCGCAGCGCATTGCTCGAGTCCTTTCCCCAACGGGGTGGCCAACCTGATCGAAGACCGCACCGGTCCCCCGAGCCGGGCCTACCTGAAGCTCTGGGAAGCGTTCCTGCGCGTCGGGCGTTGGCCGACACCGGGCGAGCGTTGTCTCGACCTCGGCGCGAGCCCCGGTGGGTGGACGTGGATGCTCGCGCACCTCGGGGCATACGTCACCGCTGTCGACAAGGCGCCCCTCGACGAACGCGTCGAGGGGATGCCCGAGGTGCGCTTCCGCAGCGCGAGCGCGTTCTCGATCGAACCCGAATCGTTCGGCGAGCTCGACTGGTTGTGCAGCGATGTGATCGCCTATCCGAAGCGCATGTACGCACTGGTCGAGCGTTGGCATCGATCAGGAAACGTGCGCAACATGATCGTGAGCATGAAGTTCCAAGGCGAGACCGACCACGAGATCGCTCGTGCGTTCGCGTCCATCGAAGGCAGCCAGCTCTTCCACTTGCACCACAATCGCCACGAGCTGACGTTCGCATTGTTGCGCGACTGAATCGGTCAGGTCACGCGACGCATTCGAACGTGTTGCGAAATGTGGGTGGCGTGGTGCCGAACACCTCGCAGCCGCCGGCCACCTGACCGACGTGGCTGTGTCAACATGCCCCGCATGTTCATGCTGCGCTTCGACATGCGTGCCCCCGCCGGCGGCCCCACGACCACCGACCTCTATCGCACCGCGATCGACATGGCCGCGTGGGGCGAGTCGCACGGTTGCATCTCGACGTTGATCTCCGAACACCACACGTCGCCCGACGGCTACCTGCCGTCCCCCATCGTGTTGGCCACGGCGATCGCGGCCCGCACGACCACCATGCCCATCGTGGTCGGCGCGCTCCTGCTCAACTTCTACGATCCGATCAAGCTGGCCGAGGACATGGTGGTGCTCGATATCATCAGCGGCGGCCGCGTGTCCTATGTGATCGGGCTTGGGTACCGACCCGAGGAACACGCGATGTTCGGCGTCGACATGGGTACGCGCGGCAAGTTGATGGACCACAAGCTCGACGCTCTACGTCGCGCGCTCGCCGGCGAGCGCTTCAGCTACGACGGTCGCACGGTCCACGTGACCCCCGCTCCGGTCACCCCGGGTGGTCCAGCGCTCGCGTATGGCGGCCACAGCGACGCCGCAGCCCGACGCGCTGGTCGCCTCGGCCTCAACCTGTTCGCCGAGGGCGGCTCGCAGTCGCTCGTCGACATCTACAACGAAGCGGCGAACGAAGCGGGTGTTACGCCGGGCTTTGCGTTCATACCGACCAAGGAATCACCTACGACAGTGTTCGTGGCCGACGACGTCGACCGTGCGTGGAGCGAGATGGGCTCGTACCTCATGCACGACGTCGCCATGTACCGCGACTGGATGGGCGAGAACCGGGCTGCGTCGAGCCGCAGCGAAGCAGTGAACGCCGACGAACTCCGCGCGGAGAACGGGCCGTACCGCATCCTCAGCGTGGAAGAGGCTACGGCTCAGGTCCGCTCCGGCATGCCGCTCGGCATGCAACCGCTGTGCGGGGGCCTGCCCCCCGAGCTCGCATGGCCGAGCGTGACCCTCGCCGGAACCGCAGTACAAGCTGCTCTCGCCTGACCTCCACGTCGTCTCGCGCCATGGGTGACACGGATGTCCTTGCGCGCGCCGGCATCGTGGTGATCGGCGGCACCGACGCCGACGTAATGAGCCGCATCGCCGCGGCGCTGCTCACCTTATGCTTGAGGGCCAGCGTCAACGTGCGGCTCGACGCAGGCGCGCGCCATACCGTGTTCGACACCCCCCACGAGGCTCCGTGATCCATCCCTTTCTGTCGCTGCATCCCGAGGTCGCTCGTGCGCTCGCTGCGGGTGAACCCGTGGTCGCGCTCGAGTCGACGATCATCAGTCACGGCATGCCTTACCCCCAGAACATCGAGACCGCACGCGAGGTCGAGGCCATCGTTCGTGCAAACGGCGCGACCCCGGCCACCATCGCCGTTCTCAACGGCAGATGCGTCGTCGGACTCTCCGACGAGCAGCTCGAATTCGTGGGCGACGGCCGCGGTGGCGAAGTGCACAAGACCACCACGCGTGACCTGCCGTGGTTGCTCGCCAACCGCAGGCCAGGGGCCACCACCGTCGCGGCCACGATGCACGTCGCGCACCTCGCGGGCATTCGCGTCTTCGCGACTGGTGGTATCGGCGGCGTGCACCGCGGCGCTCCGACGAGCTTCGATATCTCGGCCGATCTCGCCGAACTGGCGCACACACCGGTGGCCGTCGTGTGCGCCGGGGTCAAGTCGATCCTCGACATCGGGCTCACGCTCGAGCACCTCGAGACGCTCGGGGTTCCCGTGCTGGTCGACGGCTCCGACGAGTTCCCGTCGTTCTACAGTCGCAACAGTGGCTTCGAGGCACCGCGACGCCTCGACGGCCCGACGGCCATCGCCGCGTTCCTCGCGGCGCAGTCGGCACTCGGATTGCGCAGCGGTGTGGTGATCGCGAACCCGATCCCCCACGCGGACGAGATCCCGCGGAGCGAGATCGATGGCATCATCGACGCGGCGCTGGACGAGCTGGACCTCGCCGACGTGCGCGGGCGTGAAGTCACGCGGTGGTTGCTCGACCGAATCCTTGTGGCGACGGCGGGGCGGAGCCTCGTCGCGAACATCGCGCTGGTGAAGAACAACGCCGCGTCGGCGGCCCAGATCGCGGGTGCGCTGGCCGGCACGTGAGACCGCCGGCCAGCGCACCCGTTGGATCAGGAGCCGATCACGCGAGTGCGCTCTCGATGGCCTCGCGGACCTCGGGGGCGTCGGGGGCGACGGTGGGCGCGAACCGGGCTACGACCTGGCCGTTGCGGTCAATGACGTACTTCTCGAAGTTCCAGCGGATGTCGCCAGCGTGGCCAGTTCCGTCGGCGGTCTCGTTGAGTTGCTTGAACAACGCGTGCTGCGGTGTGCCGTTGACGTCGACCTTGGCCGACAGTGGGAACGTCACGCCGTAGGTCTCGGAGCAGAACTGGACGATCTCGCTCTCGGTGCCCGGTTCCTGGCCACCGAACTGGTTGCACGGAAACCCGATGACCGAAAAGCCCTTGTCTTTCAGTTCCTCGTGCAGGGCCTCGAGCGCGGTGTACTGCGGCGTGAGCCCGCACTTCGAGGCCACGTTGACGAACAGCGCCGCTTTGCCCTTCACCGAACCGAGTAGGTCGGGAGATCCGTCGATGCCGTCGATCTCGATGTCGTAAACACCCATGAGGTGGCTCCTCTTCATGATCCGCGGGGAATCCGCCGGATGGTCGTGGGTCGACACTATCGAGCACGCACCCGAGTTGTTGGGGCAGACTCCGCCCATGGCAGCGACATGGCAATCCATCCCCGTTCCGGACCTCGTTCCAGGCGATCGCATCCGCTTCCGCGGGAGCGAGTTCGACGTCGGGCGCATCGACTCACCGTTCCTTGGCAGGGACGCAATGGTCTGCATCATCGAGGACTCCCCCACCCGATGGCACGCATACCCCGCGCCGAAGACCGAGAGCGTCGAGACCCTCCGAGACTGAAGCCGAGGTACACCATGCTGTTGAAGAGCAAGGTCGCGATCGTCACCGGCGCCGGCCGCGGCACCGGTGCGGTGATCGCGCGCCGGTTCGCCGAGGAGGGTGCCACGGTCGTCGTGGTCGACGTCCTCGAGGCCGAAGGCCGGGCGGTCGCCGACATCCTCGAAGCGCCAGCCGCCTTCCACGCGTGCGACATCACCGACGAGCTCGCCTGGACATCGTTGGTGCACGATGTCGTGGCGCAACACGGTCGCGTCGACGTGTTGGTCAACAACGCAGCCGTGCTGCACATGGGCGGGATCGAGCGCACGACGGCCGCGGAGTTCAGACGGGTTTTCGACGTCAACGCGCTCGGTGCATTCCTCGGCATCAAGGCGGTCTCCGCAGTCATGCGCGCGAACGGCGGGGGTTCCATCATCAACATCGCCTCGATCGATGCCCTGCAGGGGATGAACGGGCTCAGCGCGTACACCACGAGCAAGTGGGCGTTGCGCGGGCTCAGCAAGGCCACCGCGGTCGAACTCGGTCGCGACAACATCCGGGTCAACACGGTGTGTCCCGCTGGCGGCAACCCCGCGATGTACGCGCCCTGGGGCGAGAAGCTATCGGGCCTCGCCGACGAGATCGACGCCTATCACCACACGAGGCCCATCGCGCGCAACGTCACGCTCGACGAGATCGCCGACGTCGCGGTGTTCTTGGCGAGCGACCTGGCGCGCATGGTCACTGGCGTCGACGTACCGGTCGACGGAGGTCACCTCGCAGGCGACCACGTCCGCGGGTTCGACGCGCTCTGACCACTCACCACGTCGTGGCCAAAACGCCACCGTCGACCACCAGCTCGGTGCCGGAGACGAACGACGCGTCGTCGCTCAGCAGGAACCGGATGCCGGTCGCGATGTCGGACGGCTGACCGATTCGACGCAACGGCGCCCGGCTGGCGAATCGTTCGAGGCCCGCAGCATCGAGCGAAGGGGCCATCATCGGCGTGTCGATGAAGCCCGGACACACACAGTTGATGCGCACACCGAGCGGGCCGAGACGCGCCGTGGCCGAGCGGGCCAGCCCGAGCATCCCCGACTTCGCGGCGCAGTACGCAGGGTTGGCATCGAATCCGACGATGGCAGCCATCGACGCGACGAGCACCACCGCCGAACCCGGGTTGGCCGTGAGATCGCTGCTGAGCTCGCGAATGAGCACCGCGGCAGCGGTGAGGTGCGTCGCCAGGGCGAGGTTCCACACCGCATCGTCGAACGAATCGATCGGGCCTGCGCCGACGATGCCTGCGCCGTGGACAAGCCCACCGATGGTACCCAGCGCCGCTCGTGTGCCACGAACAGCCGACACGAACGCCGCGTGATCGGTGACATCGATGCCGATGCCGATCGCCGCGACGCCGTACTTCGCCTGCACTTCGGCCGCGACGGCGACGGCGCGGTCGCCGTTCAGGTCCCACGCGGCGACCGGCCGACCGGCTTCGGCCAACGCATGCATGGTCGACGCGCCGATACCGGACGCGCCGCCGGTGATGATGACGCCGGTGGACGGGCTGTGCGCGATCGAGCTCATGCGCGGAGACTAGCGGTGATCACCGCCCCGGGCTTCTGGCTGGCGACCACTAGCGTGTGCTCGTCACGCGACCCGGGGGGCGATCAGTTGACGAACATGCCGCAGCTCAGCAGCGACAACGACTTCGCGCTCGACTTCGAGGGGTTCCACGACGAGCTGCGCCGCTTGCGCGAGACCCGGCGGGTGGCCTACGTGCCATTCCATGGCGCGACCGCCTATCTGCTCACGCGCTATCGCGACGTCGAGCAGGCCTTCCTCGATGAGGCGACGCTGCCCGCAGCCGCCGCGTACGAACGCCACAGCGAGCCGGTGATGGGCCGCACGTTGCAATGCATGACCGGAAAGGAGCACACGCGCAACCGGGCGCTCGTGTTCCCGGCGTTCCGCGCCCGGCTCATGCCCGACTATGTCGCACCGATCCTCGCGCCCACCGCGCATCGGCTCATCGACCGCTTCGTGGCGCGTGGCACCGCCGACCTCGTCACCGAGTTCACGAAGCAGTACCCGTTCACCGTGATCACTCGACTGCTCGGCATCCCCGAACGCAACGAGGGCGACATTCAACGATGGGCGATCGCGCTGCTCAACTATCCCTGGGATCCGGAGGGCGCGCTCGCCGCATCGCGCGAGTTCACCGCGTACCTCACGCCGCTCGTCGCCCGACGCCGCGACGAGCCCGGCGATGATCTCATCTCGACGCTCGCCACGACCGATGTCGACGGTGAACGGCTCACCGACGAGGAGATCTTCTCGTTCGTGCGGGTTCTGTTCCCGGCGGGTGCCGACACCACCTATCTCGGCCTCGGCAGCCTGCTCTACGCTCTCATGACCAACCCCGAAGCTATGGCTCGCGTGCGTGACGAGCCGGCGTCGCGCAAACTCGCTATCGAGGAGGCGCTCCGATGGGAGCCGCCGGTCGCGCTGATGCCGCGGTTTGCCCCGGTCGACACCGAGGAGTTCGGCGAGCCGATTCTCGGTGGCAACAACATCCTCTTTGGCGTCGCCGCAGCGAACCGAGACCCGTCGGTGTTCGACGAGCCCGATCGCTTCGACCTCGATCGCGCCAACAAGGGCACGCTCACCTTCGGGTTCGGCATGCACTTCTGCGTCGGCGCGCATCTCGCTCGCGCCGAGCTCGCGACCGCGCTCGACGCGATCCTCGAGCGCCTCGACGATCTGCGGCTCGCGCCGGACGCGCCCACGCGAATCGTCGGCTCGGTGCTCCGCGGACCCGACACCCTTCCCGTCACCTTTGCCCCTCGAGGAGCATCATGATCGTCATCTCCGGCCGTATGCGGTTCGACCCCGCGCACCGCGATCACGCCCTCGCGGAGATCGCACCCGTCGTTGCTGCGACGGCCACTGAGGAGGGCAACGTCCACTACCGCTACTACGCCGACCTCGAGGACCCGAACGTGCTGCTGCTGTTCGAGGAGTGGCGCGACGACGAGGCGCTGCAGGCGCACTTCGCTCAGCCCTACGTGCTCTCGTTCCTCGAGCAGCTGCCCACTCTCGGCATGGTCGAGGCGTCGGTCCATCGGTACGACGTGTCGACCAAATCACTGATGGGCTGAACCGACCTCCACGCCCGTCGGCTACCGCACGGCGGCTACAGCACGGCGATCGGGTTCACCGGTGACCCGGTGGCGCCCTCGATCACGAGCGGCGCCACGACCAGCTGGAACTCCCACCGTCCTTCGGCCGCGCACACCTCGGCGAGCTGTTCGAGGTCGGCGTTGTCGATGATCGGCATCCCCATGTAGGGAAGCACCACGTTGTGGACGTGCAACGGATGACCGATCGGCAGCGGGTTCGGCAGCCCTTGCTGATCGGTGGGCGCGTCCTGCCAGTCCCACATCAGCACCGCCGCCTCGGTGACGGCGAGGAACTCGACGCACGACGCATGCACGCCCGACGGGGTACCGAACCCGGGCCGCTCGTCTGGATGCGCGGTGTAGTACGCGCCATGTCCGCTGCGGATGATCACTGCGTCACCGGCGCGCGGCTCGACACCCTGGGACCGGGCGGCGTCGACGAGCTCCCACCCGTGAACGGGCGATCCTGCCGCGACCCATCCGGTGCCTCGCAGGCGGGGGATGTCGTACAGCACGCCACGGGTGACGATGCCCTGCCGCCAATGCTCGATCGTGCCGCTCCGGTCGGCCGGCATGCGCAGGGGCCCGAACGGCTTGTTGTTCCAGTAGACGCCTCCACCGTGGTCATGGGCACCGAGATGGCTCAGCGCATCGATGTGGGTCTGGGTCACGCCGTGGATGAACATGCCGAAGTAGTCGAGCATCCCCCCGCTCTGTTCCATGGCCACGAAATGGTGGGCCGGGTACGGGTTGGCCGGCCCGGCGAACGTGTCGAGCGGGCGCGACAACGACACGGTGCGCCCGCTGCGCACCAGGCCGGCCGCGGCGCGGCGGACGTCCTCGGTGACGAAGTTGAGCGTCCCGAGCTCGTCGTCGTCCCCCCATCGACCCCAGTTGGAGAACCGCTTCGGATAGCCGGCGTACTCCTCGACGGTCGGCGGTGTGCGCTCGGCGAGTCCCATGATTGCCCCTTCGTACGGGCGAGCCCGAAGGGCAGCTCGCGGAACCCGGACCCGACCGGGATCGACGCATCGTACGTTAGGGTCCGTCGCGTGCCGGAGTACGACCCGTTCGCTCCCGAGGTGATGGCCGATCCGCTGCCCTACTACCGCGCCCTGCGCGACGCCGGGCGAACGCACCCGCTCCCGCAGTACGACGCGTGGGCGATCCCGCGCTTCGACGACGTGTGGCACGCCCTCCAGGACCGCGACCGCCTGAGCATTGCCGAAGGCCCGATCTTCGCCCGCGACCGGCTTGTTTCGCCGAACAGTGCGGCACCGTCCACGGATGCGCAACGTCCGCTTCGGAGCTTCGCGACCATCGACCCGCCGACCCATACGCGTCTGCGTCGGGCCATGCCCGCGCCCTTCTTGCCACGAGCGGTCGCCACGCTCGAAGCCGATGTGCGAGCCCACGTGCGGCAACTGCTCGACGAGCTCGTGCCCCGTGGCCGATTCGACGTGGTGGCCGATCTCGGTTCGCCGGTCGCCGTCGCATCAACATGCCGACTTCTCGGCCTCCCCGACACCGAACGGGCGCGTCTCGTGGCGCTCGTCAACGCGTCCACGCGCCGCGAGCCTGGCCGTTCGGGCACATCGGCCGAGGGGCGGGCCGCGCAGCAAGGGCTCCACCGGTGGATCACCGAATGGGTCGGTCACGCCCGCGGCTCGGGCGGGATAGTCGACCTCCTCGCCGAGTTCGACACCGGCGACGACCGACCGCTCTCCGACGCGGAGATCGCCGTGCAGCTGAGCACGCTCCTCGTCGGCGGCACCGAGACGTTGCCCAAGATTCTCGCCGGGGGCCTACTGCGCCTGTGGCGCCATCCGGAGCAGCGCACCGCGCTCGTCACCGACCGCGAATTGGGCGCGGGCGCGTTCGAAGAGATCATGCGACTCGAATCGGTGCTGCAATGGGTGGGCCGCACCGTGCTCCTCGATACCGAGTTGGCCGGGCGCTCGATGCGCGCCGGGCAACGTGTCTTCCTCCTCCTGGTGTCGGCCAACCACGACGACCGCGAGTTCACCGATCCGGACCGCTTCGACATCTCTCGCACGATGCCACGCACGCTCGTGTTCGGCCACGGGGTGCACGTATGCATCGGCACGCACGCCGCGCGGCTCGCAGGGCGGATACTGCTCGACGAAGTCCTCGCTCGGGTCCCCGGCTATGACCTCGACCTCGCCGGGGTCGAACGCCCTTCTTCGGAGTTCCAGGTCGGCTACACGGCGATGCCGCTCGTCTGCTGAAGCCGGATGGCAGCGTGCGCGGCCCGCAGCTCGCTGCCGACCAACTCCTCGACGGACGCGAGAACGGGCCACGCCTGAACCGACTCGCCGCGCGGACCCCATGCAGCAGTGTCATGTGCGTGACAGGATGCGCGCATGACCTCGGCTGCTAGCCCACTCGACGGTATTTGCGTGCTCGACCTCACGACGTTCCTGTCTGGGCCGGTCGCCGTGATGGGGTTGCTGCAACTCGGCGCGGATGTCGTGAAGATCGAGCCACCCACCGGCGACGTCACCCGTGGTGGACCCACGGCTCCGCTCAGCGGGTTCTACTGGGCGTTGCACCGTGGCCGGCGGAGCGCCGTGCTCGATCTCAAGAACGCGTCGGGTCGCGAGGTGCTTCTCGAGCTCGTGGCCAAGGCCGATGTGCTCATCGAGAACTACCGGCCCGGTGTGATGGATCGTCTCGGCCTCGACTGGCCCACGCTTCGCGCCGCGAACCAGCGCCTCGTGGTCGGGTCGATCACCGGGTACGGCGCCTCGAGCATCATGGCCGACGCCCCGGCGATCGATGGTGTGGTCCAAGCGTTCTCGGGCGCGTTCGGCCTTCCCCAGGTCTATGACCTGCCGGCCGGCCCGGTGCCCATGACCATCGCCGACCTGGCCGCCGGAGCGATCACGGCACAGGGCGTGCTCGCCGCGTTGTTCACGCGCGAGCGCACTGGCGAGGGGGCTCGCATCGAGGTCAACCTGGTCGGCGCGCTGCTCCCCTGGTTGCTGGCGAGCGACTGGGTCGGCAGCCTGAAATGGCCCGGCACGGTCGTGGCGGAGGGCAGCGACGGCCTGCCGTTCGTGGTGCAGACACCGAGCCACTTCCGGGCCCGGCTCGCCGCACTCGTCGGCATCGAGTTCGCTCCCACGGACGATTACGGCAACGCCGTGCGCGCCGCTATGGCCACCAAGCCGCGAGCCGAATGGCTCGCAACGTTGTCGCGCGAGGGCATCCCCGCGGCGCCGCTCCACACTCTCGCCGAGGCACTGGCGCATCCGGCGACCGCCACAGTCGAGATCGACGATCGCGTAGTTCCCGATTCCCCGTTCCTCATCGACGGGGAACGTCGCACGTCGACCGCGCGACCACCCACGCTCGGTGAGCACACCGAGCTCGTCTTGCGAGAACTGCTCGGCTACGACGAAAACGCACTCCGCACCCGTCGCGAAGCAGGCGCATTCGGATGAAAGAGGAACGATGAACGAAGCACCACGCACACGGCTCGGCATCGCCGCGATGTGCAAGTCGATGCCCGAGTACCTCGACTGGATCACTGTCGCCGAAGACTCCGGCTACGACCTCGCAGGCTACGGCGACACGCAGAACCTGTTGCCCGACGCGTACGTGGCGCTCACCGCCATGGCCATGCGCACGTCGCGGATCAAGCTGTGCACCACGGTGAGCAACCCCGTCACGCGTCATCCGTCGGTCGCGGCGAGCGGCTTCGCCGCGTTGCAACAGCTGTCGAACGGGCGCGCCATCTTCGGCATCGGTACCGGCGATAGCGCCGTGCGGAACATGGGCGGCCGAGCCGCCACCGTCGATCAGATCGCGCGGTACTGCCGTTCGTTCCGCCAACTCGTCCACGGCGAGACGTCCGACTACGAAGGAACGGAGATGCGGCTTTTGTGGTCGGCCCCCAGCGTTCCGCTCTACCTCGCCGCAGAAGGTCCGCGCATGATGCGCCTGGCTGGCGAAGTGGCTGACGGCGTCATCTTCGGCAACGGCATCTCCCAGGAGGTCGTCGAGTCGAACCTGGCCTCGGTGCGCGAGGCCGCGACTGCCGCGGGACGAGACCCCGACGCGATCGAACCATGGTTCCTCACCAAGGTCGTGCTGTCCGACGAACCCGAAGAGGAGCTGTGGCGTCGCATGGCATGGACGACTGCGGCAAGCGCGAACCACGCGTTTTTGTTCAACTTCACCGGCAAGCACGTGCCCACCGAGCTCGAGGAACCGCTGCGTCGTCTTATGGCCGACTACCGCTCGCACGAGCACAACCAGGTCGATTCGCCCGGGCACAACGCGGCGCTCGTGAACGACAACGGGCTCACCGACTTCCTGGGGCGTCGCTTCCTCATCGGCGGAACCGCCGAGCACGTCGCGGCGCGAATACGCGAGCTCGCAGGCTGGGGCGCGACCAACCTCCTGTTCACGGCGATGTGGGGCGACCCGATCGGCTACACCAAGCGCATCGCCGCCGAGGTCATGCCGCTGCTGTAGGTGACGCACCGACCGGCAACTTTCGCATAGCGTCCATCCGCTGTATCGCTGCTGCCCAGGGGGTCACACATGCCATCGGTGCTCATCGAGAAGGTCGAACCGGGGATCACCACGATCACCCTCAACCGGCCCGACCGTCTCAACGCGATCAGCTATGACCTCGTATGCGAGTTGCACGACGCACTCGATGTCATCGGCGGCGACGCCGAGTGCAAGGTCGTGGTTCTCACCGGCGCGGGTCGCGGCTTCTGCGCCGGGCTCGACCTGAAGGACTGGGGTACCCCTCCGGCACCCGGCGAGCACCCGCACGCCAAGGTGGGCGTGGGTGGCCAGGAGTTCATGGCCAACCTCACCGTCCATATGCGCAAGACCCCGCAGATCATCATCGCCGGGGTCAACGGCGCGGCCTTCGGCGGTGGGCTCAGTCTCGCGTGCGCGGCCGACATACGGGTCGCATCGACGACCGCGAAGTTCTGCGCTGCCTTCATTCGAACCGGTATGACCGGCACCGATATCGGGATCACCTACCTGCTGCCCCGCCTCATCGGCGCGTCGCAGGCGTTCGACATGATCGTCACCGGACGCGAAGTGTCGGCCGAGCGCGCCGAGCGAATGGGTCTCGTCTCCGAGGTCGTCGACGACGCGGCCGCCGGCGCGCTCGCGCTGGCCCGAATCGTCGCGAGCTATACGCAGATCGGGCTCGTGATGACCAAAGAGGTCATGTGGAACAACCTCGACGCGTCGAGCATCGAGGCGTGCCTGGCCGCCGAGAACCGCAACCAGGCCATCGCGGCGCGTTCGCCCGAGGTGCAGGAATTCATGCGCAGTTATACGTCGAGCCGCGTCGGAAAGTCCGCCGATCGGTCGATCGTCGAAACCATGGGGGGTCTGTCATGAGCGGTCCGCTGACCGGCCTCAAGGTGCTCGAGATCGCCGGCATCGGCCCGGGCCCGTTCTGCGGCATGGTGCTCGCCGATCTCGGTGCCGATGTCGTGCGGGTCGACCGCGCCGAACGGGTGACCGATCGCGATCCGGCCTCGGCCCGATTCGACCTCTTGGCGC
>WLNW01000033.1 GCA_009699605.1 Actinomycetota bacterium | reverse complement strand
GGTGCGCCGTTCCTGAGCGATAGGCATCACCAGGCGACTAGTGCGTCGTGCTCCCGAGAGAAGTACGTCGCTCGAGCCATGACGCGACGTTCCGGGTAGTAGTCGTTCACCCCGTAGTGCTGCACTGCGATGTTGTCCCAAAAGGCCACCGATCCCGGCTCCCAGTGGAACCGACATTGCACCTCGGGCAGGTCGGCCTGACGACAGAGCCGATCGAGGAGCTCATCGCTCTCGTCCGGCGTCAGCCCGTCGATCGACGCGGTGAACATGCGGTTGACGAACAACGTGGGGCGGTCCGTCACCGGATGGCGAACGACCACCGGGTGACGGATCGGCGGCACCTCCGCTTGCAATCGGGCCAGATCGGCTCCGTACTTCGCGGCGTACGCACCCAAGCTCCAGTCGTGTCGCGCAGTGCGACCCTCGAGGAAGTTCCGGGTGTCGTCGGGCAGATTGTCGTAGGCCGCCGCCATGTCCGCAAAGACGGTATCGCCGCCGACCTCGGGTACTTCGATGGCCTGCAGCATCGTGCCCATCGTGGGCATCGGCCGGAAGGTGCCGTCGCTGTGCCAGCCGTTCTCGAGCCCGACGGTCTGTGCGTCGCGGGTGAACACGACGACGTTGTCAGCCGGGTTCGGCGATGGCACGCCGCCGGTGAGCTGGTCGTCGGTGAGGTCGCCCCACTGCGCGACGAACGATCCCTGCTCCTGGGCGGTGAGGTGCTGATCGCGAAAGAACAGCACCTTCCATTCGCGCAGAGCCGATGCGAGCTCGGCGTGGAGTGCGGGCTCGCACGGCCTGCACAGGTCCACGCCTTCGACGAGGGCCCCGAGGGTGCGCGATTGTGGACGCAACGCGAAGCGCGTGGGCACGAACGGCGACTCGCCCGAGCCCAGCCGGTTCATGACCTTTGGTCCTGCGTTCGTGCGCACCAGCATCGCTACCCCCGTGCTCTGTCGGCGCCAGGTTCGCACACCAAGTCTCATGCGCGCCGCACTCGGTACGTCGGCACCACCCGAGGCTGGTGCCGACGTACCCCAGTTCACAACCGCGATCATCCCTATCGGCGGCGAAGTCGCGCGTCGGCGATCGTCGGCGGGGTGTAGCCGGCGTCGGCATAGCTGAAGTTCGTGCCGGGCGGAACGATCTCGTCGATCCGGTCGAGTACGTCGGCGGTGAGCCTGAGGTCAACCGCCGGCAGCTGGCTGGTGAGCTGGTCCATCGTGCGCGGGCCGATGATCGCAGATGTGACCGCCGGGTTGTTGAGCACCCACGCGATCGCGAGATCGACGAGTGGGAGCCCGGCTTCATCGGCGAGCGTGCCGAGTGCATCGGCGGCGACGAGCTTGGCCTGGTTGCCGGGCTTGGTGAGGTCGTATCGCTCGGGCACCCGCTTGGCTCGGCGGCTCGTGAGATCGGGGGCACCGAGCCGCCACGCGCCCGACAGCCAGCCACCGGCCAGCGGACTCCACGGGATGACGCCCATGCCGTACTTCTGACACGTCGGCAAGACATCGTTCTCGATACCGCGCACCAGGATCGAGTACGGCGGCTGTTCGCAGACGAACCGCTCGCGCTGGCGCCGTTCGGCGGTCCATTGCGCCTCGACGATGGCCGACGCCGGGTACGTCGAGCTGCCGAGGTATCGCACCTTTCCTTGGCGCACGAGATCGGTCATCGCGCCGAGGGTCTCGTCGACGTCCATACGGGAATCGGGCCGGTGCACCTGGTACAGATCGATGTGATCCGTGCCGAGCCGGCGCAAGCTTGCCTCGCACTCCTTCATGATCCAGTACCGCGATCCGCCGCTCCGGTTCGGACCTGTTCCCATGGGCGCGTAGAACTTGGTCGCGAGCACCACCTCGTCGCGACGCCCAGCGATGGCCTTGCCGACAATCTCCTCGGACTCGCCGGCCGAGTACACGTCGGCGGTGTCGATGAAGTTGATCCCGGCGTCCATCCCCGCGTGGATGATGGAGATCGAGTCCTTGTGGTCGGCATTGCCCCACTGACCGAACATCATTGCACCGAGGCACAACGGACTCACCTGGAGACCAGTGGTTCCAAGACTGCGATAGCGCACGGCGCCCCCTCATTTTCAACCGAGCTTTCACCGTACTGCTCGCTTCGCGAGCTATTGCCCCGCCGGAACGACCACTCTCGAAGATGTTCGACTCGGGGGAGCGACCATGACCGAACAGCCCAGTTCGCTCAAGTGGTTGCGCGGCATCGCCAACGCGGAGTCCGATGCGCACGGCGAACTGTCGGTGTGGCGTGACACCACCATCGACCCTGAGGTACGGGCAGTGCTCGCCGCGAGGATCACGGTTGCCGGCTCGGCGTGCACCGACAAGGGTCCGTGAAGGATGGCGTACCTGGGTGGTGCTTTACGCTTCACGGAACGGTGTCGGCACTACGCTCCGGCGATGACCGACTCGATGAACGATCCGCCCGACACCGTCGCCGTCGAGCAGATCATCGCCGCTCCGCCCGAGGCGATCTTCGCCTTGCTGACCGATCCGGCGCGCCATCGAGATATCGACGGCTCGGGCACCGTCCGCGACGTCAAGGGCGATTCGGCGCGGCTGGAGCTTGGCCGCGTGTTCGGTATGTCGATGCGCCTCGGCATTCCGTATTCCATGGTGAGCACGGTCGTGGAGTACGAGGAGAACCGACTGCTGGCGTGGCAGACGCGCGGACCGGGTTGCATCGGCAAGCGGGTCGGCGGGCGCATCTGGCGCTACGTGCTCGAGCCGGTCGAGGGCGGCACCCTGGTTCGCGAGACATGGGACATAACCCACGAATCGGCGATCACCAAGCCATTGGTGCGCCGAGGGCGCAACGACGCCCGCAAGAACATGGCGGCCACGCTCCGACGAATCGAAGGAATCGTGGCCGCCTCGTCCTAGCTGGCAAAGACGGTACGCACGAGCTCAGGAAAGCTCGAGGTCGTTCCAATCAGGCTTCGACGACATCGCGTGGAAGTGCGGCGACTGGAACGGTGCGTTGACCTGCAGCCGGCCGAAGTCGTTCACGTAGTAGTTCTTTTCCTTGGCCGTGCCTTCGTCGGCCAGGAGCAAGAGGGTCTGGGCCTCGGCGTCGAGCGCCTCGTTGTACCGATCGTGCGCTTCTTCCGTGACCTGCACCTTGGTGAAGCCACCCTCGATCATGGCCATGATGCACTGACCGATGTAGCCCGACCAGATCGTGTACCACGCCGGCAGGGACGTCCCGCCCGACACCGGTTGCGAGTTGGGCCCGTACAACATGAACATGTTCGGGAAGCCGGGAACCATGAGGCTGAGGTACGCACGCGGGCCGTCTTTCGACCACCGCTCGTGCAGGTTCATGCCGTCGACCCCGACGTACTCGGCGGGCCAGAGAAACTTGACCACGTCGAAGCCGGTGGCGGTGACCAGGATGTCGATCTGACGTTCGACGCCGTCGACGGTCTCGACACCGTTGGGCGTGAGCCGGGCGATGCCGTCGGTGACGAGCTCGACGTTGTCGCGAGTGAGCGCGGTGTACCAACCGTTATCGACCACCGGACGTCGGGACATGGGCGCATAGTCGGGCAACAGCTTCTCGACGAGGTCCTCGCGGTTGTTCACCTGCACCTTGATGTACGCGGTGAGGTCGGTGCGGATCTGGTCGTTCTTCTTGTTGATGAACCCGCCGCTGGCCACCCATTCAGGATCGATCACCATCAGCTCGTGCGATGCGAAAAGTGCCGAGGTCGCGGTGTACCGGGCCCAGTTCCAGTAGCCCGGCATCGCGTCGAAGAGCCAACGCATCTCTGGCTCGAGCGGCTGGCCATACTTCGGGCGAGGACTGATCCACTGCGGCGTGCGCTGGAACACGTAGACCTGCTTGGCGTCGCGGGCGATCGGCGCCAAGAGCTGCACACCGGTGGACCCGTTCCCGATGACGCCGACCGTCTTGCCCGAGACGTTGTGGTCGCTCGTCCACTGCGTGGGATGCAGGACCGGGCCACCGAAGCTCTCGCGGCCCTCGATGTTGGGGAACAGCGGGTTGGCGAACACCCCGACCGCGCTGATGACCGCGTTCGCGTCGAGCTCGATCGTGGTGCCATCGGACTGACCGACCGTGAGGTGCCACACCCCGCGGTGGTCGTCGAACACTGCGGCCTTGAGATCGCTGTTGAAGCGGATGTTCTCCCATAGGCCGAACTTCTTCGCGACGTGCTCGATGTAGCCCTGCACTTCGGCCTGGGGCGCGAAGTATTGGGTCCACGGGTAGTTCTTCTCGAAGTTGAACTCGTAGGTGACGCTCAGCGTGTCGACGCGGGCGTCGGGGTACTTGTTGGCGCTCCATACTCCGCCGACGGCCGACTGACGTTCGAAGATGACGTAGGGGATGCCGAGGCGTTGCATCTGCACACCCGCCGCGATGCCACTGAATCCGGCGCCCACGATGGCGACCTTGAAACCCTCGGGCAGCTCGGGCTTGCCGTTCGCCCAGTGGCAGGCCCACGGGTGCTCCTCGAAGCCCGGTATGCCACGGCGCGCCTCGAACTCCTCGTCGGTCATGGAGATGCCCGTGGCCATCTCCATGAGGCGGCGGAGCTCGTCCTCGGCTGGAAGCTCGGCCGGGAGATTCACGGCGTCGCTCTGGACGAAGGAAATCGCCTTGGCGATCAGGAGCTCGCGCTGGTCGGGGCTGAGCTCGGCGATCGGCCCGAGGGCGGCCACCTCGGGGTCGCCGGTGGCCTGGACCAGCGCGATCTTCACCGCGTTCAGATCGGCCAGGTCGAACGCCCGGCGGATAAATGCACCGTCGACAGCGGTGTTCATAATGAATGATCCTCCGAAGAATCGCGCTCTGGGTATCCGGAAGCGCCCCGGCTCCCGCCCGCAATTTGGCCTCGCCAATGAGCAGGTGTGCCGAGCGTACCGGGCAGGCACTCGCCGCGAACAGTCGTTGCGCTACGTTCGTCGCTCGATCGAGGGAGGAACGATGAACCAGGCGTATGACCCCGACGCGGCACCCGGGACCGCACATGGGATCGACGGCCGTGTCGTGATCGTCACCGGAGCCGGTCGCGGCATCGGACGAGGCATCGCTCGCCATCTCGCCAAGAACGGCGCCACGATCGTCGTCGCCGAGCACCGCGCGCGTCGCCTCGATGACGCCATGGCCGAGCTCGATGGGCTCGGCGTGCAGAGTCTCGGCATCGAATGCGACGTCGGCTCACGCGAAGCGGTGTTCGCGATGGTCGAGGCGACGATGTCCAGGTTCGGACGTGTCGACGGCATCGTCAACAACGCAGTTTCGCTCGTGGCCGCCAAACCAATCGAGGACGTGACCGAGCAGGACATGGACCTGCTCCAGCGCACCGGCACCAACGGGACGTTGTGGGCAATGCAGGCTGTGTTCCCGCACATGAAAGCGCAAGGATGGGGGCGCATCGTGAACGTCGGCTCCGCGGCCGGCATCCGTGGCTCGGCGGGCACTGCGCCGTACAACGCGACGAAGGAAGCGATCCGGTCACTCACCCGCACCGCAGCGCGCGAGTGGGCGAAGCACGGCATCGTCGTCAACTGCTACTGCCCAGCATCGGCGGGCCACCATGAGCCGCCCCCCGAGGGCAACCTCCACCGCGAAGCCTGGGAGGCCATGTACGCGATGCACCCCATGGATCGCGACGGCGAGGCCGAGGAGGACATCGCTCCCCCAGTGCTGTTCCTGCTGTCCGACGCCTGCCGCTTCATGACCGGCGAGACGCTCATGCTGGACGGCGGCGGTCAAATGCGTTCCTGAACCGATCAGTGGCGCGTGGTCTCGATCGCCGCCACCGCCGCTGAGGATCCTGGGCCGTGGCGCAATGACCGGAGCCGGCCGGCCCGGCCTAATCGAATCGCCACACGTGAAGGTCGAGTTCCATGTTCTCGGTTTACCCCACGATTCAGCCGGCGGTACCCTGCGGCCCATGGATGACACCGCGAACATCGCCCGTTCTTGGCGCCGCGAGCAGCGCTCCGGAGTCTTCGTCCGCATCGTCGAGGCGCGGGGTCTGGGGCGCGCCGCAAACGGCGACTTCACCATGGTCGACGACCACCACGTCGTCGTTGCGCCCCTGCTCGGCGGTGCGCTCGACGCACGACTCCCGGCACTGTGCGCCGAGCTGGTCGAATCATCTGACATCAATCGGATGTACACGCTGTCGATCGACGACCGCGCCGCCGGAGCGGCCGGCCTCACATGCGCGGGCGAGGTCGACGTACAACTCCAGCGTCTCGACACGCTGCCCGACGAGCTCTGGGAGGCGCTCGCCGCCGGCCGCCCCGTCGCGCTCACCACCAGCCTCGGCGACTCGAACGCGTCCGTGCACCTGGCCGATCGCACCGTCGTCGGAACCTCACCGACTGCGGACATCGACGACCAAGCCGCGCAAACCGCGGCACGCCTCCTGAGCACTCCCGGTAATAACTACGAATCGTTCGAGACTGCGGGCCGCAGCGTCATCGTGCAGTGCTGGAACCCGCAGCCGACGGTGATCATCCTCGGTGCCAACGCGCTGGCCGATGCGTTGCGCTCCCAGTTCGCGCTGCTCGGCTGGACCGTCTCGATCGTCGAGGATGCCGACGTCGCGATCACCACGTTCGCCGGCACGCATCCCGGCGACGCTGTGCTCGTCCTCGAGCACAGCCCGGAGATCTCGACGCCGTTACTCGCGGCCGCACTTCGGGCCGCGCGCGGGTACGTCGGCGCACTCGGGTCGCGCAAGACGCAGGTCGTCCGTCGCTCGCATCTCGCTCGGGCGGGCGCGACCGACGACGAGATCGCCCGCCTGCACGGCCCCGCTGGGCTCGATATCGGGAATCGCACGCCGGCCGAGACCGCGGTGTCCATCGCCGCCGAGATCATCACGTTCCGCAGTGGTCGCAGCGCCCAGCCGTTACAAGCCACCGCCGGCCCGATCACCAAGTGACGACGAGGAGCAGATGAGCACCGAACCATCGCGCAACCGAAATCGCGAGATCATGAACTTTCGGTCTAGCCCCCCACCCGACGCGTCAGACATCGTGGCCAACGTGCTTTGGCTCCGTGACCGCGAGCTCATCAGGGACATCTACGCGCGCTACGCGTATGCCGTGGATTCGCTCGATCTGGATCTTGTGCGCTCCGTGTTCGCGCCAGGGTGCGTGATCGTGGGCACGATGGAACAGGGAACGCTCGACGACTATCTCGAAGGTCTCGAAGCGGGTCTGCTCATGTACGACGCCACGATGCACTTTCGGGGAAACCAATACGTCGAACTGGCCGGTGACCGCGCGTTCGTCGAGACGTGGGTCGTCGGCTACCACATGGAAGCTCCTGGTAGCCCTATCGACAGCCTCGAGTTGGGCCTGCGCTACAAAGACGATGTCGAGCGACTCGACGGCGAGTGGAAGATCGTTCGCCGCGAGGCGGTGAAGCAGTGGCACACCGGACCATTTCCCCGTCCCTTCATCGGGCCACCGCCCTATCCGCGCAAGCCACACGGGTCGAACGCTCGCGACGTGTAGCTCTGATCGCCGCTCGGATCAGCCGACGAACGCGTTCCCTCCGCCGATGCGGCCGACGTCATCCGGTGGACGATGATTTCGCGTCAGCGAAGATGGACGATGATTTCGCGAAGCATGGGCCCTATCAGAAGGTCGGGCACAAGGAGCGCGCTCTGGTCAGAGGAACGCTGCGGTGGTGCCGGCCAGTGGCATGGCGGGCCCGCCGAGCTTGCGGTGATCCCACGAGCGCGTGCGCACCGGATCGATCCGCACGATGACCCGCTTGTTGAGCATGATCTCGACGATGGGGCGCATTTCTTCGGTATACGGCGCGTTGTAGCGCTCGAACACGCTGACGCCGGCCGCCCAGTACTCGGGGTCGGTCGTGTCCTCGATGATGTGGGCGTCGCCTTCGATCGAGACGCCCCGTAGCTGGTCGTAGGTCGCGCCGGCCTCGATCATGCAGGCGATCTTGGGATCGCGGCGGAGGTTCATCACCTTCTGCGACTTCGCCTTGGTCTCGAAGTAGATCTTCCCGTCGATCACGCCGTACCACATGGCGATGAGATGGGGCATGCCCGTGGAACCGTTCGTCGCCATCGTTCCCGTGCGGCCCTGCTCGACGAACTCCGCTATCTCTTCCGCCGTCATGGTGATCGACGCCCGCTGATTCGTTCCCACGTCTCGTGCTCTCCTTGTCTCCCCCGTGCGTCATGACGCCGAGGCCTCCAGATCATTGTGCATCAGACACGCACTCCGAGAAATTGCATGCATCGTGCACGCCCATTGGCTCGCTCGTGCATCTTCGCGCATAGGGTCAGCGTCGAGGAGGCCGGGTACATGCAGACCGCCGTTGATCCGGTGACACACGCCGCGAGCGCACAGCGCACCGGCTGGGTGCTCGCCATGGTGATCGGCACCACCGTCCTCACGGGGCTGAGCATGTCCATCATGGTCGTCACCTTCCCGGCGATCCGCGCCGACTTCCCCGACGCGACACCGGCGCAACTCTCGTGGATCAACAACCTCTTCACCATCGTGAGCGCCGCGACGCTCATCCCCTGCGGTGTCCTCGCCGACCGAGTCGGGCGCAAACGGATGCTGCTCGTCGGGGCCGCGTTGTTCACCGCCGGCTCGGTCATCGGTGCGCTCGCACCCTCGCCCGAGTGGATCATGGTCGGTCGAACCGTGCAGGCCCTCGGTGCCGCGTCGTTCGGTCCGGCCGGAACGGCGCTGCTGATCTCGTCGTTCCCGCCCGCCCGGCTTCCGACCGCCATCGGCATCTGGGCTGTCACCAGCGGTGTGTCTTCGGCCGCCGGCCCGTCGGTCGGGGGCATCCTCGTGGATTGGGGCGGTTGGCAATGGGCCTTTTGGCTCAGCGTGCCCATCGGGCTCTTTGCGGTGGTCTTCGGACCGTTCGTGCTCCGCGAATCCGAACGCGACCGTTCCCGACGCCTGCCCGACCTGCTCGGCATGGTGCTCGTGATGGCGGCGACCTCGGTCATCACCCTCGGCGTCGTGCAGCGCAAGACGGCGCCCGGGTGGGGGTGGCTCGGTGCACGTACGTTGCTGTGCTTCACCGCCGGCGGCGTGGTGTTGGCCTGGTTCATCCTTCGGTGTAAGCGGCGCCCGAACCCGCTGCTACGACTCGACCTGTTCCGTTCAAACGACGTGCGCTTCGGTGCGCTCGGGTTGTTGGCAAGCGGGGTCGCGTTCTACGCGCTCAACTGGGCCTTCGTCCAGCACACCGTGAACCAGTGGGGCTGGACCATCTCGAAGGCGGGTGCGGCCACGTGCCCGGTCGCCTTCGTATCCGGCATCTCTGCGATCATCAGCAGTCGCGCCGCCAACCGCTATGGGCAACGCCGCTTCATACTCGCCGGTTCGCTCGGCGTACTGGGAAGCTGCGCCTACCTGTGGTTCGCGATGGGCGACACCCCCTCGCTGTGGCCGGTGCTCGTGGGCGGAACCCTGCTCGGCCTGTTCAGCGGGTTGGTCTTCCCTGCCTATATCTCGACCACGTTGCTCGGCGTGCCATCCGACCAGTACTCCGTGGGCAGTTCGATCAACTTCATGACCCAGCGCACGAGTGCGACTCTCGGCACGGCGCTCGCCATCACGTTCATCGCCAGCACCAGCGGCACCGGCGGGTTGCACAAGTCGATTCTCGTGTGCGCCGTCGGCAGCGCGGTCGGGTTCGGCCTCGGCTTCCTCGTGCGGCGCACGGGCGCATCTGTCAACCACCCGTGCTAGAACCACGGCCTACTTGTGAGAGAGCATCAAGGGGAGCACACATGCTGATCGTGGCCGGCCATTTCGACGTCGACCCTGCGGAGCGCGACGAATTCATCACGTCGAAGCTCGACGCGATGCGCGGAACCCGCACCGAGAACGGTTGCCTCGAGTACGTGATGAGCGCCGACCCGGTCGACGCGACGCGCGTGGTGCTGTTCGAGCGCTGGGCCGACCAGGCTGCGTTCGACGGCCACATGGCCGCAATGGCCGCCGCGCCCCGGGGCGGGGGCCCGGCACCCAAGGGCTTCTCGGTCAAGATCTACGACATCGCCGGAGAGCGTTCGTTCGGCTGACCCAGCCTCAGGTCAACCGAGGAGCTCGGCGGCCCGCTCCCCGATCGCGATCGACGTCATGTTCGTCGGTGCCCGCACAACCGTGGGCATCACCGACGCGTCCACCACGTGCAACCCGTCCACGCCGAACACGCGAAGGTGTCCGTCGACGACCGCGCCCGCATCGGGATCAGAACCCATGCGACACGTGCCCGTGGCGTGGTACCAACCGCCGACCGTGGACTTGATGTACGCCTCGAGGACGTCGCGGTCGTTGATGCTCGCGACGTCGAGCAGTCCGATGCCTCGGTACAGCGAGGCCATCTCGCTGCTCGACGCGAGTTCCATGGCCACCTGAAGGCCCTCGACGAGCCTCGACATGTCGTCGGGGTGCGACAGCATCGCGAAGTCGACGGCCGGCCGCACGGACGGATCGCTGCTGCGCAAACGAACGGTGCCGCGTGACAGCGGGTCGTGCACACCGGCGATCACCGCGCTGATTGCCGGTACGCCGAGCGCCGCCTGCATGTCCGGGAACTCGGCGAGCTCCCATGAGCTCCACATGCTGAGCCACATGTCGTCGACTGCGAGCCCTGACGAGGACGAGTACCTCGCACCGAGTTGGCACACGCGATCATCGGTCGGCGCGAGCCCCTCGCGGGGCACCAGGAACACCGCGGTTCCTTGGTGATCCATCAGGTTCTCGCCGACCCCCGAAAGCGCGACGCGGCATTCGATACCCATTTCGGCGAGGTGCCCGGACGGGCCGATCCCCGAGCGCATCAGCAAGGACGGCGACTGCAGTGCGCCTGCGGAGAGGATGATGCGTGCACCCTGAACCCGCTCGACCTGTCCGTCGCGCACGAACTCGACCCCTGTGGCACGCCCCTGCGCGAGGATCACGCGCGTCACTTCGATCCCGGGCCAGATGGTCAGGTTCTCGCGGTCTCGGGCAAGCGGCAGGTAGGTCAGTGCGGTCGACATGCGCAAACCGTTCTGACGGTTCATCGGTATCGCTCCGATGCCCGACGCGTCCGGAGCATTCATGTCGTCCATCCACGGAATCCCCTTGGCGTTGACCGCGGCCAGGAACGCCTGCTGCATCGGCAACAACTCGTCGCGACGCCACCGCACGATCGGCACCGGTCCGCTGGTGCCGTGCGAGTCGCCTCCGAAGTCCTGATCGGACTCCAAGCGACAGAGGACACGCAGCATGTGCGGCCACGACCACTCGTCGCCGGCGGCGGCCGCCCAACGGTCGTAGTCGTCGCGTATGCCGCGTACGGCAAACGCGCCGTTGACTGCCGATCCACCACCGGTGCGACGACCCTGCGGGTAGTTGAGCGCGGAACCTGGCATGAACGTCGCGTCGATTCCCCAATGCGTGAGCGTCGAGGAGAACCGCATCTGGTCACCCAACCGGTCGTCGTCGACGACCCCGTGCGGATCCGGGCCGGCCTCGATGAGTAACACGCGCCGGCTGCTGTTCTCGGTGAGCCGCGTCGCGAGAGCGATGCCCGCCGAACCACCACCAACGATGACGTCGTCGTAGTCGACCATGAGTCCCCCGGCGTTCGCGCCCAAGGCGCCACCGTCGTGGCGCCGTGCGGCGAGATCGTACTGTGCCGCGACATGCCATACTCCGTGAGGTGAGCGCACGGCTTTGGGGCACTTACGGACGTCGGCCGCTCGTCGTCCTCTGCCTCGTCGCATTCGTCGATGCCGTAGATCGGGGGATCTTGCCGGGCGTCCTATCGGACGTCCAGGACGACCTCGGGTTCAGTGACTTCCAGGCCGGCTTGCTCGGCACCGCGTTCGTCCTCGCCAGCTTTGTCGTCGTGGTACCAGCTGGCTATCTGGCCGATCGCACCGCACGAACCAAGACCATCGCGATCGTGCTCGCATCGTGGGGCGTGCTCTCCATGGTCACCGCGACGGTGACGGGCTTTGCCCAGTTCCTTGCGGTGCGCGCGCTACTCGGGGTCGGCGAGACCGTGGACAACCCGGCATCGCAGTCCCTCATCGCCGACTACTACCCGGCGCAGTCGCGCGGGCGGGCCTACGCATGGCAGCGCGCGGCACCACTGTTCGGCACCGCGATCGGCACGGCCATCGGCGGATTGGTCGCCGCGCTGACGTCATGGCGCTGGGCGTTCGTGCTCGTCGGCATGCCGGGCTCGATCGTCGCAATTCTCTGCTGGCGGCTACCGCAACCCGAAAGGGGCGAGAGCGACGGTGCCGTTGCGTCCGGCGGCGAGGCCCGTCGCGCCCGCGACGACGTCCGTGCGGTGCTCGCCGTCCTCGCGCTCCGTGCGTTGATGACGGGAACGGCGATCGCGTCGGGTGCGCTGGCCGGCATCGGCTTCTGGGCGCCGTCGTTCTACGACCGCCACACCTCGTTGTCCAAGGATCAGGCGGCCGGGATTGTCGGAGGGCTCATCCTGCTCGGAGCGATCGCGGGCACCCTGATCGGCGGTTCGCTTCTCGGGCATTTGGCCGGACGGCACAGGAGCGCGGCCATGCGACTCACCGCCATGACCCAGTCGATCGGCGGCGTTGCCCTGTTGATCGTGTTCCTCGACGTGCCGCTCGGTGTGCGGATCGTGATGTCGTTCATCGGCACGGCGTTCGTCGTGGCTGGTTTCCCCGCGCTGAACGCGCTGACCGCTGGCCTGGTACCTGCGCCGCTACGCGGTATGGCATTCTCGGTGACCGGGTTCTTCACCGCGCTGGCAGGTGCCGCGTCGCCGCTGCTCATCGGGTTCCTCGCCGACCGGTTCGAATACACCGTCGACGGTGAGGTGAAAGGGGACCTCGCCCGGGCATTCCTCCTCGTCACCCCGCTCCTGTTCGTCGGCGCCGGCGTGCTCTGGCGCGGCCGCGACCTCACCGAGGAGCCGACGGCGGCGACATGAACCGACTATGGGTATATCAAATCCCGTGGTCGTCGGCGCGTGAGCAATGATGGCGCCCGCCACGAGACGGGGGACGCCATGAACACGAGTGACAGCTTGGACGCGAAGGGCCGCTATGGAGGATGGGCACTCGTCGCCGGCGCATCGGCGGGACTCGGCGCAGCGTTCGCACGCGAAGCCGCGCGCCTCGGTTTCGACGTGGTCCTCCTCGCGCGTCGGGCCGATGCCCTCGAGGAGACCGCAGCCTCGATCCGCGCCGACCACGGGGTGGCCACGCGATGCATCGTCGCCGACCTCGCGCGAGACGACATCGCCGACGTCGTCGCCTCCCAAACCTCGGACCTCGACATCGGCGTGTTGATCTACAACGCGGCAGCCGAACTCTATGGCCCGTTCCTCACGCTCGACCACCAGTCTCATCGCACGAACCTCGCCGTGAACTGCTTCACCCCGACCGTGCTCGCCGAGCTCTTTGGCGCCCGCATGCGTGACCGTGGACGGGGCGCGATCGCGATCGTTTCGTCGCTCGCCGCGCTGCAGGGTGCGCGTTACCTCATCACCTACGGCGCATCGAAGGCGTACGAACTCATTCTCGCCGAAGGGCTGTGGGACGAGTTCGGCGACCACGGTGTCGATGCACTGGCCTACGTCGTGGGTGCCACTTCGAGTTCCACGTGGCATGGTGCGGCCGCTGATGCGTTCACCGACGCTGAAGGGCTCTCCGCGCTGCAGGCGCGCATCCTGCAACCCGCAACCACCGACGAGGTCGCAGCGCGGCTGTTCACGGTGCTCCCCCACGGGCCCCGGCAGTACGCCAACCTGGCCGATGAGGCCGCAGCACTCGAGGCCGCGTCGAAGCCGCGCGCCGAGGTCGTGCTCACCATGTCGGGGGTGACCACCGGTCTCGCCCGCTTCGCACACCTGCCAAAGCCGACGCTACGCCGGAGCTAGCCCAACCGCTTCGGTCAGGATCAGCAGCCGACCTTGCCGGAAGCGCGCGAAGTCCGCGCGCCACTACCCTCGCGGCTGATGAGCATCACGAACCCTGACACCAGCGCGCTCGATGCCGACGTCATCGTCGTCGGCGCGGGCATGTGCGGCCTGTACGCACTGAAGGTCCTGCGAGACCAAGGCCACCAGGTCCTGGTACTCGAGAAGGGTTCGGGGGTCGGCGGTACCTGGTTCTGGAACCGCTACCCGGGCGCACGCTGCGACATTCCGAGTCTCGAATACTCCTTCGGCTTCGACCCTGAGCTCGAACAGGAGTGGGTGTGGACCGAGCATTTCGCCTCGCAACCCGAGATAGAGCGCTATCTCAACCACATCGCCGACCGGTACGACCTACGCCGCGACATCCGAGTGGGAACGGGCGTGACGGCCATGGACTTCGATGAGGCCACCAACACGTGGCTGGTCGAGACCGACTCGGGCGAACGCCTGCGGGCCCGCTACTGCGTCATGGCCACGGGTGGCCTGTCGGCCCCGAACCGCCCGAACATCCCGGGGATCGACAGCTTCACGGGCACGATCGTGCAAACGAGCCTTTGGCCAGCGGACGGCGTCGAGCTCGAGGGCAAGCGCATCGGCGTCATCGGCACCGGATCGTCGGGTGTGCAGACCATCCCCGAACTCGCCAAGGTGGCAGCCCACCTCACGGTGTTCCAGCGCACGCCGGCATTCACCTGGCCTTCACAGAACAAGGTGCTCACCGACGACGAGCAGGCCGCGATCAAGACGCGGTACCGCGAGCTGCGCCGCGAACAATACGAGTCGTTCAGCGGCACGGCCGGAACGACCGGCGCGGTGATCCTGCAGTTCGCGACCGACGACCACCCGATCCTCGAGAGCACGCCCGAGGAGCGGGAGGCAGCGCTCCAGGAGAAGGGCTTCAGTGCGTGTCGCATCTGGACCGACACGGCAAAGAACCTCGATGCCAACGAGATGGCCGTCGAGCTCTTCCGCGAGATGATCCGCCGCACCATCAAGGACCCCGACGTCGCCGAGGGGCTCTCGCCCCGCGGTTTCCCGCTCGGTTGCAAGCGACCGGTGCTCGACACGAACTACTTCGAGACGTTTAATCGCGACAACGTGACTCTCGTCGATCTGCGCCGCGACTGCATCGAGGAGATCACCCCGAACGGCATCCGCACCACGCACGGCCTGATCGAGCTCGACGTGATCGTGCTCGCCACGGGGTTCGACGCGTTGACCGGCGCCTTGACCCGCATCGATATACGCGGGTGTGAAGGCCGCCTGCTGCGCAACGAGTGGGCCGATGGTCCGCACACGTACCTCGGCGTCAGCGTCGTCGGGTATCCGAACCTTTTCATCGGCGTCGGCCCCGGGAGCCCGGGCGTTCTCGCCACGTATCCGCCGCAGATCGAGTTGCAGATCGGATGGATCGCCGACTTCCTGCGCTACCTCGGCGAGCATGACCTCACGCTCGCCGAGGCGCAGCAGAGCGCCCAGGATGCCTGGGTCGAGCACGTCAACGAGGTCTCCATCGGCACGATGTTCACCGCGGCGTCGTGCAACTCCTGGTACAACGGCCAGAACATCGAGGGCAAGCCGCGTGTGTTCCTGCCGTACGTGGGCGGCCTCCCCCTTTACACGGCACGTTGCCATGAGGTCGCGGCTGACGGGTACGCGGGCTTTACCCTCCGCTGAGTTGGACATCAGCAATCGCGTTTCGCAACGTGCACGAACGCCACCTTCGCCCCGCCGAATCCGAGGCCGTTCCGGCAACGGGTCGTTCAGTCGGGCAGGAGCAGCTGGCCGTTGCGCACGAAGAACTTCTCGAGGACGTCGCGACCGTGACGTTCGAGCAACGACGCGAAGCGACCCAAAGGGTCGCGGCCGCCTTCGACGTGGGGGTAGTCGGTCGAGAAGCACAAGACGTCAGCCAGGTCGTAGCGGTCGAGGTAGACGTCGACCGGCTCGAACACGAACGGGGTGACACGCACGTTCGAACGAAGGTAGTCCGACGGCTGGCGCTGCAGGTCCGAGGCACGAACCGAGTCGCGTGAGATCCCCTGGCTGTTGTCGGCCCAGAGATCGAGCAGCTCGGCCAGCGGACCGACCCAGTGCGCACCGAGCTCGATGACGCCGAATCGCAGCTGGGGGTGTCGGTCGAAGACACCACCGGTGATCATGGTCATCGTCATGTTCTGTGCCGCGAGGTGCATCGTCGAACGGGTCCACGGGTCACCGGTGAACTCGCCCGAGATCCGGTAGCCGTCGAACACGGGCGCGTCGCGCCACGTGGTGGTCGCGACGAACCCGCCCTCGCTCCCGAGGTGCACGGTGAGCGCAACGTCCTGCGCGGCGAGCAGCGCGTACAGCGGGTCGAGTGAGGGATGAGCGGGAGATCGGCCCGCCGGCGGCTCGCCGCTCAACAGCGCGACGGCGCGAGCGCCCGCCGCGACTGCGCGCTCGGCCACGGAGATCAGCTCGGCCGGGGTATCGCCATAGAGCACGAACACCGGGCGCACGCGGTCATTGCCCACCGCTCGTGACGCGGCCCACGTGTTGTAGGCCGCGAACAGCAACCGCGCGTAGCCGCGCCGATCGGTGGTGATGCCGTCGAACTGGCCTGCGCCTTCGGGGTACGTGCGGATGAACGCACCACAGTGTCCGATCGATGTCGGGAACATCAGCTGACGCCGCACGCCCATCGCGTCGAGCACGGCAATCCGGCAGGCCGGGTCGATCGCTCCAGGTGCGGTGGGCCCCTTCGTGGTCCAAACCGTTGCCTCGTCGACGTGCGCCGTGTCGGTCACGCAGCCGGGGATGCTCCAATATCCGGGGTCGGCCGGGTCGCGGCCGTCGATGAATCGTTGGGCCAACGGAGCGGCCGCGTCGCCGAAAGCCTCGACCCAGAGCTCAGCGGGCATCATCTCGTGCGAGTCGACATCGCTTATGCGGTCGACGTAGTCCGCGAGCAGTTCGGGCACAGCAACCACGGCGATCCCCCTCCGGTCGTTCGGGCACACTCAGCGTAGATCGCCGAGCACACGGGTGGCTCGCTGCTGTTATGAGGACCCTGCGGATTCGTCACCGGGCGATGCATCTGTTTCGGCGAGGATGCGGCTTGCGTCCTCGGCATCTTCCGGGTCCACGAGCGCCGAACGGCGCAACGACCACGGGTTCGGTCCGTACCGACCCGACCACGGCTACGCCCCGGTTGCGACGTCCGTCCATCCCGTAGGAGGCGCCGGGAACCCGTGCAGCCCGGTGAGCCGAATCGGGATGTCCTCCTTGCCCAAGGGGAACATCTGCGACCGTTCGAGATGCTGATGAGTCGACCGGTAGACGCCCGCGGCGTCGCCGCTGCGGACCTTGTCGATGATATCGGCGTGCGACGCAACGGCTCGCCTGCGCTCGGCCATGGTGGGGCGACGGCCGTCCTTCTCGCTGACGAGCACCTCGGCGTGGGCCATCCATATCGACTCGAGCGCGCCCGCCACCAGGATCATGGTGGCGTTGCCGCAATTCGCGACCAGCTGGGTGTGAAAGCGCGAGGACACGGCCAGGAACTCGTCCCCGGAGCTATCGAGTGCAGCGACGGCTTGTGCGTGAACCGCGTCGAGCAACGGCAACACCTCGGTCGCTCGATCGGGACGTTCGGCGCACAACGCCGCACACGCGGGCTCGAGACGTTGCAGCGCCAGCGCCAAGTCACCCAAAGCGACATTCTCGGTACGAAGGATGAGGCCCAACGTGTACGCCGCGTTCCGTGCTCGCGGCGCGTGCACGACAGCGCCGCCCAACTTGCCACGACGAACCGTGATGAGGCCCTCGGCCTCGAGGATCCGGAGTGCTTCGCGCAACGTGGGCTTGCTCACCCCGAACTCGACCACCAGATCCTCGAGCCTCGGGAGCTGTGAACCGTCGGACAGGGCACCGTCGACGATGCGGTCGCGAAGCACGGACGCAACGAGTTCGGCTCGTGACGCGTGGTGCGGCATGCCGTGAGATTGGATCACCATTGTCTGTCCTTGGTTCTTCGGATTTGTTGCGCCTGGAAACGCTTTGCACCGTACATCTGCCGTCCGAGTCGACCGCATTCGAGCCGAGACGGAATAACGCCAGCTGTCGAAAGAGACAATCAGCCAGGTGCCGGGTCGGTCGCAGCACGTACTTGTTCGCGCACCAGCCGACGAGGCAACTTCCCGTTCGGGTCGCGTGGCAGCGACTCGACAAGGCGAACCTCGGTCGGCGTCTTGAAGCGGGCGAGGTGACCGGCGCAATGCGCCAGGAGGTCGGCGATCAGCGAAGGATCAGCGGCGCGCTCCGGCATCGGTAGAACCACCGCGACGACGCGCTCACCGAGCGCCTCGTCGAGCGCTCCGACGACCGCCACGTCGGCTACTGCCGGGTGAGCGAGGAGCACGCCTTCGATCTCGGCCGGGTAGATGTTCACGCCGCCGGCGATGATCACGTCGGCAACCCGATCGCAGAGGAACAGGTAGCCCTCGTCGTCGACGTAGCCGATGTCCCCGACGGTGAAGAAGTCACCGAGCCGGTTCCCGGCCGTCTTGTCCGGGTCACCGTGGTACTCGAAAGGTTCGGAACCGAGCTTGATGTAGACGAGGCCGGGCGTGCCGTTGCCGACCCGACACCCGTCGTCGTCGAGGATGCGGATCTCGGCGCCGGGCCACGTTCTCCCCACGGTGCCGGGGCGCTCGAGCCACTCGGCGGCGGTTACCACCGTTCCGCCACCTTCGGTCGTGCCGTAATACTCGACGATCACTGGGCCCCACCACGCGATCATGCGACGCTTCACGTCGACCGAGCACGGTGCCGCTCCGTGCAGCACGTAGCGCAGCGACGAGATATCGGCGAGTTCGCGCACCTCGTCGGGGAGAGCAAGCAACCGGTGGAACTGTGTCGGGACCACGTGCGTATTCGTGACGCCGTGGCGAGCAACGAGCTCGAGGGCACCGGCCGCGTCCCAGCGGTCCATGACCACCACGGTCTGACCTCCGTGTAGGGCATCAGTGGCAAATGCCAAGACCGCGGTGTGATAGAGCGGTGACGTGCACAGGTGCACGTCGTCCTCGGAGGAGGAGATGCCGCACAGCCGCAGCAGTTCGGAGTACATGCCGGCGTTCTCGTCGGGGCCGCTCGTGGGGAGTGGTCGACGAACACCCTTGGGGCGCCCGGTCGTGCCTGACGTGTAGTACATGATCCCGCCCGAGGTGCGGTCGTCGGGCAAGTCATCATCTTGCGCGTCGAGCGCAGTGCGCCAGTCATCGCCGAAGCCACAATCACCTACGGTGAGCACGGCTGGCGCGTCGGCGAGCAAGCCGACCGCGTCACGCGCAAGGTCCCGGAACCACTCGTGGGTGACAAGCAGGCGAGCATCGGAATCGGTGACGATGTGTGCCACCTCGGGCGCCGTCAGATGATGGTTGATCGGTACGAGATACCAGCCTGCCTGCATAGCCGCGAGGTAGAGCTCGATGAGCTCCCGACAGTTGGGGAGCAACGCCGCGACGGTGTCTCCGGCCCGCACGTCCCGCGCACGCGCCACACGCACGGCCTGATTGCCTGAACCGAACAGCGCTCCCGCGGTAATCGCCTCGCCCGCTGGATCGATGAGCGCGATTCGCGTGGGGTTCTGCTGTGCACGATCCCAGAATCGTTTGCCGGCCATCCTCAACGCTCCCCTGCCCACTGATCGAGCAGCACGAATTTCTGGACCTTGCCCGACGCGTTCAACGGGAGCGAGTCGACGAAGATGATCGAGTCCGGCACCTTTTGCGGTGCGAGCATCGACCGAACGTGCAGTCGCAACTCGTCGGGCGAAGTATCAGACCGCGAGTTGAGTCGGACAAACGCGGCGACCTGTTCACCCCATCGCTCGTCGGGTACGCCCACGACCGCGACTTCCGCGACATCGGGGTGCATGAACAGCACATCCTCGATCTCGCGCGGATGGATGTTCTCACCGCCACGCACGATCACCTCCTTCAGCCGACCGGTGAAGTGGACGTAGCCACGCTCGTCCATCGTGCCGAGGTCGCCGGTGTGCAACCAGCCGTCTTCATCGATCGCTCCGCTCGTTGCTTCGACGTCGTCGAAGTAGCCGATCATCAGCGCACCGTGTCGAGCACACAACTCACCGACCACTTCACGCTCGACCGTGACTCCGGTGGCCGGATCGGCCACGCGGAACTCCATGAACGGCAGTGGCCGACCGATGGTCCTGGCCTTGTCCTCGGGCGAATCGTCGGGTCGCGTCTGGCAGACGTGGCCGTGGGCCTCGGTCTGGCCGAACGCCACAAGAAACCGCACCCCCAGCTCGCGCTCGATGTGCTCGACGAGATCCGGCGCCACGGCCGCACCGCCCGAGAGCACCACCTTCAGGGAGGAGAGGTCGCGCGTCGCGAAATCGGGATGCTCGAGCAGCCCGATGAGCATGGTGGGGACACCCCCGAGGAACGTCGCGCCTTCCGACTCGACCAGCTGCAGGACCAGTGCCGGGTCGAAGCGATCTAAGAGCACTTGCGTTCCGAGCGAGGCCATCGGCCCGATGGTGGACAACCCGCATCCACCGACGTGAAACATCGGCATCGCATTGATCCAGACCGGCGCGAGACCGAGCTCGAAGTGCTCCATCGCGATGCGTGGCACGTTCGACATCCCGCGATGGGTGAGCACGGCACCCTTCGGCGTACCCGTGGTGCCCGAGGTGAACTGGATCTGTACCGGGTCGGCCGGCGCGACCATCGGCAGCGTCACCGAAGCGGGCGCCGACGCGACAAACCCGGCCCAGTCGTCGAGATCGATTACCTCACGAAGCCCGGGCAGATCCGGCAGGAGTGCGTCGACCATCTCGCGCAACGGGTTGCCACGCGACTCACGAGCAACCACGATGCCCGCTAGTCGCGCTCGACGGAGGACAGGCCCCGCTTCGAACAAGCGGTACGCCGGGTTCAAGGTGACGAGCACCAGGCCGGCAAGGGCCGCACCGAACTGGACGAAAAGCCACTCGGGGCGATTCGACGCCCAGATGGCGACGCGCTCCCCCGGCTCGAAGCGCGCCCTCAGCGCCCGTGCCGCAGCTTCGGCCTCGGCCTGGAACTCGGCGTAGGTCCAACGGCCGACAACACCATCGTGCGCCGTGGCGAAGACCAGCGCAGTGTGGTCGGGCGAGCAGCGCGCGGCCTGCTGCAAGATGTCCCCGACCGTGGAGTCGAGCAGCGCCTCACCCGATATGGCTTGGACGTAGGACAGGGTCATCGCACGGGCGCCGAGTCGGATGACCAGGGCACGTCGCGATCGGGCCGCAGCTCTTTGGGCAGCCCCAGGACGCGCTCGGCCATCGTGTTCTTCTGGATCTCGGTCGTGCCGCCGCCGATGGTCGCCGACCGACTGTTCAGAAAGGCCTTGACGATCTCGATGTTCTCGGTGCCGTCACCCATGTTTCCCTCGAACATGCGGTCGGGTTGTCGCATCTCGTAGTCGGAGATCACCATGCCCGCCGGGCCGAGCAAGCTCATGCAGAACTCGAAGACCCGTTGAGGCAAGATGCCTGTCGCGAGCTTCCCGGTAGACCCTTCGGGCCCCGGCGTGCCGCTCTTGCGCAGTTGCTCAGCGCGGATCGACGTGAGCCGGATCACCTCGGCCTCGATCCAGATGCGCATCAACTCGTCACGACGGGCCGGATCGGTCATCCCCATGTCCTGCCAGAGTCTCACCGCGTGTGCAACCGGCCCCATGCCTCGCGGGCGCTTCGCCAGATCGGCGTTGTGACTGCGCTCGTGCATCAACGCACCGATGGTGACACGCCATCCTTCGCCGGGTTCGCCGACGCGCATCGAATCGGGAATGCGGGCATCGGTGAACAGCACCTCGTTGAACTCGGCCTCACCGCTGATCTGGCGCAGTGGACGGACCTCTACCCCAGGCGTTCGCATGTCGACGAGGAAGAACGTCAAACCACGATGCTTCGGAAGCTCCGGGTGGGTGCGGGCCACAAGGATTCCGTAGCTCGACACATGGGCCAGCGTCGTCCACACCTTATGACCGTTGACCACCCACTCGTCGCCGTCGCGGACCGCGCTGGTTCCGAGGTTCCCGAGATCTGATCCGGCGTTCGGTTCGCTGAAGAGCTGGCACCAGACCTCGTCGCACGTGAACAGCGGGCGCAAGTAGCGACGCTTGTGCTCGTCGGACCCGAACCCGACGATGGCCGGGGCTGCTGTCCCCAACCCGACGAAGTTGATGAGGTCGTTTCTCGGCACACTTGCTGCATCGAGGCGTTCGGCCACGACCTCTTGCAGGGCGGGTGCCACGCCGAGCCCACCGAAGCCGACGGGGAACTGCACCCACGCGAGACCGAGATCGAACTGCGCGCCCCAGAATTCGGCCGGGGTCGTCGTCGACGGATCGTGCGTGTCCAAGAGTTCGTCGACGAGCGCTGAGACGCGATCCCGGTCGGCGCTCATCCGATCACCACGTTCTGTGAGTACGCAGGATGGTGAGCGAGCACGCCGCCGTCGACGTTGAACGTTTGACCGGTGATGAAACCGGCCTCGTCGCTCGCCAGGAACGCGGCGAGGGCCGCGACGTCACCCGGCGTACCGGCCCGCGACAGCAGTCGGTTCCGAAACGCGGCATCGAGCATCTCGGGTGTGAGATTCGCAATGGCCGGCGGACTCAGGATCAGCCCGGGAGCGATCGCATTGCAACGGATGCCCTGCTTGCCGTACATCGTGGCGACGTACTTGGTGAGCGTATCGACGCCCGCCTTCGCGGAACCGTATGCCGCCCGCTTCACGTCACCGGTCTGGCCCGCGACCGAGGTGGTGTTCAGGATCACGCCTTGTCCCTGCGCGAGCATCGGCGGAAGTGCGTACTTGCATCCGAGCATGACGCCGCGCAGCGAGACGGCCATCGTGCGATCCCACAGCTCGACGGTCATCGTGACCAGGTCGAGATCCCGGCCGAGCACGTCGTCGCCGAGTGCGGCCGCGTTGTTGTGCAAGATGTCGAGGCGGCCGTACGTCGACATCGCGAGGTCGATCATCCCCTGCACGGCACGCTCGTCACACACGTCTACCTCGCAGGCGGTCGCCCGCCCGCCGAGCGCTTCGATCGCCCCGACCGTGTCACGTGCGCCACGCACGTTGATGTCGGCTACCACCACCGCGGCTCCGCGAGACGCCATCAATAACGCGGTGGCCTCGCCCACGCCCGAGGCCGATCCCGTGATGATCGCCACCTTCCCCGACAGCTCTGCCATGGCTTCCCCCGTTCGCCCTCGAATCGACCGATCATCATCTCTATCATTCACGCTGATAACCGCACAGACCACGCCAAGAAGGAGGAACATGGAAGACGACGCGCACGCGGCCGAGCGCCGGTTCCATCGACACGTCGAACCGGTCGCGCAACTCGGGTTCGCGGCCTACGGGCACCGTCGCGGCTGTGCGGACCTGACCCAGATGGAGTGGTACTTCGGTGGGCGCCTGGCGTGTCTCGGCCCGGTGTCCGGCGAAGCTGCGGTCGCACTGCTTGCGGTACTTCATCCGAGCGGAGTGGTCGACGGCACGAGATCCACCTGGTCCAAGACCGACCCTGACACCCTCATCGAATGCCGGCTCGACGCAATCGACCGTTTCCTCGCGTCGCGCGAGACCTCGGGCTTCGACCCAGCGACCACGAGTGCCCTGCTGCGCCGAGCCATCGACGCGCTCGAACCGGCGGGCCATACGTTGTTCGCTGGCTGGCGAGCCCGCCGAACTGAAGGTTGCGCGATGCGTGACATCTGGCTGGGTGCCGTGACGTTGCGCGAACACCGTGGTGC
>WLNW01000032.1 GCA_009699605.1 Actinomycetota bacterium | reverse complement strand
CGAGGATCCCGACGGGCAGGGCCATGACCGACGCGATCGCCGTGATGAGCAGCGTGCCGAAGATGGCCGGGCCCATGCCGGGCCCGACGGACCGGCTGACGACAGGGATGTCCTTGGTGAGGAAGTCGATGCTGAGCACCGAGGCACCCTTGGAGATCACGGTGTAGAGGACGGCGCCCAACGGCACGAGTATTACGAGCACCGAGAGCGCCATGAGGCTGGTCATGAGGGTGCTGACGAACGCCCGGCGGTCACGCGTCGCCGCGAAGCTGGTGATCTCGCGCGCTCGAGTGGCGGGGGCAGCGACGGCGGCCATCAGCGGGCTCCCTGGGTCTTGACGATCGAGCGGCTGACGATGGTGTTCGCCGCAACATTGATGAGGATCGTGATCGCGAACAGCGTGACCGCGAGGCCGATGAGCGCGGCTCGATAATTGCCCTCGGCCTCACCCCACTGGTTGGCGATGACCGCCGGCAGCGCGTCGCCCGACGAGAACAAGTTGGCCGAGATGTTGGCTGAGGAGCCAATGACCAACGCGACTGCAATTGTCTCGCCCATGGCCCGGCCGAGGCCGAGCATGACCGCGCCCACGAGGCCACCCTTTGCGTGGGGGAGCACGGAACCGCGGATCATCTCCCAGCGTGTGGCGCCCAGCGCGAAGGCCGCGTCGCGGTCGCTTTCCGGGCAGGTGTCGATGACCTCACGGGCGAGCGATGAGATGATCGGGGTGATCATGACCGAGAGGATGAGCCCCGCAGTGAAGATGTTGCGGCCGCTGCTGGCCTCGCCGAAGAGATTGCCGAGGCCCGGAATGGGTCCGAGCACGTCATGGAGCGTGTTGTAGAAACCCGTGGCACTCGGCGCGAAGACCAGCACGCCCCAGAGACCGAACACCACCGACGGCACCACGGCGAGGAGGTCGACCAGGTAGACGATGGGCCGGCGCCACTTCGTGGGCGCGACCTGGGTGGTGAATAGTGCGATGCCGATGCTCACGGGCACTGCGATGACCAGAGCGATCGCGGCGGCCATGAGCGTGCCGAAGATGAACGCCTTTGCGCCGAACACGTTGTCGTTCGGGGCCCACCGGCTGGTGGTGAAGAAGTCGAGACCCATCTTGTCGAACGCGGGCCAGGCCCGCTTGGTCATCGTGATGGCGATCGCGCCGAGGGTGATCAGCACGATGCCGCCCGCCGCGACAGTCGCGTAACGGAATGCCGAATCAGCGAGCTCACCTCGCCTGTGGAAGTTCAGGTTCTCGTTCATCGATCTCGCCGAGGTCGTAGGGGTTCGGGTGCGTTGCCGGTGTGGTCCAGCGCGGAAGCGGGCGCTGGACCACACCGGGTCGCGAGCAAGGCCGTCAGGCCGGGATCTTGATCAGTTCGAGCTGGGCGATCGCCTTGTCGACGAGCACCTTCGGCAGCGGTGCGTAGTCCACCGATGTCGTGACCTTCTGGCCGTCGGTAAGGATGTAGCGCAGGAAGGACTTCGTGGTCTCGCCCTTCACCTTGTCGGTCTGGTTGACGTACACCAAGATCCAGGTCGGCGCCGCGATTGGGTAGGCCGCGTCGCCGTCGGCCCACAGCGGGTCGTAGCTCAAATCGTCCTTGATCGTCGCCCCCGCTGCTGCAGCTGACGCTCCGTCGAGGGTCGGGGCCACGAACTTGCCCGCCTTGTTCTTGACGCTCGCGTACTTCAGGCCGACCGCTTTGGCGTCGGAGTAGTCCACGTAGCCAATGGCGCCCTTGGTGTCCTTGACGATCTGGGCCACGCCGGCGTTGCCGTTGCCGGCTTGGGTGTCGGCCGCCCACTCGACGGTCGAACCGCTCTTGAGGGTCCACACGCCGGTACCGGGCGCGGGGCCCGCCGCCTTGTTCAAGAAGATGGTGAAGTTCTCCGTGGTGCCCGAGCTGTCGGAGCGGCGCGCAACGGTGATGGGGCCGGCGAGCTTCGCCTTGGCGTCGGGGTTCTCCGCAACGATCGCTGCGTCGTCCCACGTTTTGATCTGACGCTGGAAGATCTTGGCGATGGTGTCGGCCGACAGGTTCAGCTTGTCGACACCGTCGAGGTTGTAGCTCACGGTGATCGGAGCGACGACGGTCGGGAAGTAGAGGAACGCCCCACCCTTGTACAGCGCCTTGTCAGCCTCTTTCACGAGGCCGTCGGAACCGGCGAAATCGACGACCTGGTTCTGCAGGTCGGTGCGGCCCTTGCCCGAGCCGCCACCGGCGTAGGTGATGGCGGCCTTCGGCTGGGCCTTCTTGAACGCCTCGATGGCCACTTCGTAGAAGGCCTTCGGGAACGTGGCGCCGGATGCCGCGAGCGTCCCGGTGACGTCGACCTTGGCGACGGTGGTCGTGCTGGCGACTGAACCAGTCGAACTGGAAGCGGTGGAGCCGGTCGCAGCCGGCGTGGTAGCGGTGGTGTCACCGTCGTCACCGCACGCCCCCGCGAACAAGGCGAGGCTTAGCGTGGCGGCGAGCAGACCGGCGGATCGGCGTTTGGTTGAAAGCAAGGGAGGGCCCTCCTTGGGCGTCCTGTGGGTACGTGGAGAACGGTAAGGAGGATGGGTGTCGTGGCCGGGACGTCGAGGTGAACGACAGGTTAAACGCAGGAGAACATCGCGTTTTCCCAGGTCAGGCCATGTGGAGTTCACCAAAGGGCTATCTTCACGTCGAAGGAACGCAGCCGACCGTTCACCGGGTACCCGTACGTTCGCGACATGACGAGCGTTCCCGTGAGTTCCTCACCCCGTCTCATCCACAGCTCCGGCTATCGCGAGCGGCGCCGCTTCGATGCGCTCGTGAACTTCCGGGACCTCGGTGGGCACGAGACCGAGACCGGCCGGTTCACTCGGCGTGGCGTCATCTACCGCGCCGATGGCGTACAGCGCTGCACCCCGGCCGACGTCGCGCAGCTCGAGTCGCTCGGGGTGAAGCGTGTGGTCGATCTGCGCACCGCGCACGAACGGGTGAGCGACGGTTCGTTCGACCCGCGACACCCGAGCATCGAGTACCGCCACGTGCCATTACTCGACGACGTGTCGGGCATCGGCGAAATCGCGCACGACGAGCCGCTCGTCGTGTCGTATCTCCAGATGATCAACGACAGCAGTGGGCGCATCGTCGAGGCGGTGAATGCCGTGGTCGGCTCGCCGGGGCCAGTGGTGTTCCACTGCACCGCTGGGAAGGACCGCACGGGGGTGCTCGCCGCGCTGCTGCTCCGCTCGGTGGGCGTTCCTCACGATGTCGTGGTGGCCGACTACGCGAAGAGCCATGCCGCGATGGATTGCTTGGTGGCGTGGTACGTCGCCAATCGTGCATCGGTGGGTGCGCCGCTGACCGCGGTCGCTCCCGACGATCATCAACGCCGCCGGCTCATGGGCGCGGAGCCCCGATGGATGGCCAAGGTGCTCGAGGTGCTCGAACGTCGCCACGGCGGCGCCGAGCGCTACCTGCTGGGCGCGGGTGCGACACCGTCGACGTTGCGGGCGCTGCGCACCCGCTTGGTGCAATAGGCGCCGGTCAGCCTTCAGCTTTCAGGCCTCGAGGCGTTCGCGGGCATTGGCCGACGACATCTGCGACGGAAACGGATAGCGCTCCCATCGCGGTGGCGCGCCTTCGGGAAGGTCACCGAGGATGGTGACGCGCTGTATGACCCGCAAGCCTTCGAAGTCGTTCAGCACCGAGTGCTGCGTGCAACGGTTGTCCCATATGGCGACCGTGCCCTTCGTCCAGGCATAGCGCACCGCGAATCGCGGGTGGGTGGCATATGACCGGAGGAAGTCGAGCAGGTTCCTGCTCTCGTCGTGGGAGAGCTGCACGAAGCGCTCGGTGAACTGCCCGTTGACGTAGAGGCACTTGCGACCGGTGCGTGGGTGGAGGCGCACTGCAGGATGCTCGGCGCGAGTCGCGGGGTCGCTATAGGTACGTGCAGTGTGGATGCAGGTGAGCCCGTCGAGCAGGTCGCGTATCGGGGCGGAGAGTGACTCGTACACCGCGTACTGGTTGGTCCACATGGTGTCGCCGCCCACGGCGGGAGTTTCGACGTGGTTGAGGATGGACATGATGGGCGGACGTGCGGAGAACGTCACATCGGTGTGCCAGTCGTCGGCGACCATGCCGCGCGACGACGACAGTTCGACGATCTCGGGGAACCCGTCGACCTTCGGGAGGTACGGATGGACCTCCATTTCGCCCCACTGCGAGGCGAAGTCGCGGTGCTGCACGGGGGTCAGGTTCTGGTCGGGGAAGAACAACACGAGGTGTTCAAGCAGGAGCGCCTCGATCTCGCCCCGATTGTTCGGTGTGAGCGGCGCCGTGAGGTCGGCGCCGCGAACCTCGGCGCCGAGCGCACCGGCCAGGCGGCGTACCTCGAGGCGCGGACGCGATTCGGTGGTAGTCATGCGGAGCTCCCGAGAAGTAGGCCGGTGAAGGCGTCGATGGTGGCGTCGACGAGCGACGCTTCGCTCACGGGCAGCCGCTGACTGCGCCACGGCGATGCAAGTTGCTCGAGGTCGGCGAGGGCGCGCATGCTCATGTCGACGGCGAGGGTGAAGCGCATTCGCCGCACCGGCGTGTCGAGGTCGGGTAGGGCGCGGGCCAAGGCTGCGTCGAGCTGGGGGAAGTGTGGGCGGAAGACCTCGCCGGCGATCGCTCGCATCTCGGGGCTCGCGCTCTTGAGCGCGACCACGAAGCCGAGGTACTGGCGTCGGTTCGGGTCGAGCGCGACCGGTGCGAGCGGGTTGATCCAGATCGTTGCGATGTCCCGGGCGCTGACGTAGTCGGCCCGCTCGACTGCGCGGAGCAGCACGAGACGGCGCGCGTTCACCTCGTCGACGCGTCGCTGCACGAGCGCGCGCACGAGGTCGACCTTGGTGCCGAAGTGGTAGTGCACTGCGGCGATGTTGGCCTCGGCCTCGATGGTGATGCTGCGTAGCGAGACGGCGTCGATGCCGTGCGCCGCGAAGAGGCGCTCGGCCACCGCGAGGAGCCGTTCGTCGGTCGCTTCGCTCTCGGAGCGGATCGATGCGGTGAGTGCCACGTCGAAGAAGGTATTTCAAAAGGGCGATTGAATCAAGGGAGGCGATCGACGATGATGGCGCCATGGAAACCGCCAACCTTGCGCTCACGGCGACGCCACGGGCGGGTCACCTCGGGGCTGACGTGCGCGGCGTCGACCTCAGCGCCCCCTTGCCAGCCGCCACGATCGACGCCATCGGCGAGATGCTCGTCGATCATCTCGTGTTGTTCTTCCCTGATCAGCATCTCGACGACGAGCAGCAGCTGGCATTCGCGTCGCAGTTCGGTGAGCCCTACGTGCATCCGCTGGGGCGAGGAAGCGGCCGCCCGGTTCGCTGTGAGCGCATCGTCGACGACGTCGAGCATCCGCCCTACCAAGACAAGTGGCATACCGACGTCAGCTGGGACTTCACCCCGCCCATCTACGGCACCTTGCGGGCTATCGACATCCCCTCGCGCGGTGGTGACACCATCTGGTCGAGCATGTACGCGGCCTACGAGTCGCTGTCGCCGGCAATGCAACAGGCCCTCGCCGCCTTGTCGGCCACGCACACGATGGGCGCGGCCGCGTCGTTCATCTCCAAGGCCGGCACCGAGGCAGTTGCCCGCGCGCGCGAGTCGTTCCCCGGCGCCGTGCACCCGGTTGTGGCGACGCACCCCGTGAGCGGGCGGCGCTACTTGAACGTCAATCGGGAGTTCACCGACTCGATCGTGGGCCTGCACGGCGACGAGAGCCGGGCCATTCTTGGCTTCCTCACCGATCGCGCCACCGACCCGAACATCCACGTGCGCCATTCGTGGCGCGAGGGCGACGTTGCGCTGTGGGACGAGCGTTGCACGCAGCACTTCGCCGTGGCTGACTACCTGCCCGAGCGTCGGGAGATGGGCCGTGTTGCTGTGGGGTAGCGTTTCCCCCATGGCCTTCGTACCGACTTCCGAGAAGCTCATCCCCGACCTCTCACCCCGCGAGGAAATCGTGCTGCTGGCGCGCACGCTTTGGCGCGAGGGCTACAACGACCATCTCGCGGGCCACATCACCGTGAACCTGCACGACGGCACCTTGCTGTGCAATCCGTGGATGCTGCTGTGGAACGAGATCCGCCCGCAGGACATCATCCGCATCGATCTCGACGGCAACGTCGTCGAAGGCGATTGGCCGGTCCCGCCGGGCATTCCGTTGCACCTCGAGCTGCACAAGATGCGCCCCGGCGTCGAAGTGGCCATGCACAACCACCCGCTGTACGGCACGGTGTGGGCCGACATGTGCGAGGTGCCACCGGCCATGGATCAATCCAGCTCCCTCGGCGGGGGCGAGCTCGTGCTCGTCGATGAGTATGACGGTCCGGTCAACGATCCAGCGGGCGCCCGCCGGGCCATCGAGAAGATGGGTGATTCCGAGCTTGCGCTGCTCGCGGGGCACGGCGTCTTCGTGCTCGGCGCGTCCATCCGTGCGGTGCACCAACGTGCCGTGGCGCTCGAACAACGGTGCCGCCACACCTGGCACGTGCGTGCAGCGGGCGGCACGCTCAACTCGTGCTTGCCGCAGGGCTACGTCGACCGCATGAAGCAGTCCGACGGCACGTCGTTCAAGGGGTTCTGGGAAGCCATGGTGCGTCAAGAACTCAACGCCGACCCCGACCTCCTCGGCGACCGTCGCTGATCTTCCATGGCCAGCGCGCCTGGCCCGTGGCCGTTGTCGGCCATGCGGGTCGTCGATCTGTCGAGCGAGATCGCCGGAGGCTATTGCACGAAGATCCTCGCTGACGCGGGGGCCGATGTCGTCAAGATCGAATCGACGGCGGGTGATCCGCTGCGCCGTTGGTCTGCGTCGGGCCGGCCGCTCGCCCAGGGCGATGCGCCGCTGTTCCAGTATCTGCACACGTCGAAGCGGAGCGTCGTCGGTGACCGCGCCGTGGCCGAGCGATGGATCAGCGATGCCGACGTGGTGGTCACGACCGAGCCGATCGATGTCGACCGTTCCCGCGTTGGGAACGACCGCCTGGTGATCGTGTCCATCACGCCATGGGGCGCGAGCGGACCGTGGCGCGACCGTCCGGCCACCGAGTTCACCGTGCAGGCGGCGTGTGGCACCACGTTCACCCGTGGTCTGCCCGAGCGAGCGCCGCTGTCGGTCGGCGGTCGCCACGGCGAGTGGAACGTGGCCACGTTCGGTGCCATGGGTGCGGTCACCGCGTGGCTGCACGCGCAGCGCACCGGCATCGGCCAACACGTCGACGTGTCGATGTTCGAGGCGTTGCACACCACCATGAACTCGCCGTACGCGGCGTTGATGGCGCAGTGGGCCCCCGATGCCGATCTGGGTCGCACGATCGAGGTCCCGTCGATCGAACCCGCCCTCGATGGGTGGGTGGGGTTCTGCACCCAGACTGGCCAGCAGTGGAAGGACTTCTGCTCCCTCGTCGAACGACCAGAGATGGGTGACGATCCCCGCTTCACGAACAACCTGGCCCGCATGCCCTACCGGCTCGAGATCGCGCAGGTCGTCCATGCGTTCACCTCGGTACGCACCGTCGAGGAGATCTGCGAACTGGCGGCATTGTTCCGCGTGCCGGCCACACCGGTGGGCAACGGTCGTTCGGTGCTCGAGATGGACCACTTCCGCGAGCGAGGCGTGTTCGTGACGTCGCCGCACGGGTTCCGCCAGCCCCGGGTGCCCTACCTCTTGCATGGTCGCGAGAACCGGCCGTTCACGCCGGCGCCGGAATTAGGCGAGCACGACGCCGCCGCGGTGTGGGAACCACGCGTACCGGCCACGCCTCGCGCTCCGGGGACGACGAAGCCGTTCGAAGGCCTCAAGGTGCTCGACATCTCGGCGTTCTGGGCCGGGCCGTTCGCAAGCTCGTACCTGGGGGCCCTCGGCGCCGACGTGATCAAGATCGAATCGATGCATCGCCCCGACATGATGCGCTTCGGCGGTACGCCCTTCTTCGGCGAGGGCGCATGGGAGTGGTCGGGCGTCACGAGCGGCACCAACTCGTCGAAGCGCGCCGTCACGCTCGATCTCGACCGCGAGCCGGGTCGGTCGTTGGTGCGCCGCTTGGTCCAGTGGGCCGACGTGATCGTCGAGAACATGGCGCCCCGAGTGTTCGACCAGCACGGTCTCGGATGGGCGCAGGTGCACGCGTTGAACGAGCGGGCCGTCATGTTGCGCATGCCGGCGTTCGGGCTCGACGGACCGTGGCGCGACCGCACCGGATGGGCAATGACCGTCGAGCAGACCACCGGGCTTGCGTGGACCACCGGCTACCGCGACATTCCCGTCGTGCCGCGCGGCGCGTGCGATCCGCTGGGCTCGCTGCACGCGCTCGTTGCGCTCGTCAGTGCGCTCGAGGATCGCGAGCACACGAACGTCGGGTGCCTCGTCGAGGTGGCCCTCGTGGAATCGGCCTTCAACATCGCGGCCGAGCAGGTGATCGAGTGGAGCGCGAACGGCGCGTTGTTGCACACCGACGAGAACCGTGGGCCGTTTGCCGCGCCGCAGGGTCTGTATCCCACGAGCATCGACGACCGGTTCGTCGCAGTTGCCGTCGCGACCGATTCTCAGTGGCGGGCGATGTGCGCGCTGCTCACGCACCCCGACCTCGATCCCGCCTGGGACGTCGCCGAGCGTCGCGCGAACCACGACTCGATCGACGTGGTCATGGCCTCGTGGATGACCACTCGCAGCCCGGCTGCCGCCGAATCGGCACTGCTCGGTGCGGGTATCCCCGCGTCGGCAGTCGTGAGCCCGCGCACCTTGCTCGAGAATCCGCAGATGCGTCACCGCGGATTCCTGCAACGCATGGATCACCCCATACACGGCTCCTGCGAGTACCCCGGCTACCCGATGCAGTTCTCGGCGTTCGGCGCAGCGCTGCACTCGGGCCCGCCCCCCACCTTCGGTCAGCACAACGACCAAGTGCTGGGGGAGGTGCTGGGTCTCCGTGCCGCCGAGATCCACGAACTGCGCGCCGCCGGACACATCGGTGAGCGCCCGGCGTTCGTCTGATCACGCGCTCGTGGCGCGGAAGCGACGAAGTCGCAAGCTGTTCGACACGACGAACACGCTCGACAATGCCATCGCTAGTCCGGCGAGCATTGGATTGAGGAGCCCGGCGGCGGCGAGGGGAAGCGCCGCGATGTTGTAGGCGAAGGCCCAGAAAAGGTTGGCCTTGATGGTCCGCAGCGTGGCCCGAGAGAGCCGCACGGCGTCGACGGCCGCAAGAAGATCGCCGCGAACGAGGGTGATGTCGCTCGCCTCGATCGCCGCGTCGCTCCCCGTGCCCATGGCCAATCCGAGGTCGGCTTGCGCCAGCGCCGCCGCGTCGTTCACCCCGTCGCCGGCCATGGCCACCGCGGAACCTTCGGCCTGCAGCCGGCGGATCTCGTCGACCTTGCCCGCGGGTAACACCTCGGCGATGACCTCGTCGATGCCCACCTGCGCGGCGATGGCGCGCGCCGCCCGTTCGTTGTCCCCAGTGAGCAGGATCGGTCGAAGCCCGAGCCGCCGCAGCTCTGCGATGGCGTCGGCGGATGTCGGCTTGACGGTGTCGGCCACGCTGATCACCGCGCGCGCCAGGCCGTCCCAGCCGACGAAGATGGCCGTGCGACCCGCTGCTTCCGCCACATCACGCGCGGCCGAGAGTCGGTTGTCGAGGTGCAAGGACCATTCGGTGAGGAAGCGCTCGCGACCGGCGACGACGATGTGACCGTCGATCACGCCCTGCACGCCGAGGCCTTCGGTGTTGGTGAACGCCTCGGGGTCGACCAGCTCGATGCCCTGCGCGACCGCTCCGGCGGCGATCGCGCGTGCGATGGGGTGTTCGGAAGCGCTCTCGAGCGATGCCGCAAGGAACAGCGCTTCGGCCTCGGTGGTGGTGTCGGTCGTGACCACCTCGACGAGCGCCATCGCGCCCGTGGTGACGGTGCCGGTCTTGTCGAGCACGATGGTGTCGACCTGGCGCGTCGATTCGAGGATCTCGGGCCCTTTGATCAGGATTCCCAGCTGCGCGCCCCGTCCGGTGCCGACCATCAGCGCGGTGGGCGTGGCCAACCCCAGCGCGCAGGGGCAGGCGATGATCAGCACGGCAACCGCGGCCGTGAACGCGGTGGCGGCGCGGTCCTGGGTGGCTGTGGTGAGCCAGAAGCCGAGCGTCGCGAAGGCCAGCGCGATCACGACTGGCACGAAGATCGCCGAGACCCGATCGGCCAGGCGCTGTACGTCGGCCTTGCCGTTCTGCGCGTCCTCGACCATGCGGCCGATCTGGGCCAGCGCGGTGTCCGCTCCGACTCGGGTGGCTCGGACGACGATCCGGCCGCTGGTGTTGATTGTTGCGCCGGTGACGCGGTCGCCGGGCGAAACGTCGACCGGCACGGGCTCACCAGTCAGCAGCGACGCGTCGACGGCGGACCTTCCTTGTTCGATGATGCCGTCGGTGGCGATCTTCTCGCCTGGCCGCACCACGAACCGATCGCCGACTACCAGCTGGTCGACGGGAATGCGTGCCTCCAGGTCATTGCGCAGCACGGCCACGTCTTTCGCGCCGAGCTCGAGCAGCGCCTCGAGTGCCGCGCCCGCCCGACGTTTGGCGCGTGCTTCGAAGTAACGGCCCGCGAGGATGAACACCGTGACCCCGGCTGCGACCTCGAAGTAGATCTGTGAAGAACCCATCCCTCGCTCGGGGCGGATCGAGAAGCCGTGCCGCATCGACAGCGCACCGGCGTGCCCGATGAACAGCGCGTAGAGGCTCCACCCGAACGCGGCCAGCGTGCCGATCGAGATCAACGTGTCCATGGTCGCTGCCGCATGGCGAAGGTTCGCCCACGCTGCCCGATGGAACGGCCACGCACCCCAGGTGATCACGGGTGTGGTCAGGGTGAGTGACAGCCATTGCCACCGGTCGAACTGAAGCGAAGGGATCATGGCAAGTGCGATCACCGGCACCGCGAGGGCCGCAGAGAGAATCAATCGTCGGAGGAGGATGGGCGTGGGGTCCTCGACCACGGCGGGCGCGTTACCCCCGCCGGCTCCGGGTGCCCGGAGCTGGGGAACGCGGGCGATGTAGCCGGTTGCCTCGACCTGCGCGATCAGATCGGCGGGGGTGACCGCGCCGGTGTAGCTGACTTTGGCCTTCTCCGTCGCGTAGTTCACCGTGGCGACCACACCGTCCATGCGGTTCAGCTTCTTCTCGATGCTGGCCGCACACGAGGCGCACGTCATCCCTCCGATGTCGAGCTGGATCTCGTTGCTCGTGCCGGCGGCCGGCGTGGGAATGGTCGGCGACGCAGCCATGTCAATGACCCCCCGGGTTCGTAGGTGTGGATCCCGTCGGCAGCGGGGGGAGATCGACGGTCCAATGCCCGGTGGCACCCATGGCCGGGTGCCGATGGTGGAACCTGACAAGGTCGCGCGAGAGCACAATGAAGTGCAGCTGGCGCTCGTGTAGTTCGTCGAAACGCGTGACTGGTGCGTCGCGGTCGCCGCAGGTCATGCCGAGCACGGTGAAGTTCGATCGGGTGATGTTCATGGCGCAGACTCCTGGGCATATACCCTACCGGGGTATAGTGGAGTTCATGGAAGATATGAACGCGAACCCAGACGGGCGTGGCTACGCGCCCGACAAGGCCGCCTATATCAAACGACTGCGGCGCATCGAAGGCCAGGTGCGCGGCTTGCAGCGCATGATCGACGAGGACACCTACTGCATCGACGTGCTCACCCAGATCAGTGCGGTCACCAAAGCGCTCCAGGGCGTCGCGGTCGGACTCGTCGAGCAGCACGTCAAACACTGCGTCGTGAACGCCGCCACGAACGACCCTAACCACCTCGACGACATGGTCGGCGAGGCCACCAAGGCGATCGCTCGTCTGCTGCGATCCTGATTCGGCCATCTCGGTGGCGCGCCAACCCTGCAACGTGCGACGATTCAAAAAGTTCTTACGTGCCTAGGGGTGACGGCGTGTCCAATTTTGCAACCCGTCACGCACAACGGATCCGCCCTGCGAAGGCTATTCGCGCGGCTCGTGACCTCGCCCGTGTCGTGCTGGGCGACGATCCCCCGATCTGCATCCTCTTCCCCGACGGGTCGTCACTGGGGCCCGTCGATGCGGCGATGCGGGTCACTGTCCGATCGACGGATGCCTTCGCCCACATGCTTCGGGCGCCGGGAGAACTGGGCCTGGCGCGCGCGTACGTTTCGGGGGCGATTGATGTCGAGGGCGACATCGGCCTGGCGATCGACCTGCAGGAGCGAATCGAGAACGCCGGGTTGCCGGTTCGTCCCGCGCTTGCCATGGTGCGTGCGGTCGGTCTCGACGTCTTGCGCAACCCGCCGCCACCACCGCCTGAGGAGATCCGTACCGGCGGACGCATGTCCTTTCGCCGCCACACGAAGAGCCGCGACGCAGCATCGATAAGCCACCACTACGACGTGTCCAACGAGTTCTACCGACTGGTGCTCGGCCCATCGATGACCTACTCCTGCGCGGCGTTCTCGAGCGACGACGACACGCTCGAGCAGGCACAGCAGAACAAGTACGAACTGGTGTGCCGCAAACTGGGGCTGGCGCCAGGGATGCGCCTGCTCGATGTCGGCTGCGGGTGGGGTGGCATGGTGATCCACGCGGCCAAGTACCACGGCGTTCGCGCCGTGGGGGTCACGATCTCGAGCGCCCAGTACGAACACGCCCGTAGTGCCGTCGCCGCCGCGGGACTCGAGCACGCGGTCGAGATACGGCTGCAGGACTATCGTGACATTGCCGACGGCCCATTCGACGCGATCAGCTCGATCGGGATGTTCGAGCACGTCGGCCTGAGTCAGCTCGAGGTCTACTTTCGCGGTCTCAAGTCGCTCCTACGGCCCGAGGGCCGCCTGCTCAACCACCAGATCGGCTGGCCGCCCGGGAACCGTCGCTTCGGACGCGAGCGCACCGACCTGAACCCACGTGGGTTCGTGCAGCGGTACGTTTTTCCCGATGGCGAGCTGCACGAGATCGGCAACCTCGCACACTCCATGCAGGCGACGGGCTTCGAGGTGCGCCACATCGAGACCCTGCGCGAGCACTACGCGCGCACGCTCCGCTTTTGGGGAGCGAACCTCGACGCGGACTGGGCCAGCGCAGCGGCCATGGTCGGCGAGGGTCGCGCCCGGGTGTGGAAGTTGTACATGGCCGGCTCGGCCGCGCTCTTCGACACCAATCGCCTCCAGGTGCACCAGGTGCTCGCGGTCAACGTCGTAGACCGCACCGGGCGCGCCGCGATGCCGTGGCGCCCCGACTGGGACCATCGGCTCAACACACCCGGGGGCGCAGCCGAGCCGATGCTCCCGCGGTGATCGACCTCCGCGAATCGACGAGCACCGTCTGACTGCGCTCCGACCATGACGAGCGTGGTGCGGCCGACCCGTCGGGGTTGCCCGACCTGCAGTTCGCTCCCGGGCCCCGCTGGTCGGGGGGCGTTGCGGCGACGAGATGAACAGGGGTGCCGTGTAACATCGTCACAACGGCCGACCGCCCCCGGATGAACCTCAGGAGCACACCATGAGCACCCTGGAAACGCCCACCGTGGAAGCCGCTGCCGACCCGCACGCGAGCCGCCGCATCATCGATGTCGACACCCACATCACCGAACCGCCCGATGTCTGGACCGCGCGCATGTCGAAGGCCACCTGGGGCGACGCCGTGCCGCACATCGAACGCGTCGATGGGGTCGACGCGTGGTTCGTGAGCGGCAACCGCATCGGTAGTCCCGGGCCCGGGTCCATGGCCGGCTTCGACGGGGTGGTTCCGAACGGGCCCCGTACCTACGACGAGATCGCGCCGGCCATGTACGACTCCCACGCGCGTCTCGCGCTCATGGACGAGCTCGGCGTGCAGTCGCAGGTGTTGTACTCCAACGTGGGTGGGTTCGGCGGCCAGCAGTTCCGCAAGATGGGCTCACCCGAATTCGTCACGGCATGCGTCCAGGCGTTCAACGACTTCCTCGTCGATTTCGCCAGCGCCGACCCGAACCGGCTCATCCCGGTGATGTCGACCCCGTTCTGGGATGTCGACCTCGCCGTCAGCGAGATCGAGCGCTGCATCACGAACGGTCACCGTGCGGTGAACTTCTGTAATCAACCCGACAGCCACGGTGAACCCCCGCTCGGCTCGCGTCACTGGGACCCCATCTGGGCGGCTGCGCAGGATGCAGGTGTGCCGATCAGCTTCCACATCGGTGGGGGCGACATCGGTGTGCTCATGGCCGACCCAGCTGGCATGGGCTTCCAAGCCAACTTCGCCAAGGTGTCGTCGCTCATCATGGTCGACAACATGCGATGCGTGGCCGATCTCATCTTCTCAGGCATCTGCCATCGCTTCCCGAAGCTCAAGTTCGTGTCCGTCGAGAGCGGCGTCGGTTGGATTCCCGGCGTGCTCGAAACTTTCGACTGGCAGTGGCGCGGCGGCGACATCGCCAACGAACACCCCGAGTACGAGCTTCTCCCCTCGGAGTACTTCCGTCGTCAGATCTACGGTTCGTTCTGGTTCGAGCGCGCCAGCGCGCTGCCCGCAATCGAGTTGTACCCGGACAACATCTTGTACGAGACCGACTACCCGCACCCCACATGCCAGCACCCCGGGCCTCGCTCGCCCGGCACCGTGCCCCAGCAGTACATCGACGAGACGCTCGGCAGCCTGCCCGAACCCACGTTGCGCAAGGTGCTCTTCGACAACGCAGCGGCGCTTTACGGCATCAAGTGAGCGGCCTCCGCTGAGCGCCGGGTTCGCCATGGCCATGACCGAGGGGGAATCGGCCGGGCTTGTCGCGCGAAAACCCCGAACTCTTCCATCTGATGTACTTCAGCCCAATCCCGGGCTACGTGGCGCCAGCGGGGCCACTGGTCAGCTCATGTCCGGCCCGCACGTCGCCGCGCGCATCTCGGCGGATCCACCCGCTCACCGGTAGCGCGAGAACACATCGTCGACGAACGTTGCGCACTGCGCCGCAAACGCGGCACTGCGCAACTCGACGACGTTCTCCGCGTTGGATTCACCGGAGTGCGAGCAGTTGTACGAGCCGAGCAATGTGAAGTCGTCAGCCACCAAAACCTTGGCGTGCATGTAATCGCGGACCCCCGCAGCGCCGAACGGACTCGAAGGCTTGCGTTGCACGACACCGGCTCGCTCCATGCGTTCGAACAGCGGCACCTTCCACGATGCTCGACCGTCGCGGCGCCATTGGTCGATGGCCCGCTGCATCATCGGCCCGTCGACCACGACACGTACGTCGCATCGCTCGTCGTCGATCACCTCGGCCAGCGTGGCCAGGATCGGGGTCGACGTGATGACCGGCGAGCAGACGCGAACTCGTGTGGTGGCCTGGCCGATGCGCGATGCGAACAGCTGCGAGATGGCCCGGCCCCGACCCGGGGCGAAAAGCGCTCGGGCGCGCACGGGGGCTCCGGCGAACTGCATCGGGTCGACGTCGTCGTCGAACGCGCCGCTGCCCTCGACCTGTTCGCGGCTCCACAGCTGCTCGAAGTCGCGAGTGAACGCGTCGGCGAGTGGTGGGTTGTGCAGCATGACGAGTACGTTCTCCTGGGCGTCCCACGAGTTGTCGGTCCAGTTCGCCGAACCCGTCCACACCGATGCGCGATCGCGGATGACGTACTTGTGGTGCATGAGGTCGGGGACACCGTCGATGGCCTTGGCCGGAACCGCTTCGCGTAGCAGCGGCAGCAATGATGGACCGCTCGGCGGCGCGGTGGCCTCGTGTCGACGATCGGCTGCGTCTTCGTTGTAGATGGCGCGAACGCGCACACCGCGTGCCTCGGCCGCATCGAGCGTCGCGATGAGCCGTTGGGCGCGACCGTCGGCGAGATGGGCGTCGTAGACCGCGAGGTCGATTGACCGGTGGGCGTCGTCGACGAACGCAAGCAATCGTTCGAGTACGGAGTCTGCGGTCTGCGCACCCGGGTGGAGGAAGATCAGCTCCGCGTCGTCGCGCGGACTCATCGCCGCTACTTCTTCGAGAGGTCGATCGGTCGGCTGACCGACTCGAAGAAGTCGTTGCCCTTGTCGTCGACCACCACGAACGCGGGGAAGTCCTCGACCTCGATGCGCCACACAGCTTCCATGCCGAGTTCGGGATATTCGAGTACCTCGACCTTCTTGATGCAATCCTTCGCAAGACGAGCAGCGGGGCCGCCGATGGAGCCGAGGTAGAAGCCACCGTGGCGCTTGCAGGCGTCGGTGACCGCCTTCGACCGGTTGCCTTTGGCGAGCATCACGAGGCTGCCCCCTGCCGACTGGAACTCGTCGACGTAGCTGTCCATGCGCCCGGCGGTGGTCGGGCCGAACGACCCCGATGCGTAGCCCGCGGGGGTCTTCGCCGGACCCGCGTAGTAGACCGCCATATCCTTCAGGTACTCGGGCAGCCCGAGGCCCGCGTCGAGGCGCTCCTTCAACTTCGCGTGGGCGATGTCGCGCGCCACGACCATGGTTCCGCTGAGCGATACGCGGGTCTTGACCGGCAACTTCGACAGGTCGGCGCGGATCTCGCTCATGGGCCGGTTGAGGTCGATGTTGACGACGTCGCCGCCGAGCATCGCCTCGGTGATCTCCGGGAGGTAGCTCGCTGGATCGGTCTCGAGTTGCTCGAGGAACACGCCGTCCTTGGTGATCTTGCCGAGCGCCTGACGGTCGGCGGAGCATGACACGGCGAGCGCAACGGGGCATGACGCGCCGTGGCGTGGAAGGCGGACGACGCGCACATCGTGGCAGAAGTACTTGCCGCCGAACTGCGCGCCGATGCCGGTGTTCTGCGAGATCGTCAGGATCTCCGCTTCCATCTCCAGATCGCGGAACGCATGCCCCGAAGGACTGCCCGACGTGGGGAGAGAATCGAGGTAGCGGGCCGACGCGAGCTTCGCGGTCTTCAGCGCATACTCGGCGGAGGTGCCGCCGACGGCGATGCCGAGGTGGTACGGCGGGCAAGCGGCTGTGCCGAGCGTGCGGATCTTCTCGTCGATCCACTTCGCAAACGATGTGGGGTTGAGCAAGGCCTTGGTCTCTTGGAACAGCAGGCTTTTGTTGGCTGATCCGCCGCCCTTGGTCATGAAGAGGAACTTGTACGCGTCGCCGTCGGTGGCTGCGATCTCGATCTCGGCCGGGAGGTTCGTGCCGGTGTTCGCCTCATCCCACATGGTGAGCGGCGCCATCTGGCTGTAGCGCAGGTTCGACTGTTGGTAGGTGTCGAAGATCCCGTGGGCGATAGCGGCCTCGTCGCCGCCGCCGGTGAAGACCAGCTGGCCTTTCTTGCCCTTCACGATGGCTGTTCCGGTGTCCTGGCAACCCGGGAGCACGAACCCGGCGGCAATGGACGCGTTCTTCAGCAGGTCGAGCGCGACGAACCGATCGTTGGCGGAAGCCTCGGGGTCGTCGAGGATCTTGCGGAGCTGCGCGAGATGACCCGGGCGCAGAAGGTGCGAGATGTCGCGGATGGCGGCGGCGGTGAGCAGGCGGATGGCCTCGGGCTCGACCTTGAGGAAGGTCTGGCCGCCACCCTCGAAGGTGGACACGTAGTCGGACGTGAGCTTGCGGTAAGGCGCGGTGTCGGCGCCCAACGGGAGCAGGTCCTGGTACACGAAGTCGCTCATGCGCCGAGGGTATCGGCCGTCCTAGGCTGCCGCCGTGTTCGGCCGATCGCGGCACCAGGTCGCGCTGGCACATGCTCGCCGGCGACGCAGAGGGGATCACGGCGCATGAGCGAAGAAGGGCGTCTGGCTTCGGTGCGGTGGTCAGCCGCGCTCAGTGCGCTGGTGGTGGGGCTGAACCTGTCGGTGATGAACGTGGCGTTCGCCGATCTGCGCACTTCGTTCCCCGCTGCGCCGGTCACCACGCTCGGGTGGGTGGTGTCTGCGTACACGATCGTGTTCGGCGCCGTGCTCGTGCTCGCTGGCCGCCTCGCCGACAAGCTCGGCCGGCGGTCGGTGTTCATGACCGGTCTCGCGGTGTTCGCCGGCGGGTCGGTCCTCGCCGGCTGCGCCCCCTGGCTGTGGATGCTGATCGGTGCACGCGCCGTACAGGGGATCGGCGCCGCATGTATCACGCCGGCTTCGATGGGGCTCTTGCTCGACGCCACACCCGTGTCCCAGCGCGCTGCGGCAACCTCGTTCTACAGCGGCGTGTCATCCATCGGCGCGGCGAGCGGGCCGTCACTTGGCGCGCTCGTCGTGGATGGTTCGTCGTGGCGCGTCGCCTTCTTCCTCGGGTTGCCGGTGCTCGTGGTGTCGTACCTGCTCGGGCGACGCAGCCTTCCGCCGAGCGTCGCGGTGCGCGACGCCGCGTTACCGGATCTCGTGGGTGCCGTCATGATCGTCGCGGCGATGACGAGTCTGTCGTTCGGCATCGTGCAAGGCCGCGTCTGGGGGTGGCGCAATGCGTGGATCGTCGGAGCATTCGTCGCTGCTGCGTTGCTCGTGCCGATCTTCGTGCAGCGCTGTCGCCGCCATCCGTCGCCCGTGATGTCGATGGGCCTCTTCCGTCGGCGCAGCTTCGCCGCGTCGAACGTGGCCGCGTTGTTCTTCGGCATGGCCACTGGTGGCGTCGCGCTCGCCAATGTGCTGTTCCTGCGCGACGTGTGGGGCTATTCGCTCGTCGGTGCTGGGTTCGGGGCGCTGCCGGCAGCGGTCACCGCGATGTGCGTCGCCCGTACCGTGGGTCGGATGGGTGTGCGCCATGGTGAGCTCGCGGTCGGCATACCCGGCGCGCTGAGCATCGTCGCCGCAATGCTGTGGCTGCACGGGTTCGTCGGGGACGATGCGCACTACTGGACCGCATGGTTTCCCGCGTCGGTGATGCTCGGTTTCGGCATCGCCGCGTCGTTCCCGATGATCTCCGTGGCCGTGGTGCGCGGCATCGGCACGGACGAGTTGTCGTTGGCCACCGCGACGAATCGCACGTTTCTCCAACTGGGCAATGCGATCGGCATTGCATTGGTGGTTGCCGTGCTCGGCGCGACCACCGCAGCCGACGCGAGGTCGGAGTTCCGCCTTGCGTGGACCGTGCTCGCCGTGCTGGGGCTGATGTGCACGATGGCGATCGCCGTGACCGGATCCACCACGAGGGTGGCGCTGGTCGGCGCGGATCAGCCTGCGTGATCCGACAGGATCCAGGCGCGGCTTTCGTCGTGCTCGATGTCGCTCATGAAGAACTCGGCGAACGCCAGGTCGAGTAGTGCGTCGTCGGCGCGCTCGAGCGGATGTCCGGTAGGGGCCAGCGTGCTCGACATCGCCGCGGTCAGGCGGATGTGCACGTCGGTCTCGGCGTCGAGCAGACGTTGGAGACGCTGTTTCGTACGGTCGAGGATGGCGGCGCTGCGGACCCTCGCGTGCTCCTCGGCTGCGGCTACACGTGCGGCGGCGTTGGCCTCGGCGGCACCCAGCATGCGCTCGGACTGCTCGACCGCCTCAGCGGCGCGGGCCTGGGCTGCGGCGAGACCCTCGGCGTGGACGACCTCGGCTTCAGCGAGCGCGAGATCGGCCGAGGCCATCTTGTCGGCGGCATACGAGTCGGCGCGCTCGCGGACCTCGGACGAGGCCCGGTCGGCCTCCTCGATGAGGCGGGCAGCCTCGGTTCGGGCCGCGGTCTCGATGGCCCGCAGGCCGATGTCGCACGTCTGGACGGAGGTGCTGAGTTCGGCGAAGAAGGCCCGAACTTCTGCTTGGTCGTAACCCTTGCGGACGACCGTGAACTCGGGGCTGCCGATGTCGTTCGTATCCAAATTCCGTACCTCGCAGTCGAGCGGACCGCGCGGACGCGGGCCGCGGCTGTGGCCTGGCCCCCTAAGGGTTCCGTTTATTTCGCGTAATTGCAAGCTTTGCGGTGTGGAATGGGTCATACGACTCCGCAGGCAAATCCTTCACGAGCCCCTCGTCGAGGTGCTCGTGAAGGAACGTTGCGACGGCTCCAACGGCCTCGCGGGCTTCCGGTACGTGGGGGGTGCATCGCGTGCCACACGTGGGTGAGTTCGGGCCAAAGCTCGCACCTGACCTGGCCATTTGCGCGATGGACGGCGCTGGCGAGATGAACGTCGTCGTCGGCGAGGGTCTCGCCGGCCGCCGCTGCGAACTGGCTGGGGAGGGGTCGGTACCCGGCATCGGGCGATCGTAGGTTGATGCGGGCGCGTACGATTGCGCCTTCGTAGCAATCGGGGGATTCACCATGGCTTTGTCCGCGTTGCCCGTCATCGACCTCTCGGCCGACACCTGGTGGCGTGATCCCGGTGACACGACGGCACCCATGCATGCGGCAGGAGCGGTCGCCGCGTTCGTTCCCGGCTTCGAGACGGTCTCGTTCCTCCGCTACGAGGACTGTCTCGCCGGTCTCAACGATCCGAACCTTGCCGCGATGGGTTCGCGCTACTTCCGCATGCAAGGTTGGACCTCAGGCGAGTTCATCGACTGGATCGATCGCAACGTCGTGATGATGAACCCGCCCGATCACACGAGGCTGCGCCGGCTGGTCGCTCGAGCGTTCACACCGCGAGCGGTCAGCGACATGCGCATGGTTGCGGCGCGCATCTCGAACGAGCTGTGCGACGAGGTCGCGGCGAACGGTGGTCACGTCGAGTTCGTGCACGACTGGGCACGCGTCCTGCCGCTGCGGGTGATCTGCGAGATGATCGGCATCCCGCAGGTCGACGTCGATCTCATGGGCGAGTGGGCGTATGCGCTGTCGGTCGCCTCGGGTGTGCCCACCCAAGACGCACGCGACGCCGGCGACGCGGCGATGCGCGGCTTCAACGAGTACGTCAGTGCGATGATCGCCGAGCGCCGCGCTCGCCCGACCGGCGACCTTCTCACGGGGCTCGTCGCGGCCGAGGAAGATGGCGACCGCCTGAGTGCACTCGAGTTGCAGGCCATGGTGGTCCAGTTGATCTTCGCCGGCCACGAGACCACGCAGAACCTGCTCGGCAACGGCCTCTATCGATTGCTCGAGAACCCGGTCCAGATCGACGCATTGCGTACGGATCGTGCTCGCGTGCCGGGAGCGATCGAGGAGATGCTGCGTCGCGATCCGCCGATCCTGTTCACGTCGCGCATCGCTCGTGAGGCCACCGAGATCGCCGGCATCCCGGTCGAGGCCGATCAGCTGATCATGCTGAACCTCACTGCCGCGAACCACGATCCACTGCGGTTCGCCGATCCGCTGCGCTTCGACATCGATCGTCGCGACAATCGGCATCTGTCGTTCGGCCACGGCGTGCACTTCTGCCTCGGCGCCAACCTGGCTCGCCTCGAGGCGGAGGTCGCCTTCAACACGCTCCTCGACCGGTTCTCTTCGATCGAGGAGACGACGCCGTCCCAGTGGGCCGCGTTCACACCCCTGCGCGGGCGCGAACGCCTCGACATACAGATGCGTTGAGCCCAAAAAAGCGCAACTGGTAGTTCCAAAGCGCTGCGGAGCGCGCTCTGGAACTACCAGTTGCGTTCAGTAGGGTCGGCCAGCCGCCTCTAGTGGAACTGCTCCTCCTCGGTGGAGCCCTTCAACGCGAGGGTGGATGCCTTGCCGCCGGAGATGACGGTGGCGACGTCGTCGAAGTAGCCGGCGCCCACCTCGCGCTGGTGGCGCGTGGCGGTGTAGCCGTCGCCCTCGGAGTCGAACTCGCGGGTCTGCAATGCGACGTAGCCGGTCATGTCGCTCGCGGTGTACGCCTTGGCCAGTTCGAACATCGAGTAGTTGAGGGCATGCCAGCCGGCGAGGGTGATGAACTGGAACGCGTACCCCATGGCGCCGAGCTCCTTTTGGAACGTGGCGATCGTGGCGTCGTCGAGGTACTTGCGCCAGTTGAACGACGGCGAGCAGTTGTAGGCCAGCATCTTGCCGGGGAACTCGGCGTGCACGGCTTCGGCGAAGCGCCGTGCCTCGTCGAGGTCCGGCGTGGAGGTCTCGCACCAGATGAGGTCGGCGTACGGGGCGTAGGCGAGCGCCCGCTTGATGGGCGACTCGATGCAGGCGCGGGTGTGGAAGAAGCCTTCCGAGGTGCGCTCGCCATCGATGAACTCGCGGTCGCGCTCGTCGACATCGCTGGTGATGAGCGTGGCGCCCAGCGAGTCGGTGCGCGCCACGATGATGGTCGGAACGCCCAACACGTCGGCGGCGAGGCGAGCGGCGGCGAGGGTACGCACGTGCTGCTGGGTGGGGATGAGCACCTTGCCACCCATGTGGCCGCACTTCTTCTCGGATGCGAGCTGGTCTTCCCAGTGGACACCTGCTGCGCCGGCCTCGATCATCGACTTCATGAGCTCGTACACGTTGAGCGGTCCACCGAAACCGGCCTCGGCGTCGGCCACGATCGGCACCATCCACTCGCGGTCGGCGCGACCCCCGTTTTCGGCCCATTCGATCTGGTCGGCGCGGCGCAGAGCGTTGTTGATGCGACGCACCACCGCGGGCACCGAGTTCGCGGGGTAGAGCGACTGGTCGGGGTAGACCTGCTCGGCGAGGTTCGCGTCGCCGGCTACCTGCCAGCCCGACAGGTAGATGGCGGGGAGGCCGGCCTTGACCATCTGCACGGCCTGCCCTCCGGTCATGGCACCGAGTGCGTGTACGTAATCCTCGCGGTGGAGCAGGTCCCACAGCCGCTCGGCGCCGCGGCGGGCAATGGTGCACTCGGGTGTGAACGAGCCGCGCAGGCGCACGACGTCCTCGGCGGTGTAGTCGCGCTGGACGCCCGACCAGCGTGGGTCGGTGGCCCACTGCTGCTTGAGCTCGTCGACTTGCTGCTGGAAGCTCTGGTTGGTCATCGCCTAGCTCTTTCTCGTGTACCCGTCAGTTCGATCGGGTCTTCGTGGGAATGGGGATTGGTGGGTCGGGAGAGTTGGGTCACGCGAGCCGCGCGTACGCGGGCACTGTGAGGAAGTCGATGAAGGTGTCGCCGAGCGCCACGGCTTCGAAGATCTCGCGAGCCGCGTCGAAGTTGGACGCGGCGTAGGCCTCGGCGCCGAGCTCGTCGCGGCGGGCCGCGAGCTCCTCGTCGATGACTCGTCGCACCATGGCCGCGTCGACCACGGTGCCTTCGGCGGTGCGCACGCCGTGGCGTACCCACTGCCAGAGCTGAGCACGCGAGATCTCGGCGGTGGCTGCGTCTTCCATCAAGTTGTGGATCGCGGCGGCGCCGATGCCGGACAGCCATGCGTCGAGATAGCGCAAGCCGACGTCGACGTTCACGCGCACGCCGTTGTCGGTGACCGAGCCCCCACTGGCGGCGACGGAAAGCAGGTCGGCTGCGGTGACATGCACGTCGGGCCGTTGCTGGTCGAGCTGGTTTGGTCGGTCACCGAGCACGGCGTCGAACTCCTCGCGGGCGATCGCCACGAGATCGGGATGTGCGACCCAGGTGCCGTCGCAGCCGTCGCCGGCTTCACGCTTCTTGTCGGCGTGCACCTTGGCCATGGCCGCTTCGGTGACCGCGACGTCGCGACGGTTGGGGATGAAGGCCGCCATGCCGCCGATCGCGTGCGCGCCCCGCCGATGGCACGTCTTCACGAGCAGCTCGGTATACGCCCGCATGAACGGCGTGGTCATGGTGACGTCGGCGCGATCGGGGAGCACCATCGTGGGGTCGAGTGCGAACTTCTTGGCCACCGAGAAGATGTAGTCCCATCGGCCGGCGTTGAGGCCCGCGCTGTGGTCGCGTAGCTCGTAGAGGATCTCGTCCATCTCGAACGCGGCGAGGATGGTCTCGATGAGCACGGTGGCCTTGACCGAACCCCGCTTGATGCCGAGGCGATCCTGCGCGAAGCAGAAAACGTCGTTCCATACGCGTGCCTCGAGGTGGCTCTCGAGCTTGGGCAGGTAGAAGTAGGGGCCGGTGCCGCGATCGATTGCTTCGCGGCCGTTGTGGAACATGACGAGGCCGAAGTCGAACAGGCTCGCCGAGACCGGGACGCCGTCGACGCGTAGGTGCTTTTCCTCGAGGTGCCAACCGCGCGGCCGGATGAACAGCGTCGCCGTGCTCTCGTCGAGGCGATAGGACTTTTCGCCCTGTTGGAGCGAGATAGTGCGCCGGATCGCGTCGCGCACGTTGACCTGACCTTGGACGACGTTCGTCCAGGTCGGCGAGTTTGCGTCCTCGAAGTCGGCCATGAAGACCTGCGCTCCCGAGTTGAGGGCGTTGATCATCATCTTGCGTTCGACCGGCCCGGTGATCTCGGTGCGGCGGTCGAGCAGATCTTTCGGCGCCGGCGCGACCTGCCAGTCTCCGG
>WLNW01000031.1 GCA_009699605.1 Actinomycetota bacterium | reverse complement strand
GGGAACGGGCAGTGGGGCTAGCTGGAATCGAACCAGCGACCTCACCCTTATCAGGGGTGCGCTCTAACCGACTGAGCTATAGCCCCGTACCGGCGTGACACCGTACCGGCTGTGGCCGCGAGACGCTACCCGCGGCGCACCCGACGGGCGGTTTCCTCTTCGATCACGGTGATCCGCACGCCACCGGTGAGATCGCTGATGAGATTGAACAACACCGAGAGCAGCACCGTGAAGCCGGTGGCCGCCACGACGGAAACCAGTCCACCGACCGCATAGATGCGGAAGATGCGCTTGGCGTCGAACGAGAACGACTTCAAGGCGAAGATCTCCTTGACGAACTTCTCGATGTTGTCGATCATGCCGCTCGAGTCGGCGACGCGCCAAAGGATCGAGCCGGCGACCAACAAGATGATCCAGATGCAGAAGAAGAAGATCAGCGAGATCTTCAGGACCGACCAGGGTTCGATGTGGCGCACCAGCCGGCGTACCTTGCGTGCCTCGTAACGTGCCGTACCGCGGGTGGTGGTGGTGAGCTCACCGGCGGCGAGCGTCGAAGCTGGGGTGGTCGTGGGATCGCCCGCGAAGAAGGCCTCGATGGCCGCATCAGAACCGGGTTGCTCGTACCCGCGACCGCCAGGCGCCCAGGTGTCGGCGGCACCGGGGACGCTGCGCACGGTGCCCGTTGGCTCTCGTTCCATTGACACGGTAGGTCAGCCTACGGGATTGGCAGGCACGACCCTCGGCACTTCCCCCGACTGGCCCGCGCGGAGGCTCGAACACCCCCGCGCTCGACCGTCACCGTGACCCCGTCTTCGTCGTCGCGGATATTCACGATGCGTACGTTGTTCGCACCCGCGACACGCGTCGCCGCCGGATCACCGTCGTATGCGGCGGCGATCGCGACCGCGTCTGCCGAAGTCTGTGCCTGCGCCCGAGCATGCACCGTGCGTGCCGTGAGCGTGAGCACCGCAATGCTCACCAACGCGATCGAGAACACCAACACCGTGACTACAACCGCACTCGCACGTTCGCAACGCACCGCTCGAAACCGGAAATACAGACCAAGACGCAACATGAGCTCTCCACTGGATCCACAGGACTTGGGGGAGAAGTCGTTGACACGCTACGAGCAATGGCGCGCTGCGCGAGTCGTTGCTCAGCCTTCGTCGGGTGCGTCGGTGGCGTCGGTGGCGTCGCTGGAGACACCATCGGTGGCGTCGGTGGCGAGCCCATCGACGCGGTCGGAATCCCGCTCGTCCTCACGATCCTTGACGATCGTGGCGGCCGCGACGTACTGGTTGTCGTCGAGGTTCATGAGCCGCACGCCTGTCGCGTCGCGCCCTTGCACCGACACGTCGTCGACCGCGATGCGGATGATCGTGCCACCCGACGCCACCAAGACGATGTCGTCACCATCGTTTACCAAGAACGCGGCCGCAACCTGACCGCGCTGTTCGGTGATACGGATGCCGATCACGCCTATGCCACCACGGCCCTTTGTGGGATAGCGCTCGATCGGCGTGCGCTTCCCGAAGCCGGCCGAGGTGATGATGAACAACGTGCCATCGGGCTGGGCCACCGACGCGCCCACGAGCTCGTCGTCGCGCCGGAACCGCATGCCCATGACCCCGGCAGCGGTACGACCCATGGCCCGCACTGTGCCTTCGTGGAACCGCACGGTCTGACCCGAGCGGGCCACCATGAGAACGTCGTCCTCGCCGTTGGTGGGAGTGACGCTGACCAACTCGTCGTCGTCGTTCAGCTTGATCGCGATGAGTCCGGCCTTGAGCGACGAGTCATATTCGTTGAAACGGGTCTTCTTGACCCGGCCCCGACGCGTCGCGAAGAACAAGTACCGGTTCGTCTCGTAGTCACGCGTGTCGATCACGGCCTGGATGTGTTCACCCGGCTGCAGCTGCAAAAGGTTGACGATGTTGGTGCCGCGCGCCTGGCGGCTGGCCACCGGCACCTCATGCGTCTTCAGTCGGTACACCCGGCCACGGTTCGAAAAGAACAAGAGGTACGCGTGCGCAGATGTGTGGATGAGATGGAGGATGTAGTCCTCATCCTTGAGATTCGCGCTGTTCACGCCGCGGCCGCCGCGGCCCTGCGTGCGGAACTCGTCAATGGCCATGGTCTTGACGTAGCCCGACGCGCTCATGGTGAACACAAAGTCTTCGTCGTCGATGAGGTCTTCGATGTCGAAGTCGCCCGGGTCGTACTCGATGCGCGTGCGGCGGGGGTTCGCGAAGTCAGACTTGACCTGCGTGAGCTCTTGCTTGATGACGTCGCGCAGACGCTGTTCGTCGCCGAGGATCGCCTCGAGTTCGGCAATGGTGGCCAGCAACTCGGTCTGTTCCTGCAGCAGGTCGATGCGGGCCAATCGCGTGAGCCGACGCAACGGTAGATCCAGGATGTACTGCGCCTGCACCTCGCTGAACGAGAACGGCTCGGCCATGAGGCCGTCGCGCGCTCCGGCTGCATCCTCGGACCGGCGGATCAGTGCGATGATCTCGTCGATCACGTTCAACGCACGCAGAAGACCGTCGACGATGTGCTCGCGATCGCGAGCCTTGTCCAGTCGGAACTGCGAACGCCGGCGTATGACTTCCATCTGATGAGCTACGTACGCCTGCAGCGCTTGCACCACGTTCAGCGTGCGCGGTACCCCATCGACCAACGCCACGGTGTTCACCGAGAACGTGGTCTGTAGCGGCGTGCGCTTGTAAAGGTTGTTCAGGATCACGAGCGCCGGTGCGTCGCGCTTGAGGTCGATCACCAGCCGGGTCTTGCCCTTGGCCGACTCGTCGTTGATGTCGCGGATGCCTTCGATCTCGCGGCTGTCAACGAGTTCTTTGATCTTGACCGCCGTAGCGCCGACGCTCGTCTGGTAGGGCATCTCGGTGACCACGATGCGATCGCTGGTGCGACCCTCTTCGATGGTGGCCACCGCGCGCAATCGGATGGAACCGCGCCCGGTGCGCAGCGCGTCGAGGATGCCGGCGCGCCCCATGATGATGCCACCGGTCGGGAAATCTGGACCCTTGACGAACTGCATGAGGTCGTCGGGGGTGGACTCGGGGTTGTCGATCAGATGGATGGTCGCGTCGATGATTTCACCGAGATTGTGAGGCGCGATGTTGGTGGCCATGCCCACTGCGATGCCTTGGCTGCCGTTCACCAACAGGTTCGGGAACCGCGCCGGTAGCACGACCGGTTCACGGTTCTTGCCGTCGTAGTTGTCGGTGAAGTCGACGGTGTTCTCGTCGATGTCTCCCAACATCTGCATCGCGATGGGCGCCAAGCGGCATTCGGTGTAGCGCGCCGCTGCCGGCGGGTCGTCGGGGGAACCAAAGTTGCCTTGTCCGTCGACGAGTGGGTGGCGCAACGAGAACGGCTGGGCCATGCGCACGAGCGCGTCGTAAATCGCACTATCGCCATGGGGGTGGTATTTGCCCATGACGTCGCCGGTGACGCGGGCCGACTTCAGACGCGGACGATCAGGCCGGGCGCCAAGATCGTGCATACCCCAGAGGATGCGACGGTGCACCGGCTTGAGGCCGTCGCGTGCATCGGGCAGCGCGCGGGACACGATGACCGACATCGCGTAGTCGAGGAAGGATCGCTCCATCTCCTCTTGGATCTCGATCGGTTCGATCGCGCCGCCACTCGCGAGGGCGGCCACCGGCACGATCGCATCACCGTGATCACCCGAACCATTGGTCTCGGGCGGAGGCGTCGTGTCACTCATATGGCTCCATAACTCAGATGTTTGTTCCTCATATGTCGAGGAACCTCACGTCCTTGGCGTTGGTCTGGATGAACTGCTTTCGCATCTCGACGTCTTCGCCCATGAGCGTCGACACGATTTCGTCGGCGAGCGCGGCCTGCTGGACGGACACCTGCAGCAGCGTGCGCTCCGAGGCGTCCATGGTGGTGACCCCAAGCTCCTGCCAGTCCATCTCGCCGAGGCCCTTCAACCGCTGGAACTCGATCTTCTTCTGTGGGTTCGCGGCGACGTACGCGTTCTTACTCGTGTCGTCCTTGAGATAGATCTTTTCCTTGCCCACCACTGTGGAGAACAAAGGGGGCTGCGCGATGAACACGTGACCCTGTTCGACGAGCGGCCGCATCTGACGGAAGAAGAACGTGAGCAGCAACGTGCGGATGTGGCTGCCATCCACGTCGGCATCGCACATGATGATCACGCGGTGATAGCGGATCTTCGCGACGTCGTACTCTTCGCCGATGCCGGCGCCCATCGCGGACGTGAGTGTTTGAATCTCGGCGTTCTGCAGCATCTTGTCGACGCGGGCCCGCTCGACGTTGAGGATCTTGCCGCGGATGGGGAGGATGGCCTGGGTGCGCGGATCGCGGGCCTGGGTGGCCGAGCCACCGGCGGAATCACCTTCGACGATGAACAGCTCGCGCTCGCGCGGGTCGGAGGAGGAGCAGTCGCGCAACTTGTCGGGCATGCCTGCACCGTCGAGCAGCGTCTTGCGGCGCATCGTGTTGCGGGCGTTCTGCGCGGCGACGCGCGCACGAGCGGACTGCGTAGCCTTCGCGACCGCGGCACGCGCTTCGGAGGGGTGCTCCTCGAGCCACTCGGCGAGCTTGTCGTTCGTGGCCCGTTCAACCAGCGAGCGCACAGACACGTTGCCGAGCTTGCCCTTGGTCTGGCCTTCGAACTGCGGCTCGCGAAGCTTCACCGCGATGATGGCCGTCAGACCCTCACGAATGTCTTCGCCCTGAAGGTTCTCGTCCTTTTCCTTGAGCAAACCCTTGGCCCGGGCGTACTTGTTGATCGCGTTCGTGAATCCCTTGCGGAACCCCTCAACGTGCATGCCACCTTCGATGGTGTTGATGCCGTTGGCGAACGAGTGGACGCCGTCGTTGTTGAAGCCGGTGTTCCACTGGAACGCGATCTCGACCTCTTGCTCGGGCTCGGACATGGCGAAGTAGCCGACCGCGCCGAAAAGCTCCTGCTTGGATGCGTTGACATGGCGGACGAAGTCAATGATGCCGCCGTCGTAACGGTGCGAAACCCACGTGCTGTTGCCCTCAGGCCGCAGATCACGCATGCGGATCTCGAGGCCCTTGTTGAGGAACGCCATCATCTGGAACCGCTCGAGCAATGTGCGCGCCGAAAATACGAGTTCGTCGAAAATGGTGCCGTCGGGCCAGAACCTGACGGTCGTACCGGTGCGCTTGGTGCCGGTGTCGTTGTCGCTGCCCTCGTGATGGTCAGGCGAGGCGCCGATGACGTGCAGGCGGTCGTGCGGCTGGCCACCATCGACGAAGGTCATGAGGTGGCGCTGGCCCTCGCGGTCGATCTCGACCTCGACCCGGCGCGACAGTGCGTTGACGACGGATACGCCGACGCCATGGAGCCCGCCGGAAACCTTGTAGCCCTCCCCACCGAACTTGCCGCCGGCGTGCAGCACCGTGAGCACGACCTCGGCCGCGGACAACGTCTCGTACTTGGGATGGAGGTCGACCGGAATACCCCGGCCATCGTCGACGACCTCGACCCCACCGTCGGCGAGCAAGGTGACGTCGATGCGGGTGCAGTACCCCGCCATTGCTTCGTCGACGGAGTTGTCGACGACTTCATAGACCAGGTGGTGCAAACCCGTCGGACCGGTGGATCCGATGTACATACCCGGCCGCTTGCGGACTGCTTCGAGGCCTTCGAGGACAGTGATGTCCTTCGCCCCGTACGAGTCGGCAGTGGTCACGTGGCGGACGCCTTTCACAAGGGATGAAGTGCCCGGACCGGATTCGTAGCTGGTCGACGGCAAACCCGGACGCCAGACAGCGCTGAAACGTCGAGTTAAAACCGCCAAATTACCTGATCAGTGGCACTTTTAGCAGGGCCTTCAGTGTACCAGGCCCGGGGCCGATTCCACGCGACCTGAGCAGTTCACGATGTGGCATCCGATGGGCTATCGGTGCAGGTCGGCGGACGGCGGCGGACCGATTCGCAGATCGAGCGCTTCCACCTTCTCGTACCCCGGCTCTTGGCGAAGCCGTCCGAGTACCTGCTGCTCCATCCACCGCAGCTGGCTTGCCCAGGCCGGATCGTCGACCCGCACGAGGAGCCTCCCGTGGTGCATGGTCACCGGCGACGTATGCAACGCCACGGCCGGCCCAACGACGTCGGCCCAGGTCTGGTCGAGCGCCGGGAGAACCGACGCCGACGGCACACCAAGGTGACGTAGTACGCGGCCAAGTGGCCGGTCAAGCCGCACCGGCGGGTCGCTGCCAACGCGGGGAAGGGGTTTCCACGGCATCCGTAAAGTCTCCCACGAGGATCACCGGATCACACCCCGACGCGGGGCACCGCCCGACCGTGCCCGACATCGATAACGAGCTCAGGATGTGTGCCGATCGGCACGCCGATCGCGCTCGTGATGATGGTCTGCACCGCAGGGAGCTCGGACAGCAACGCCCGCGAACGGTGCTCGTCGAGCTCGGAGAACACGTCGTCGAGCAACAAGACCGGCGTGGTCCCGGTGACGGCTTCGACGTGGCGGTGCGCGGCGAGTTGCAACGCCAACGCCAAGGAGCGCTGCTCGCCCTGGGAGCGGTGCGTACGGGCCGCCATGGCATCGACTGCCAGGCCGACGTCGTCACGGTGTGGTCCCACTGTGGTGGTGGCCCGGCGGATGTCGTCGGCCCGGCAGCGGGTCAGTTCCTCCGCGAGGCCCGCAATCCTCCACGGTGCGTCGTAGTGGACGGTGACCTCGGCCTGGCCCGGCTCTGTGTCGGCGATGCGGCGGTAGGCGTCGCCGATGAGGCCGGACAATGCGTCAAGCGAATGAGCTCTCGCTGCGCCGAGGGCATCGCCAGCGGCCGCGAGTTTCGTGTCCCACACGTCGAGTGTGCTTTCGATATCGGGGCTGCGGCGGCCGCCCGCTTGTTTCAAGAGTGCGTTGCGCTGTTTGAGCACCCGCTCGTAGTCGGTGCAAAGGCGGTCGTTCTTCGGCGCGGCCGCGACGAGGACATCGTCGATCCACGCCCGACGCAGCGACGGTGCACCCTTCACGAGGCCGAGGTCGTCGGGGGAGAACACCGTAACCCGGAGGTGCCCCACCAGGTCGCGTGCCCGGGGTAAACGTTGACGGTTCACCAACACCCGGCTGCGCCCGGCCCGGGCGATCTCCGCCTCGATCATGGTGGGTCGGTCGGAGACCACCACTTCGGCCCGGGCGATCGCCGTGGAGGCGCCGTCGCGCACCATTGACTCGTTGGCCGCACCCCGCAACGAGCGCATGGTGGCCAACCAACCAATGGCCTCGAGGATGTTCGTCTTGCCCTGACCGTTCTGACCGACGATCGCGGTGATCCCCGGTGGAAAGGTCAGTTCGAGATCGGCATAGGACCGAAAATCAGCCAACCACAGATGCGAAACCCGCATCTGTGGTCACGACACGCGAACCGGCATCAACAGGTACAAGAAATCCCCGTTGTCGACCGGGCGGATGAGTGCAGGCTTGAGGGCGTCGATCGTTTCGAGGGTGACCCGCTCCCCGGGTGTGACCTCGACCCCGTCCATCAGATACTGCGGGTTGAACGCGACCGTGAGCTCCTGGCCGTCATATCCAGCGTCGAGCGACTCTTGGGCCTCGCCGCGCTCGAGGTCGATGGCCTTCAGTTCGAGTTCGTCGCCCTTCATGGATAGTCGCACCGGCGTAGATTCCTGAGCCATGAGCTTGACGCGACGCAGCGCCTCGAGCAGATCGGCCCGGTCAACGGTGAGCCGATTCGGGTGGCTGGCCGGGATAAGCCCGCGGTAGTTCGGGAACTCCCCTTCGATCAGGCGAGTGGTAAGCCGATTGGTCCCCACGGTGAAAGACGCTTCGCGACCCCCGAGTTGGACGGTGACCTTGTCACCGCCGGCCAGCAGCTTCACGAGCTCGTTCAATGCCCGTGAGGGCACGAGCACGCTCTGGCCGTCGGCGAGCACCGACACCCCCGGGATGTCGCACACCGCGAGCCGGTACGAGTCAGTTGCGACCAGCCGCAGACCGCCGGCCTCGGCGGCCAACAACACGCCGGTGAGGATCGGCCGAGAGTCGTCGGCGCTGGCCGCTCGCACAACCTGACGAAGCGCCGCCAAGAACGCGGCCGCCGGCAGCTCGAAATGGTCACCCTGGGGCACCTCGAAGCGCGGGTACTCGTCGGCGTGCATGACCCGGAGTTCGAACTTCGACCGGTTGGCCGACAACTTCGCCAGATCGTTGTCGACCTCGACGGTCACTGCGCCTCCGGCGAACGCCCGGGCGACGTCGGCGGCCAGCTTAGCTGGAAGCACCACCGTGCCGTCCTCTTGGCCGGCGACGGTGGTCTCGACCGTGATGGTGAGATCAAGATCGCTGCCCGTGAGCCGCAAGGTGTCACCCCGAAGATCGAGGAGCACACCGGACAGGACAGGAAGCGAACCCCCGCGTGAGCTCACTGCTCGTGCTGCGGTGGCCAGAGCTTCGACCAGGACGTCCCGTTCACATCGGAACTTCACGGCCCACCCCACTTTCTCGAAGACGGTTCTCTCGACGACATATTTGGACATATCTCTTGTAGGAGTAATAAGTGCTGTGGATTGTGGATGACCATGCATCGGGCCTGGTCATCGGGCATGAGGTCATCCACTGGCCCGAACCGATGATCCACAGCGGGAGCCGGGCGGCCCTCGGTGGCAGTGGACAACCCGGACGGTATCCACTGGACGAACGCGGTTTCCCACAGTGTCGTGCACGCGGTTGTCCACTGGGCATCGGGCCCATATCAGTCACCGCTCTTGATTTTTTGGATGAGCTCGGTGACCTGTTCGTAGATCTGGCGCCGCTCGCGCATCAGCGAACCGATCTTGTCGACGGCGTGGATGACCGTGGTGTGGTCGCGACCGCCGAACTCGCGGGCGATGGCGGGGTAGCTGAGATCGGTGAGCTCGCGGAACGCATACATGGCGATCTGACGGGACGTGACGAGCGGACGGCGCCTGCTCGCGCCTTTGATGTCCTCGATGCTGAACCCGAACATCTCACTCGTCTTGTCGATGATGAGCTTGGGGGTGATTGGCCGTGACTGCTGGTTGCCGATGATGTCGGACAATGCGTGCCGGGCCAGGTCGACGTTGAGCGCTTCCTGGTTGAGGCTCGCGTACGCCGTGACCCGGATGAGCGCACCCTCGAGCTCACGGATGTTGTCGGTGACATTCTCCGCGATGAACCGGAGAACCTCTTCGTCGATCGGCCTGGACTCCGACTCGCTCTTCTTGCGGAGAATTGCCATGCGGGTCTCGAGGTCCGGAGGTTGGATGTCCGTGATCAAGCCCATCTTGAAGCGCGACCGAAGTCGGTCCTCGAGGGTGGGGATGGAATCTGGCGGGCGGTCGGACGACAACACGATTTGGCGGTTGGCCTGATACAGCGAGTTGAAAGTGTGGAAGAACTCCTCCTGGAGCCCTTCCTTTCCTTCCATGAATTGGATGTCGTCGACAAGGAGCACGTCAATCTCCCGATAGCGACGCTTGAACTCGCTCGGCGTGTTGGTGCGGATGGCATCGACGAACTCGTTGAGGAATGTCTCGGTCGAGACGTACTTCACCTGATAGCTCGGATAGTGCGCGTTGACATAGTTCTGGATGGCCTGCAAGAGATGGGTCTTGCCGAGGCCGGCGTCGCCGTAGATGAACAAGGGGTTGTAGGAGCGGGCCGGTGTTTCGGCCACGGCCTGCGCGGCTGCGTGGGCGAAGCGGTTCGACGCACCCGTGACGAACGCTTCGAAGGTGTACTTGCCGTGGACCGGCTGGGCGGGCTCGGGGTGCGCGGCCAGGTTGACCCCAGGGCGGGAACGATCGGGATCTCGGAGGTCGAGGGTCATTTGACCCTCGTCGTCCTCGGCGGCGGTGGGGGTGTCGACGATGAGCCGAAGGTCGAGCTCGGCGGCGCCGGCGTCGGCCATGGCGTCGCGGACCATCCAGAGGTAGCGGCCTTCGATCCGTTCCTTCACCAGCAGACTTGGCACCGCGACGATCAACGTGCCGCTGTCGATCTGGAGGGTGCGCGCGCCGACGAACGTGGTCTGCCACACTGCATCGGAGACCTGGGCGCGGATGCTCGACGCACACGTCGTCCACAGCTCGACAGCGTCGGTCACTGGCATGACTCCTCCGTTCTCGAGCGGTTTCCACAAGGTGTGGAGCAATCTGGGGATAGTGCAGGTGACGCGTAGATAGTACGCGTGCGGCACGAGACGCTGTCGCCGGGGGCACGGACGCGGCCATGGCGGAGCGCGCAAGCTAGCAGGTCACTTTCCGAGTCGCACGCGGCGCTGTGGAAAAGCTGTATCCCCAGCTCAGAGGGTCAGGAACGCAGTAAGATTCTGGGTGAATGATGGGGCGGCGGGTGGGGCGGCGGGTTTTGGACCTACCTGCGCACACGTCGTCCGTGACCCGACTGGGGCATTCGTGGAGCGAGATGGCCGCCTCGGTTGTCCAAGATCTCGCGTAGGGCGCTAGCGTACGCCCGGGCAATTGTCCACAGCGCCGCCATTCGCTGCGCCCCGATGTGGGCCGTCGCGCCATCCGGCGGCCCGCACCACGCGGCCGCACGCCCATCTTCGGCGCCGGCGTTGTCCTCAGGAGGATTCATCGATGAAACGCACTTACCAGCCGAACGTCCGCAGGCGTTCGAAGAAGCACGGCTTCCGCAAGCGGATGTCCACGAAGGCCGGTCGCAGCGTGCTGCGCGCTCGGCGCCTCAAGGGCCGGGCACGCCTGTCGGCGTGATCCAAGGCATCCGTCGACGCCAGACCTTTGCTGCTCTGCGGTCGCAAGGGGTGCGGGTTCGTCGGCGGGGGCTCGTCGTTGTGTACGTACCGACCGACTCCGATGCGACCGAAGTGGCCTTTGCCATCTCGAAGCGCGCCGCAACGGCCGTCGGCCGCAATCGCTGCCGACGCCGCCTTCGCGCCGCCTTCGTCGATCTCGATCGACTCGGCGCACTACCACCGGGTGCCTACCTGGTATCGGTCGGCGCCGAGGTGGTCGCGGTACCGCAGGCGGCACTGGCAGAACGCTTGGGCGAGGTTGTCGCCCACTTGGCGGCTCGCGCCTCATGAGCCACGCTTCTGGCACGATCGCCGCGCGTGCCCTGGCCGGACCGGTGCGGGTTTATCAGCGTGTCACGGCCAATCGTCCGACACCCTGTCGCTACCTCCCCACCTGCTCGAACTACGCCTTGGACGCGCTCGAGCAGCACGGCGCTTGTCGGGGGACGTTCTTGAGTATTCGCCGAATCTGCCGGTGCCACCCTTGGGGTGGTTCCGGAATGGATCCGGTCCCCCAGAGGAAGGCCACCTGACGTGGATCAGCTTTTCAAACTGATCGCCGGACTCCTGTCCGGCCTGTACGCCCTCACGGGGTCGTACGGGCTAGCGATCGTTCTCCTCACGCTGGTGGTGATGACGATCACCACGCCGCTCACCATCAAGGGCACCAAGTCCATGATGCAGATGCAGCGACTGCAGCCCGAGCTCAAGAAGATCCAAGAGCGGTATCGCGACGATCGCGAAAAGATGAACCAAGAGTTGCTCGCGTTCTACAAGGCGAACAACATCAACCCCGTGGGTGGCTGTCTGCCCATGTTCATACAACTCCCCGTCTTCGCAATTCTTTACCGGGTGCTTCACGGTCTCACGCAGCGTGCCACCAACATCGGGATGCAGATCGGCACGACCACGGCGAACCTTCGCGACGCCACCCCGTTCGCCCAGGTCAATCAGCCGAAGCGAAACTTTCAGCCCGGTTACATCAGTAAGACCTCCGAGATGTACCAAGACCTCTCGCGGACCAACCAGATGAAGTCCTTGGGCTTCGATCTGTCGGACAACGCCCGCTCCGCGCTCGAACGGGGCCTCAGCCACTCGCTCCCTTACTTGATCCTCATCGTCATCGTGGCGGTGACCGGTGTGGTGCAACAGCGCCAGATCCAGGGGCGCTCCAGCGGTGTGGCACAGGTCAACTCCCAGCAACAGATGATCATGAAGATCATGCCGTTCTTCCTGCCCCTGATCTCGTTCACGCTGTCGGCCGGACTCGTGGTGTACTTCGTGGTCTCCAACCTGTGGCGCGTCGGTCAGCAGGCCTTCATCACCCGCACGCTTTACAACAACGCCAAACACCCCCCGATCATCGAATCAACGGCGGTCGAAGTGCCGGCCGAGGCCAAGAAAACGCCGGCGAAGGCGGTTCGTGCGACTCGTGTCACGAATGGCAGCGTCGCCATCGACGATGATGATCTACCGTCCCGTTCCGTGATGGGGCGTAACCGCCGAGAGGGCACGGCCGCGAAAGCGGCGCGTCTCCCGGCCCCGGCAAAGCCGAAACCTGTGTCACCGACTGTCAGTGGTCGGGTGACGCCGTCCGGATCGAGCGCTACCGCGCGGCCGGCGAAGACCAAGAAGAAGAGGAAATAGCTGTGGAATGGGTTGAGATAAGCGCGAAGACCGTTGAAGAAGCCAAGGATCAGGCGCTCGACCGGCTTGGAGTCGACGAGCGCGATGCTGAATTCGAGGTACTCGACGAACCCCGGGCCGGAATCTTCGGCCGGGTCAAGGGCGAAGCTCGCGTGCGGGCCCGCGTGAAGCCTGCGGCCCCCCGGGCCAAGGTGGAACGACGCCCCCGGCGCGATCGTCCTGAGCAAGCGGAGCGACCCGCCCCGCGTAGCAGTGGGAGCCGAAGTGGCAGCGCGGGCCGAGGCCCCAAGAAGGAGACACCGGTGGCTGATGAGTCGAGTGACGCAATCCGCGCCGTCGAGGCGAGCCCGGAGCGCGCGCCGAGTGCTTCTTCGAGCACTGGGCGTGGTCGCGCCCCTCGCGACGACGAGCGCAACGCGAACAATGATCTCGCGGATCTGGACCTGGCCCAGCAAACGGAGATCGTGGCTGAGGTGGTGCGGGGCGTGATTGGTGCGCTTGGCGACGCCGCGACAGTCAGTACCCGACAGATCGATGACGACACGACTGAGGTGTCGATCACTGGCGAACAGCTCGGATTCCTGGTCGGACCGCGAGGCCGTACGTTGACTGCACTCAACGAGGTCAGCCGCTCTGTCGTGCTTCGACGGGGGAACACCGCGCCGTCCGCCCGCGTCCACATCGATGTCGCCGGCTACCGCCAGCGGCGTCGCGATGCACTCACCGCGTTCTGCGCGAATACGGCGGACAAGGTTCGTGAGACTGGTCTCCCCCACGCGTTCGAGCCAATGGGCTCGGTCGATCGAAAGATCATCCACGATGCGGTCGGTGAGCTCGAGGGTGTGACCTCGATCTCGGAGGGCGAAGACAATGATCGCCGGGTGGTCATCGTTCCGGCGTGAGTGCCCGGAGCGATGCATGAGTTGCCCATGACCGGTTCGCCGATGTCCGAGCAACTGTTTTGGTGCCTTCGTGAGGCCCAGCGCACCGGATCCGTGGGGTCCGGTGCGCTGGAGGACCATCTGGAGCAGGCCGCGGGGTACTTCGCCTCGGGCGGCCCGCCTGGTGGTGTGTGTGTCGATTTGGGAAGCGGCGGGGGTCTGCCGGCACTCCCGCTGGCCTTGGCGTACCCGACGACGTCGTGGACCTTGGTCGAGGCGTGGGAGCGGCGCGCCGCTCTCCTGCGGCGGTTTGTCAGACTCTTGGAGCTGACCGGACGAGTAAGCGTCGTGCACGATCGTGCCGAGCGTGCGGCTCGGGGAAGCTTGCGTGGCGCGGCCGACGTGGTGACCGCCCGGTCCTTTGGACCCGCCGCAGTGACGCTCGAGTGCGCAGCACCGCTGGTACGGGTGGGCGGCCACATTGTTCTGAGTGTCCGCGAGGCCGAAGCGCCGTGGCCAATCGATCAGCTCGAGCAACTTGGGTTGGGCGCCGGTACCGACTGGCAGGCGGGTCGTTTCCACTATCGGTGCGTTGAGTCGCTGGCGCAGTGTCCGGAAAAGTATCCGCGCCGGCCGGGACAGGCCGAAAAGGCTCCTCTCTTCTGACGACCGCGATTCAAGGAATTGGCTGGTCAGGCCACGGGTATGAGCACGTCCGATTCCGGCCGGGTGTGTACGTCGGGGGCGAGCGGCGGCGAAATGTTTCACGTGAAACATTCCAAGCACGGTTTCTGTACCCGAGCGCGGACTCGCGAGCGCATGAGAGCCCGCCGTTGATCCCTTCGGCGAGGCCGTTGGAGGTGCCGGACTGGCCGAACCCGGCGAGCATGTCCGCCGAACGCGTCCTGAGGGTGCGCCCGAGGCGGACAGGTTCTTCGAGGGTCTTCGGGACGCCGGTGAGAACCGATGCACTGACTGCTTCTATGAGTCGGTGGTCGTGGCGGTGGTCGTCATTGAGCCCGTCAGCTCCCAAGCTCGCGACGTGGAACCGGGCCGCGACCGAATGTTTGGAACGACCTGCGACCAGTCCAAGAACTGCGACGATCCCCGATGGTTCCGGATGGGGGCGAGGTCGAGGATCACGGTCCCGCACGAGTCGCCGCGCCGGTTGTCACGCCACGTGTGTTCGTCGACCCCGGTCACCCGCACCACGACGAGAGGTGTGGAATTCGCGCGCGAGGCGCCGAATGGCCGAATCGTGTACGGCGCCTTCGGCGGTGCAGCACCGGGACTACCGATCGGGCTCAACGACCCGACACGAGGAGGTTGCCCGAGCGGGTCACAGCGCCGCCCGACAACCTCTCGTCCACGCCCGCTGAGGCAGTAGAATCCATCACCGCCCAGGAAAATGACGGTAGCGGCACATAGGGTCGGGCTCTTGGAGTTGGACGTGGGAGAGCTTCCGTCATAGAAGACGTCGACCCCCCGGACCCGGCGAGAACATCCGCGCTCTCGTTCGTGAAGAGCCAGGTTTCCCCGAAGTCTTGCGTAGGGTGCGCGCCATGGCGTCAGAGATGGGGCAGACTAGAGGTGCTCCATCACCGCAGAATGTTTCACGTGAAACATTCTGTCGGTTCGCACGGCGGTGACCTGCGACGATCTCTCGGACTGCTGATAGTCCGGCACGGGGAATCGGTTGAGAAGCCCATTCGCTGAGCCCCTGGAGGAGCCTGCATGAGCACCCGAGCACGGGTCATGGCGGTTGCGAATCAGAAAGGGGGCGTGGGCAAGACGACGACCGCGACGAACCTCGGCGCGTGCCTGGCCGAACTTGGGCACCGCACCCTGATCATCGATCTCGATCCACAGGCGAACGCCACCACCGGCCTTGGCCTCGACCCACGGGCGCTCGACCAATCGATGTACGACGTGATCTTGCGGGAGATCCCACTGGATGACTGCATCGAGCCGACCGACGTCAAGAACCTGTTCGTGGCGCCGGCGAGTCTCGACCTGGCCGGCGCGGAGATCGAGCTCGTTCCGGCGTTCAGTCGCGAGCATCGATTGCGGCGAGCTATCGAAGCAGTGATCGAGGAGTTTGAATTCGTCCTCATTGACTGTCCCCCATCACTGGGTTTGCTGACCGTCAACGCGCTTGCTGCGGCCAGCGAGGTTTTGGTGCCGATCCAGTGCGAATACTACGCGCTCGAGGGGTTGGGCCAACTCTTGCGGAACGTGGAGTTGGTCCGAAAGAACCTCAACCCGACACTCGAGGTTTCGACCATCGTTTTGGTGATGTACGACGCCCGGACCAAGCTCGCCCAACAGGTGGTCGACGAGGTGCGCAAGCACTTTGGCGAGAAGGTCTGCCGGCAGGTCATACCGCGTAGCGTGCGTCTTTCGGAAGCGCCGTCCTTCGGCCAACCGATCATCACATTCGATCCGGCGTCTCGGGGGGCGCTGGCCTACCGGCTCTTGGCCAAGGAGGTCGCGGGGGATGCAAAAGCGTAGTGGATTGGGTAAGGGGCTCGGGGCGCTCATCCCCACGGAATCGACCGAAGGTGGCGGGCCGGCGTTCTTGGACCTGCCAACCAGTTCGATCATCGCGAATCGTCTTCAACCGCGTGAGCATTTCGACGAGGACACGCTCGCCTCACTGACTGCGTCAGTCCGCGAACTTGGGGTACTGCAGCCGGTGCTGGTGCGTCGAGTGGATGGCGATCACTTCGAGTTGATCGCGGGGGAGCGCCGCTGGCGAGCGGCCAAGCGGGCTGGCCTGACGACCATCCCGGCGCTCATCCGCGAGGTCGACGATCGGCATTCGCTCGAGCAGGCCTTGGTGGAGAATCTCCACCGTCAGGACTTGAATGCGCTGGAGGAGGCCGCGGCCTACAACCAGCTGATGGACGACTTCAAGCTCACGCAGGAGGAGGTGGCCCAGCGGGTCGGGAAGAGCCGCAGCGCGGTAGCCAACACCCTGCGGTTGTTTCACCTGCCGCCGTCCGTGCAGCGGATGATCGCGGATGGCCGACTCAGTGCCGGTCACGCACGAGCACTCTTGGCGACGCCCGATCGGGCGATGCAAGAGCAGTTGGCCGAGCAGACGGTGCGTGACGGTTGGACGGTACGAGAGGTCGAGGCTGCGGTTCGGGCCCAGATCAGTGTGCCCCCCGTGATGGACGATGACGTTGTCGAAGGAGAGTCGGCCGAGGACCCTCCGGTGCTTCGGGCTGCCGCGCTGCGGGAGCCGGCCTTGCTGGAGCTGGAAGAACTGCTGTCGGCCCGCTTGGATACGCGAGTCAACGTCAGCATCGGCTCGAAGCGGGGCAAGGTCGTCGTCGAGTTCGCGGATCTCGACGACCTTGAGCGGATCTACCGCATCATCACCCCTCCAGGAGCCGTCGCGGGAGAGTGAAAAGTAATCCACAGGGTGTGTGGAACCCTGTGGTTAAGGTCGCGACAAACCCTCTTGTTCAGGGTGAATGTCCTCGAGCGGCTCGAGGAACCAGTGCTCCACGGCGGCCACGAGGGCCGCGGCGACGGTGGCGAGATTCGTCCCGACCAGCGCCGCGGGCCCGATGCGCAGCTGCACGGCGGGCATGCGCGTTTCTCGGAGAACGGGTGTTCGGTTCCCGAGGGAGACCGGCGGAATCTGGAGGACCTCGGCTGCGGTGGCCGCAACGATCTGGGCCAGGCGACGACCACCGGTCGACACGAAGCCGGTGGTGGCGAAGTACATGGCGCAGCACGCAGCGTCGGCCGTGGTGTCCACGGCGAGGTAGAGCTCGGCGTCGCTGGCGTTGGCGTCGCTGGCGTGGCGCGACGCATCGGGGTGGTGCAGCGTGATGACCGATGCGCCGAGGGTGCGGAGTTGGCGAGCGGTGGCCAGGACTGCGGCAGCGGAGCCGCCGAACTCGCCGAGCACGACCCGGCGGTTGACCAGGCTTCGGGGTGACCGACGCAGCCGCTCGCGTTCGCGGACGACGGCTACGGTGTCGCGTTGATCGGACTTGGCCCCGAGCCGACCGAGTTCGCGGACGGTGTCCTGCCCGGCGATGCCATCGGTGGGCAGCCCGGCGTTGCGTTGGAAGTCGACCAGGGCCCGCTCGGTTTGACGCCCGAAGATGCCGTCCACCCGTCCGGCGTCAAACCCAAGCGACCCGAGGCGCAATTGGAGTTCAGCCGCGTCGTCACCCCGGAGGTTGGGCGCGTGCAGGTAGAGCAGCCGGTCGCCGAGCCGATGGCCGGCTTCGACGAGTTGGAGCCATGTCGTGCTGTCGCACAAGCCGGACGCGTCCAGGCCCCGCGCGGTCTGGAAGGAGCGAACGGCGCTGGAGGTGGCATCACTGAAGTGATCGGGAGTCATACCTCGGACCGGAAAACCGGCCGCGGCGAGGCGCAGGTGCAGGTCGCGCACATCTTCGCCACGGGCCCCTGGTTCGAGCGGAAGTGGCATCAGCGCGGACGCGCAAACAACTCGGCGATCATCGGTTGAGGACGGTAGCCGAGCCGTTGGAAGATGCGCGGCCACGACCGGTTGCCCGGAGCGTGGCGGAGGGGGGACGGGTGGCCGAATCCACAACCAGGTGGCCGACGTCGGTTAGAGGAACTCGCTGAGCTCTTCGAGGAGGGCGCCCTTGGGCTTGGCGCCGACGATTCGTTTGGCTACCTGGCCGTCACGGAAGACCAAAAGCGTGGGGATGCTCATGACCTCGAACCGACGAGCGATGTCGGGCGCGTCGTCGACGTTCAACTTGGTCACGCGTACTTTGCCGGCCTGCTCGGTAGCGATTTCGTCGAGGATGGGGGCGATCATCTTGCACGGCCCGCACCACTCGGCCCAGAAATCGACGAGGACCGGCTCTTCGGAGCTCGCGAGCACCTCATCGAAGGTGGCTGCGGAAAGGTGAGTTATCGAACCGGCCATTGGGGTCTCCTGAACATCGTGACGGGTGTTGGAACGCTTTGTCCGCCGAAAAGATTTCATGCCACAGCCCGGTGGCGCGGCAGGCGGGGGTGCAGCATCGCGAGCTCGGGATGCGCGGCGGGGAGGCTTTCAGTGGTGTTGTGCTTCGAGCCAGCGTTCGGCGTCGATTGCGGCCATGCAGCCGGATCCGGCCGCGGTGATGGCTTGGCGGTAGGTGTCGTCTTGAACGTCGCCGCAGGCGAACACGCCTTCGATGTTGGTGCGGGTGGATCCGGGCTCGGTGATGAGGTAGCCGTTGTCCTTGAGGTCGAGTTGGCCGCGGAAAAGGTCGGTGTTGGGGCGGTGGCCTATGGCGATGAAGAGGCCGGTGACGTCGAGGGTGCGGGTCTGGCCGGTGTTGGTGTCGACGAGTTCGATCCCGGTGACGCTGGTGTCGCCATGGATCTTGGTGACCTGGGAGTTCCACGCGAAGCGGATCTTGGGGTTGTTCTTGGCCCGGTCCTGCATGATCTTCGAGGCGCGGAGTTCGTCTCGGCGGTGTACCAGCGTCACGGTGTCGGCGAACTTCGTGAGGAAGGTGGCTTCTTCGACGGCGGAGTCACCGCCACCGACGACCGCGATGTTGTGCCCGCGAAAGAAGAACCCGTCGCAGGTGGCGCAAGTGGAGAGGCCGTGGCCGATGAGGCGGGTTTCCTCGGGCAGGTTGAGCATCAGGGAGCGGGCGCCGGTGGACACGATGACCGTGCGCGCGAGGTAGGTGGGGGCGGCAGCGTTGGCGTCGCCGACCCAGATCTTGAACGGGCGCTCGGAGAGGTCGACCTTGGTGGCTTTGGTGGTGAGGAGCTCGGCGCCGAAGCGCGCGGCTTGGGCGCGCATGTTGATCATGAGCTCGGGGCCCATGATGCCGTGTTCGAACCCAGGAAAGTTCTCGACTTCGGTGGTGAGCATGAGTTGCCCGCCGGGTTGGTCGCTGGTGGAGGACAGTTCGCCCTCGATTACGAGCGGGGCGAGGTTGGCGCGTGCGGTGTAGATGGCTGCGGTGAGCCCGGCCGGGCCCGAACCGATGATGACGACATCACGAATCGTGGGAGACATATCAGTGTGCTTTCTTGCGCTTCGAGAAGAGGAACTGACCACCGAGTACGAAAGGAACGCCTAACGCCACGTACGTCAGCCAGACGGAATCGGCGACGACTAGTTCGCGTACTCGGTCGACTCCGCGAAAAGCCCCGAGGAGGGCCATGATTCCGAGCATCAGGCCGAGGATGACGACGAACGTTCCGTAGACGAGGCCCTTGGCGAGCGTCATGGCGCGGTCGGTCGTGCTGGCGCGGATCTGATCGACGTACCGGACGACCGTGTCGGCGGCTTGGGTCGGCCAATCGGGGCGCGGGGGATCGCTTTCTGGCATGGGCGGGAAGCCTATCGGCCGGGGCCCGCAGCGGATAGATGGCGCTAGGGGGTGAAGCTGCTGATCACCACACAGGTCGACCGGTCGCTCACGACGACCTGTGGCCCGTCGGCCACGAGTTGCACCGGTCGACCACCCAATACGGCAACGGCGATCGGCGGGCGGCAGCTCGCCCCGGTGGTGGCGCCCATAGCTGAGCCGGTCGTGGTGGGTGCGCCTGAAGTGCCGGCGCGGTAGGCCGATATCAACGCATCGAGATCGGCAACGGGGCCGAGATCGCGTGGCGGGGCCGATGGTCCGGCGGTCGCACCGGTACTGGTCTTCGCCCCACTGTCGGTGGCGCCACCGCTCGATCTGCTGTTGGTGGCGAGGCCGGGCGGTGCACCCACCGCGTTCCCCCGGGAATCGGCGGCTTGGGCGGCGCTCTCGCTCGACCCACTGGAGGCCGTCCCGAAAGCAGCGGTCATCGAGGCGTCGTTCGACGCGTCGCCGCGGCCGCCGCGGCCGGCGAGCCCGATCGCGGCGATCAGCACCACCGCAGCCGCGGCGGCGCTGATCCAGCCGGCGGCTTTCGTGCGCCGGGCCCGTCGTGCAGACAGGTCAAAAGCGGGTGCCGTTCTCGGGAGGGGGGCGGCTGCGGCGGCCGTCTGGAGTACCGCGAGCCGCATCGTGTCGAGCATCGCGGTCGGGATCGCGACCTCGCGAAGGTCGTCCCGGAGACCTGCGAAGGTGGTGAGCCGCTCGTGGAGCGCGGCTTCGGTCGCGACCCGGGCGCGGATCGCGTCGTCGGCCTCGTCATCGAGGACCGCAGACACCAGCTCGTCTTCGGGGAGGTCGGCGGGCTCGTTCATGGCTGCTTCGTTGGACGATCGCCGGGCGGGGTCTGGTTCCCGAGGTCTCGGGCGAGCGCGGCGCGCGCCCGAGCGATGCGCGATCGCACCGTGCCCGGCGGGATGTCGAGCACCTGGGAGATTTCCGCGTAGTCGAGCTCGCACAGGTCGCGCAACACCAACGCGGCCCGGAAATCGTTGGGCAGCCGGGCGAGTGCATCATCTAGCGTGAGCCGGGCGACGACCGCGTCATCGCCCGCCGAGCTGGTCGCGCCGCCGCCGGCCCGTTGGTGTGTGCTGCTCGCGGTGGCCGCGACGTCGTCGGCGGATCCATGGGCAACGGGGCGGCGTGCCCGGCGACGAAGCTCGTCGAGGCACGCGTTCGTGGTCACGCGATACACCCAGGTCGAGAACGCACTGCGTTGATCGAACCGGGGCAAGCCGCGGCAAATGGCGAGCATCGCCTCCTGCGTGGCATCGCGGGCGTCCGTCTCGTTCCCGGTCATGCGCAGGCAGATGGTGTACATCCGGCCCTGGTGGCGGCGGAGCAACTCGTCGAGCGCAGCAGGATGGCCGGCGTTGACCGCGGCCGCGAGCTCGAGATCGGAGGCCAAAGCCGGCCGGAAGGCCGCCTCACCTCTCGCGTCAGGCCGGCGCGCGAAGGGAGAGCTCACCGATGCGCACCAGCGCCGCGTCGCCGAGATCGGTGATCCACAACATGACCGTACGCCCTTGGGTCGGCGCGAAGGTGAACCGTGCGGCACCGTCGATCGGGCCGTGACGGGCCACGGCCTTACCCCAGCTGTCGACGAGGTCGGGGGCGCTGTCGGCCATGTACACCGCGGCTTTCCATCCCGACGATGAGCCCGTCACGTCGAGCTCGCTGATGGTGGTGGAGCGGCCGAGATCGATGACCACGCCGAGCCCGCTCTTCAACCCGCCGAAGGTCCGGGTGGCGTAGAGCTCGGTGGTCCAGACCGTCTGCACGTTGCCGTCGCGCAGGAATCGCAATAGGTCGTTGTTCTCGACGCCGTCGTCACTGTCGGGGTCAAAGGAGGTGAGGGTGGCCGTGTCGAGCGGAATGGCCACCGAGGACGCGTTCGGGGATCGATCGCCGATGCCCAGCTTGTCGATCAATCCCCGGCCCGCGTCGGTTCGCCCGACGAGCGCTGCGGCGAGTGCGAGCGCGCCCACGACGATGACTCCGAGCACGATCAGCGCTAGGGGAACCCGGCGCGGGCGACTCTCGCGGTGATCGGCGCGCCGGGTTGGTGCGGGGGCGAACGTGGCCGTGGATGCAGTGGCGGCCAGCGTGGTGGAGATGTCGGCCATGTCGGGTCGTCGCGCCGGCCATCGGTCGAGCATGCGATCGACGAGCGCCTCGAGATCGTGATGGAGGTCGGTGCGGTGTCGCCGGACCGGCGGTGCGGGCAGTTGCAGCCGCGCTAGTGCGATGGCTGCGTCGGTGTCACCGACGAACGGCGCGACACCGGTGAGCATCTCGTAGAGGACGACGCCGAGCGCGTACACGTCACCGCGGCCATCAACGGCCTCGCCGGTCACCTGTTCTGGTGCGAGGTACTTGGCTGTACCGACGAGCATGCCGGGCTGGGTGAGGTCGAGGCTGTCGAGCAGCTTGGCGATCCCGAAATCGGTCACCTTTACCGCACCACGAGACGCCAACAAGATGTTGGCCGGCTTGATGTCGCGATGGACGAGCCCGCGCCGGTGCGCTTCGGCCAAAGCGTCGGCGACATGCTGCGCGATGGCGATGGCCTCGACCGGTGCGAGCGGCGGGCCGGTGTCGAGCCGATCGCGCAGCGTGGTGCCGTCGACGTACTCGAGCACGATTCCGTCGATGCCGTGATCGTGGAATGTGTCGTAGATGGCGACGATGTTGGGATGTGAGAGCTGGGCCGCGAGCTTGCCTTCGCCTCGGAAGCGCTCGACGGAGACAGGGTCGCTGAGGTGCCTGTGCAGCAGTTTCACCGCGACGGGACGGCGCAACTGTTCGTCGGTCGCGAGCCACACGGTAGCCATGCCACCGTTCGCGATCAGGTGATCGAGGCGGTAGCGCATCGCGAGACGACGACCGGCGCGGATATCGAGCGGGTTTTGCAACGGGGTGTCGACCACGGCTCCCCAAAGCTAGCGGTGCCCGCAGCTCACCGGGGCGTGTCTCAGGGGCGAGTTCGGTGAAAGGCCAGACCCATGACCCGTGGGCCGCCGTGGGTGCCGATGACCGCGCCGATGGGGCCGACGCGCACCGTGGACAGGTCGACCTCGCTGCTTAGTAGCGCGAGGAACTCGTCGACGTCGGGCGCGAACCCGTGCATGACGTTCAGGTTCTCGAATGGCGCGTTGGCCAGCAGTTGGTCGCGCAGCCAGGCGAAGGCCTTCTTGCGGGTACGGGTCTTGCCGGCCTCGGCGACGGCCCCCGAGCTGAGATCGAGCAGGGGCTTGATCGACAGCATGCTTCCGAGCAGCGCTTGCGCTCCGCCGATGCGACCACCCTTCTTGAGGTTCTCGAGCGTGTCGAGCGTGCCATAGACGCGCTGGCGACTCGCGAGGTCGTGGACGAGGGCGAGCACGTCCGCTGACGATGCACCGTCTCGAGCCGCATCTGCGGCGCGGGCGACGAGCGTGCCGAGCCCTGCGGTGATCGAACGTGAGTCGACCACGTGCACCGGGAGATCGCCGGCGCAGGCCTGCGCGGCGTTCTGCGCCGACTGCATGGTGGCCGAGAGCTGCGCAGACAGGTTGATGCAGACGATCTCGTCGGCCCCGTCGGCCTGCAGCGCACGGAACGCGTCGACGAACGCGCCCGGCGCAGGTGCCGCGGTCTGGGGCAACTCGGTCGACGTCGCGAGTTTGCCGTAGAACTCGGCCGTCGAAAGCTCCTTGCGGTCGACGAACTCCTCGGAGCCGAAGCGGATGGTGAGCGAGACGACCTCGACGCCGAGGGCGGTGACTTCGGCGTCGGTGAGATCACAGGCGCTGTCGGTGACGATGCGAACGGTCATCTCGCTGGGACTCCCCGGTAGGAATCGCGGAAGTGTAAGAGGTTCGACGGACGGTCGTCGGGGATCACGTCGCGGGCACAAGTGCTCGTTTGGTGCGACGAGTGCGCACGGTGTGACGGATCCACCATGTGAGGATCACGAGAATCGCCAAGCCTGAGAGGACGACGCCGACCCCGGACAACGCCCAGGCGCGGACGCGGAGCTTGCCGCGTGCGAGCTCACCGAGGGAACCCTTCGGGGCGTTGACCGTGTACTCGAGCAGCGAGTCACCGGAGGTCTTGACGCTCACTTCGAACTCGATCACGTTGGAGCCGGGCTGCAAGGTGGTGTTGATCGAGTCGCCTTGGGGAAACGTGAGCTTCTCGGAGCGCAGATCGATGCGCACGCTTGCCGGGGTGGCGAGCCCGTTGTCGATCACGATGCGAATCTTCTCGCGACGCGAGGTCAGCGTGAACCGCTCGGACTCGGGTGCCGTGATCGCGATCTTGCCGGCTGGCGTGCGGATGCTCTGCATCACGAACGACGTCGCCGCGTCGATGTAGGCACGGTTCTGCGTGTCGCTGAGTCGATGGTCAGCTGATGCGAGCAGGAGCTCGTCGAAGGGTGTTGTGTGCATCTTCGGGGCTACGCCGAAGATGGATTCGTAGCTCTGCAGTGTGTCGCGGGCCTGGTCGAGATCGCGCGCGAACGAGTCGACATCGGGCCCGCGGGCAGTGACCAGGTTGCGTCGCATGGGTCCCGACGAAAGCGTCTCGATCTCCCCTTCGCGGTCGGGGTTCGAACGCGACACGGTTGCGAAGAAGGCGTCGATGCTGCGCATTTGCACGACCGAAGACGTGCTGAGTGGGGTCAGCAGCAGCTTCACGATCTCGGCGGCGTTCGGCGCCCAGTTGTCGGGGAGCAGGATGACGCTGCCGCGGGCCGCGTTGGTGCGGTCGAAGAAGCCGGCCGCGAGGTCGGCGAGGATCTGCTGAGCCTTCGCGCTTC
>WLNW01000030.1 GCA_009699605.1 Actinomycetota bacterium | reverse complement strand
CGACCGTAGGTGCGGAGGCGCGAATCGATCTTGCCGACGTCGTGCAACAACGCAGCGGCAAGCACCGGCGCGGTGGCGCGCTCGGCCAGGCGAGCGTGCACGTCGCGAGCCACTTGCGCAGAGTGCCGCCGGTCGGGCCCGCTCATGCGGTTCCACAACGCGAACTGCTCGGGCGACAACGTGGCCTGCACCCACGCCACGTCGGGCGCGGGCGGCCCGCCCGGCCGTAGCGAACCGAAGAACCGGCGCGCCAGATGTGCGAAATCGCTCATGCGACCACCGTTGCACCGATCACGTTGCCGCCGGCCACCTTGCCGCGCGCCCGCGGGTGTGCTTCGCGATACACCGCATTCAGTCGTTCGGTCGAGACCTTGGTGTAGATCTGCGTGGTCGTGATCGACGCGTGCCCGAGCAGCTCCTGCACGGTGCGGATGTCGGCGCCGTGGTCGAGCATGTGGGTCGCGCACGAGTGCCGCAGCACGTGCGGCGTGAGCACCTCGTGCAGGCCGACCCGCTCGCCGTACTTGTGCACGACGGCCCATGCTCCCTGGCGCGACAACCGGCCGCCGCGCGTGTTCAAGAACAACGCCTCGGCGTCGCTACGACGACGCCACCTCACCGGCTCGAGAGCGTCGCGCCCTTCGACGCTCAACCAGTCGGTAAGGGCCTGCGCGGCGAACCGACCCACCGGCACGATGCGCTCCTTCGAGCCCTTGCCGAACACCCGGGCCAAACACGCAGTGAGATCGACATCGCCGAGCGACAACCCGCACAGCTCGGAGATGCGCAACCCGCAGCCGTACAACACCTCGAGGATCGCCCGGTCACGGCGAGCGAAGGCGTCGTTCCCGGTGACCGCCTCGAGCAGCGCGTTCACCTGCGCTTCGGTGAGGGCCTTGGGCAACCCGCGCGGCACGCGTGGCGCCTCGAGATCGGCCGCGGGATCAGCGTCTGCGAGCTCCTCGACGAGCAGGAACTTGTAGAGCCCGCGCACCGTGACCGACATGCGTGCGACGCTCGCCGGCGCGAGGCCGCGGGTGCGCAACGTGTTGACGTAACCGATCACGTCGTCACCATCGGCTTCGGGCACCAAACGTCCGCGTTGTTGCAGGAACCGCTGATACGCCAAGAGATCACGTCGGTACGCGGCAAGCGTGTTCGTCGCACGACCGCGCTCGACCGCCAGCCACGTGAGGTACTCCTCGCACTCGATCGCGAGCGCGTCCTCGCCGACCGACGGATCGAGCGAGGCCACCACGCTCAGCGACCGAGCTGCCGCAATGCGAGGAGCAACCCGATGATCGTCTTCGCATCGCACAACTCGCCCGAGGCGATCATGGCTGGCACGTCGTCGAGACGGTGCCGCTCGATCGACATGTACTCCTCTTCGAGGCCGTGCGCCGCAGCGGGCACCGGCGACAACTCGGTGGCGATGAAGACGTGACTGAGTTCGTCGCAGAAGCCAGCGGAGTTGTAGAAGCTCGCCACCTTCACCATGGACGCGGCCTCCATGCCGATCTCCTCGCCGAGCTCGCGCGCCGCGCACAGCTCGAGCGGTTCGTCGTCAACGTCACGCTTGCCGGCCGGAATCTCGAGCAGGTCATGGCCGAGCGCCGCGCGGTACTGGCGCACGAGCACGACCTCGTCACCGTCGATCGGCACCACCGAGACCGCGCCCGGGTGGTGGATGACATCGCGTTCGACGACCTCGCCATTCGGCGCGGTGAACTCGCCCACCGCGACCTTGATGACGTAGCCGTCATAGACGACCCGCTCGGGTCCTTTGACGAACCCGGACGCCATGCTCAGACCGTGCCGGATCCTGCTGCTTCGGGCGTGGGCAGCGGTAGGTGCGGGTTGCGACCTTCGGCCCGACGCAACGCCGCGGCGACGAACTCTCGGAATAACGGCGCTGGCCGATCGGGACGACTCTTGAACTCGGGGTGGGCCTGCGTGCCGACCCAGAACGGATGTGATTCGAGCTCGACGAACTCGACGAGCATTCCGTCGGGAGAGGTCCCCGACGCGACGAACCCGGTGCCCTCGAAGCGGCTGCGATAGAGCGGGTTGAACTCGTAGCGATGACGATGTCGCTCGGACACCACTTCCTCGCCGTACAAGCGCGCGACCTGCGAGCCTGCGGTGAGCTGGGCGACGTACGCACCGAGGCGCATCGTGCCGCCCTTGGTGGTCACGCCTCGCTGCGACTCCATGAGATCGATCACGGGATACGGGGTGGATGCGTCGAACTCGGTGGAGTTCGCGTTGGCGAGACCGAGCACGTTGCGGGCGTACTCGATCGTCATGACCTGCATGCCGAGACAGAGCCCGAGGCATGGCACGTCGCGCTCGCGCGCGAAGCGGGCCGCGGCGATCTTGCCCTCGACGCCGCGCTCGCCGAACCCACCGGGGATGACGATGCCATCGAGATCGCGGAGCTTGCCCTCGGCGAGGAGCGTCTCGACCTGCTCGGCCTGGATCCAGTCGATTTCTACCTTGACCCCGTGATGGATGCCGCCGTGGTTCAGCGCTTCGACCACGGACAGGTAGGCATCGACAAGCGACACGTACTTGCCGATCAGGCCGATGCGCACCGAACCCTTCACGGCCAACACCTTGCGGTACAGCGCCTTCCACTCGGTCAGGTCGAGCGGGCGGTCCTGATAGCCCAACAGCTCGCACACGACGGTGTCGAGTCCCTCGTCGTGCAACACGAGCGGGATCTCGTAGAGCGAGTCGGCATCGGCGCAGTTGCACACTGCGTCAACCGGCACATCGCAAAGGTTCGAGATCTTGCGCTTCAACGAATCGGACAGCGGTTGCTCGCTGCGGCACACGATCACATCGGGCTGGATGCCCCGTGAGCGGAGCTCGGTGACCGAGTGCTGCGTGGGCTTGGTCTTCTGCTCACCGGATGGGCCGATGAACGGCACCAGCGTCACGTGCACGTAGCAGACGTTGTTGCGGCCCACGTCGAGACGGAACTGCCGAATGGCTTCGAGGAACGGAAGGATCTCGATGTCGCCCACCGTTCCACCGACCTCGGTGATCACCACGTCGACGTCGTCGTTCGCGAGACGACGGATGCGTTCTTTGATCTCGTTGGTGATGTGCGGAATCACCTGCACCGTGCGACCGAGGTAGTCGCCTCGACGCTCGGCGGCGATGACCGCGGAGTAGATGGAACCAGTGGTGGCGTTGGAGGCACGCGAGAGGCTCTCGTCGATGAACCGTTCGTAGTGCCCGAGGTCGAGATCGGTCTCGCCACCATCATCGGTGACGAATACTTCACCGTGCTCGAACGGGTTCATGGTTCCCGGATCGACGTTGAGATACGGGTCGAGCTTCTGCATGGTCACACGAAGTCCGCGGCATTTCAGGAGCCGGCCGAGCGACGATGCAGTCAGGCCCTTGCCGAGCGAACTGGCGACGCCACCAGTCACGAAGATGTGCTTGGTCACGGGGTCTCACCCTACCGTCGGCTGGGGGCCGCGCGGTGGGATCGCGCGAGATCACGTTGGTCAGGTGTGCAAACCACGCGCCGCTGCCGCAGAGGTGAGCAACTCGCGAGCATGGCGCCGCGCCGCCGCGCTGTCGTGGCCCGAAAGCATGCGCGCCAGTTCGACGACCCGTTCCTTCTCGGTCAACACCACGGCATCGGACACGGTGCGCTCGCCGTCGTCGTGCTTGGTGACCACCACATGACGGTCGGCGAACGCGGCCACCTGCGGCAGGTGGGTGACCACCAGCACCTGATGCGTGACCCCCAGCGCGCCGAGTGCCCGACCCACAGCGAGCGCGGCGGTCCCGCCAATGCCGGCGTCCACCTCGTCGAACACCAACGTCGGTGGCCCGGCCGTGAGCACGAGCCGCAAAGCCAACATCGCGCGGGCGAGCTCGCCACCCGACGCCACCTTCGCAAGCGGCAACAGCTCGCTCCCGGGATTGGCCGCGAGGAGGATCCGTACGTCGTCACCGGCCGGCCCGTCGACGTCGATCGACAAGCGCGCCTTGGGCATGGCCAGCTCGTGGAGGTGGCCATGCACCGCGACCGCCAGCTGGGGGGCCACGGCGACGCGAACGGCCCGGATCTTCGCCTGTACGGCCTGGAGGGCGTCGAGCGCCTGCGCCCGACGCTCGTCGAGCTCGGCTGCGCGCCGGTCGTGCGAGAGCAGCTCTTCGAGCCGCGTCTCAGCCTCGTGCTGATAGCTCACGACCTCCTGGAGGGTGGCCCCGTACTTGCGTCGCAACTCGCGCAGGAGTTGGCGTCGCGCCCGCACCCCAGCAAGCCGCTCGGGATCCTCGTCGATACGTTCGGCTCGGTCGCGCACCTCGTGGGCAATATCGCTCAGCTCGGCGGCGACCGACGCCAGGCGCCCTGCGAGATCACGATACGGAGCACGCTCGTCGAGCGAAGCCATAGCCGCGGCGATGGCATCGGCCGCACCGCTGTCGGCGGTGAGCGACGCGCCCGCCGACGCGCCCGCCTCGCGATGCATGCCGGCGTCAGCCAGCGCGTCTTCCTCGGCATCGAGTCGGTCGTCCTCGTCGGCATCCTCGACCGCGGCATGACGAAGCTCGGCGACCTGAAACCGGTAGAGGTCGATCTCGCGGGCCCGCGCCCGTTCGTCGCCGCCGAGGTCGACGAGGGCCGCCTCGATCGCAGCTAACGATGCCTTGGCCGCGCCGAGCTCGCCGATCGGCACCTGGCCGAAACGGTCGAGGGCGGCCCGCTGGACCGGCGCACCGAGCAGCGACTGGTGGGCGTGCTGGCCGTGCAGGTCGACCAACGTGGCGCCGAGTTCGGCCAACGCGCCCACCGTGGCCAACCGGCCGTCGATGTACGCCCGCGACCGACCATCGCTCGGCACCACGCGACGAAGCACGTGTTCATCGTCGCCGATGACGAAGCGCCCCTCGACCACGGCCTCGGCTGCGCCACGCCGAACGACGTGGGCCTCGGCCCGTCCGCCCATCAACAGATCGATGGCCTCGACCAGCATCGTCTTGCCGGCGCCCGTCTCACCCGTGAGGGCGGTCATGCCGGGGCCGAAGAGCAAAGAGCTCGATTCGATGATGCCGAGATCAGAGATGGCCAACTCGACGATCACGTACAAACCTTTCGAGACGACCGTGAATGCTTCGCGGTCTAACGATCGTTGAGGCCGAACTTCGCCTTGAGAACCGCGTGGAAGTCACGCGGACCGAACGTGACGAGTTGGACCGAGTGCGCCGAGGCGGTGCACTCGATGGTGTCACCGTCGCGGAGCGTGCCCACTGTACGCCCGTCCACTGACAGCGATGCCGGGCGGTCGCCGCGCACATCGAGGCACACGTTGGTCTCGGGGCCGAGCACAAGCGTGCGATCGAACAGCATGTGCGGCGATACCGGCGTGAGCTGCAGCGCCCGATGCGTCGCCGCGATGATCGGGCCCCGCACGCTGAACGCGTAGGCCGTCGAACCGGTCGGGGTGGCCACGATCATGCCGTCCGCGGCGTAGGTAGTGAAGAACGTGCCATCGAGGGTGACGCCGATGCGGATCGTGTTCGACACGGCCGTGCGCTCGAGCACCACTTCGTTCAGCGCATGGAAGGCCGCACCATCGAGCGCCGGGTCGCACGACCGGACCTGCGCAGCCAGGAGCATGCGGCGCTCGATCGAACGATCGCCGGCGAGCACCCGCTCGATCGCGCCGTGGACCTCGGCCGGCTCGACGGCGGTGAGATAACCAAGCTGGCCGAAGTTGACCCCCAGGATGGGTACGTCGTACTCGGCGACCAGCGCCACCGCCCGCAACATGTTGCCGTCCCCGCCCAGGCTCACCACGAGATCGAGGTCCTCGGCCCAGGAGCGGTCGCTCATCGACGACGCCAGACGCACGTCGTGGCTCGCGAAGCGCTCCACGATCTCGGACGCCATTTTCTCTGCCGCTGGCCGACCCTCGGGGTAGACGACACCGATCGAGATCATGAACCGCCCCCCACCGCATCGACCACATCGTCGAGGTCCTGGTCGCGCACCGCCGCCTCGGGCGCGCCCCGATGAAAGTGCGCGAGGAACTCCACGTTGCCATTGGCACCGGTGATGGGCGAGACCATGATCCCCATCATGGCCGCATCCAGCCTGCCAATCGCGTCTCTGACCTCGCCGAGCACCCGACGCCACACCGTGGCATCACGCACGACGCCGCTGCCACGCGACGCCTCGACACGCCCGGCTTCGAACTGTGGCTTCACCAAGGCGACCAGATCGCCGCCATCCGCCAACAACGACGCGAGGGCAGGCGCGATCGTCCGCAGGGAAATGAACGACACGTCGACCACCACGATCGGCACTGCACCACCCAACGTGGCGACGTCGACCGTGCGCACGTTGGTGCGCTCCAACGACCGGACACGAGCGTCGGCCCGGAGCCGTTCGTGCAGTTGCCCGTAACCCACGTCCAGCGCCACGACCGACGACGCTCCCCGCTGCAGCAGGCAATCGGTGAACCCGCCCGTCGACGCGCCGACATCGACCGCCCGGAGACCGGTGACGTCGACCGAGAACCGTTCCAGTGCCGCGTCGAGCTTGAGCCCACCGCGCCCGACGAAGCGCGCCCGCGGACCAAGCACCACGATGGGCTCGGCCGGCGACACCTGGCGGTCGGGTTTGGTCGCGACCGATCCACCGACCAGCACGCGGCCAGCCACAACCAACTCCCGCGCCTGCTCCCAACTGGGGGCGAGGGCCCGGGTCACCAACTCTGCGTCAAGTCGCCGCCGAGGTGCCGTGGCGCTGCCTTTCTCGCTCAGGAGACCCCTTTCTACCCGATAAGGCGCCACCCGCTCTGGTGCCCGAGCCCCACACGCGATATCTCTAAGTGTCCGACCAGGCCCGGCGCATCACGCCGCGCCCTCGAGGAGACCCGCGTGAGCACCACCGACAACCCGGTCAACGACCGTGAGGCAGAGGAGTTCGGGCGCCAGTTCAACGCGGTCGTCGAGAACGTCGAGCGGGTCATTCGGGGCAAGACCGAAGTCATCCGCCTCGCGCTGTGCTGCATGTTGGCCGAAGGTCACCTCCTCATCGAGGACGTGCCGGGTGTCGGCAAGACCAGCCTCGGCAAAGCGCTCGCCGAGTCGATCGACGGCACCTGGAACCGCATCCAGTTCACGCCCGACCTCCTGCCCACCGACGTCACCGGCGTGCAGATCTTCAACCGGCAGACCTCCCAGTTCGAGTTCCGAGCCGGGGCTGTCTTCGCCAACATCGTGCTCGGCGACGAGATCAACCGCGCCTCACCCAAGACCCAATCGGCGATGCTCGAGGTCATGGCCGAGTACCAGGTCACGATCGACAGCCACAGCTACCCCGTGCCAAACCCATTCCTCGTGATCGCCACACAGAACCCGATCGAACACGAAGGCACCTACAACCTGCCCGAAGCGCAGATCGACCGCTTCCTCATGCGAATCTCGGTCGGCTATCCCGACCGAGCCTCCGAGATGGAAATCGTCGATCGTTCCGGCTCCCGGCGGCGTCCCACCACCCTCAGTCCAGTGATCAGCACCCGCGACGTCGAGCGCATGAGCAACGTCGTTGAACGGCTCTACGTGTCCCCCGCCATCAAGCAGTACGTGGTGTCGATAGTGCGGGCTACCCGCGAACTCCCCCAGCTACGGCTCGGCGTCAGCCCACGCGGCTCAGTGGCACTCGCTCGCGCCGCCCAAGCGGTCGCCGCGAGCGACGGTCGGGCGTTCGTCACCGCCGACGACGTCAAGCGCCTCATCCCCTTCGTGCTCGGCCACCGCATGATGCTCTCCCCCGAGGCCGATTTGGCCGGCGTCACCATCGCCGAACTCCTCGACCGGGTGGTGAAGTCCGTGCCGGTGCCCAAGCGTCGCGACGACGCCTGAGTCGGGTGCCCGAGCACCCCGTGAACCCACCGAGGCGTCTCCTCCCGTGCTGACCGCCAACGGCCGCGTCCTCGTCGCGTTCGCGGCCCTGGCCGCCATCAGCGGCTTCGTGCTCGGCTACCCCGCACTCATCGCGATCGGATTCGCTTTCGTGCTGGTGCTCGTCGTCGCCGCGATCTGGGTCACGCGACGCCCCCGCGTCGACGCCACGCGGGTGGTGCGCCCCGAACGGGTCACCATCGGTGGCATCGCCGTGTCCGAGATGCGCATCCAAAACCGCTCGCGTCGGCGCACGGCGGGCGGCACCGCGCTCGAGTCCTTCGGCGAGCGACGCATCCCCGTGTCGCTGCCGGTCCTCGAACCCGGCTCCGCCGAGACCGTACTGCAGCCACTGCCTACCGGCCGCCGGGGGGTCTTCCAGGTGGGCCCGCTTCTGGTCAGCCGGTCTGACCCCTTCGGACTGGTCCGCATCGGCCAGCAGCAACGTGACCTGGCGACGCTGTTCGTGCACCCCCGTGTCGTCGAGCTGCACCCCTTCCCGAGTGGGCTGCACCGCGACCTCGACGGCCCCGACCTCGGCGACGCCCCCGAGGGTGGCATCACGTTCCAGAACCTACGGGAGTACGTCGAGGGCGATGACCTCCGCCTCGTGCACTGGCGGAGCTTCGCCCGCACCGGGACCATGATGGTGCGCCACAACGTCGACAGCCACCAACCGCGCAGCCTCATCGTGCTGGACACTCGCCACAGCGTGCACGACGAGGGCTCCTTCGAGGAAGCCGTCGAGGCCGCAGCGTCGATCATGATCGCGTCGATGCTCCGGCGCTTCCCCTTCCGGCTCGAAACCACGTGCGGCACCACCACCATCAGCGACACGCTGAGTCGCGCCGGGGCACTCGACAAGCTGGCCGCACTGAACGTCTCGACCACCGGGTCGATCGAACGCACCGTGCGCCGCATCGCGCGAGGCCAAGGTGGCGCGTCACTGGCCGTGGTCACCGGCCGGTGCTCGTCTCGCGACCTTGCGTTCCTGTCGCCGCTGCGCGTCCGCTTCGACGCCACCACCATCGCCTGCTTCGGCCGACAGACCACGGGTGAGATCCACCTCTCGGCGGGCGCCGTGCTCATCAACGCCCAGCACACCGCCGAATTCGCGCGCGCCTGGAACCGGCGGGCCCGCTGATGCTCACCGGACGCCTTGCCGAGATCGACAATGATCTCCCAGCCGAAGCCGACGCGCCCGACGCCCGGAGCCTCGTAAGCCGTCGACTTCTCTGGCTCGAGATCGCCCTGGTCGGGCTGGCCTGCTGGGTCGCCGCAGCGGCCTTCCGGCCCGTGTTCGCCACCGCCCGCACCTTCGGCGTACCCACGCTGGCGGCCATTGCCATCGCGACCGTCATCGCCGCCTTCGCCGCCCGACGCGGCATCGCGACGCGATGGTCGCTCGTCGGCTCCGCCGGGGTCGCCGCACTGTTCGTGTCGTACACGATCCTCGTAGGCAGCCTCTCCGGCGGCGTGGTCCCAGGTCCGGACACCGTGAGCGGGCTCCGCGTCGGCATCGGCCAAGGCTTCTCGAGCATGCTCGGCGACGCGTTACCGCTGGCCAACCACACCCTTGCGCTCGTGTTCGTCACGCTGGTGTGCTGGCTCGGCGCGGCCGTCGCCGCCGAGCTCACGCAGCGCACATCGATCCCCGCGCTCCCGCTGATCGCCCCGCTGGCCATCTTTGGGCTCGCCATGCCGATCGTGGCTCCGACCCACCCACCGAGCGCCTGGCACATCGGCGGGTTCATCGCGCTCAGCCTCCTCATCACACTCGTACGCGCGGTCCCTGACCCGCGAGTGACCGGGACGGTCATCGGCGCTCGAGTCGATGGCTTGGCCGAGTTCCACTCCCGCTCGCTCCTGAGCTCACGACTGATGCTCGGCGTGCCACTCATCGCGCTCTGCGCAATGATCGCCCCCTTCGTCGGCGACGCCGCCATGACCCGCGACCCGTTCGACCCCCGCGACCTGCGCGACGAGCAGGTCGCGCCGGTCCGCGTCGGCGACCCCCTTGGCGAGTACAAGCGCATTGTCGGGCAGAACCCGACGCGACCGGCGTTCCGGGTCACGTCCGACAACGTGTCGATCACCGACCTGGCACGGGTCGCGGTCGTCCGGCTCGACACCTACGACGGCGTCCGCTTCACCACCAGCGACCGCTACCAGGTGGCCGGATCGTTGCTCACGTCACCCGACCGGTCCCCGTCGGGTGGACGCGACACCACGTTGCGATTCTCCGACCTCAGTCTCGACGACCCGTGGTTGCCCACGGCCGGCACGCCGACCCGCATCGATCTGCGCGGCGTCGGGTTCGACCCGGACAGCGGCGACCTCCTCGCCCCGAGCAGCGTCAAAGGCCTCACGTACGAGCTGAGGGCGCGCATCGTCAACCCGTCCCCGGCCGAGCTGGCCACCGCGCCCCTCGACACCAGCGCCGATGCCGACCAGTACCGGGCGCTCCCCGGCGGTCTACCCCCGGGCATCGGCCGCGTCGCCGCCGAGGCCAGCGCCGGCGCGACCAAACCGGGCGAGGCGCTCCAGAAGCTCGCTACCTTCCTCCGGACCGACTTCACGCTCGATGCGACGAGCCCCGCGGGTCACGCCGCGGGCCGCATCGAGGCGTTCCTCCGAACCGACCGCTCAGGCAGCGCCGAACAGTTCGCGACCGCCTTCACCGTCATGGCCCGGAGCCTCGGCTTCCCCGCACGCGTCGTGGTCGGATACAAGCTCGTCGCCAACACCAACGGCACGGCACAACCGGTCGAGTTCGTGAAGTCCGACAACTATCACGTGTGGTCCGAGGTGAAGTTCGCGTCGCTCGGCTGGATCGCCTACGACCCGACACCCAACACAGGGGCCACGCCCCCCCCGCGCACCAAGACTCCCGAGATTCCTGCGACGGTCACACCCCAAGGTGATGGCCAGCAGACCACCCCGAAGGAGCTGGGCCCGTCCGAGGCAGATCCGGCGGTCGACATGTCGTCGCCATGGGGGCGGCCCGTCCTGATCGCCGCGGCGACGGTCGCGGCCGTCGCCGCCGTCGTGGTCGCCGTGTGCGGTGCGATCATCGCCGTCAAGCGCCGCCGTCGCCACCGTCGCCGCCGCGAAGGCCGGGCCGCCGATCGGGTCGTCGGCGCATGGGACGAAGTCGTCGACCGGCTGATCGAGCTCCAATTCCCCATCACCCAAAGCATGACTCCACGAGACATCGCCCGGGCCACGCAGACCACATACGGCACTGCGGCCACGTTGCCCTTGTCATTCCTCGTGCCCGATGTCGGCCGAGCGGTCTACGGCCGGGTGGAACCCGACACCGACACCGTCGATCGATCGTGGCTGCGAGCCCTCGAGTTCGAGCAGAACCTGGCCCTCACGTTGAGTCGCAGCCAGCAATGGCGAGCCCGGCTCTCGCTGCGCCCACTGCGCACGCGTGGCCCCGAGGCCTGAGTCCCACGCCTCAAGTCGCTACCCGAACCCGAGACCAACGCAAACACGCCGCGCCCACTACGCCTGCGCGAACCTGGTCAGAGGATCACGATCACCACGTTGGTCACCGAGTCCGTGCCTTGGCCCGTTCGCACCGTGAGCTTCACGTTGTAGGTGTTGGCAGCCGGGAAGGTGTACGTGAAGTCGGCGGTGCTGGTGGTGGTGAACGTCGGCGTTCCGTCGTCGAACTCCCACGTGATCAGGGCGAACTCGCCGCCGGTCGACGAGTTCGTGAAGGTGACCGCTCCCGCGACCGAAAGCGAGGCCGAGAACACCGCGGTGGGTGCGACAAGCGACACCGTGCGGGTGATGGCACTCGTGCCGCTCGCGTTCTCGACCGTGAGCGTGACCGAGATCAAGGTGGCCGTGCCGGCAAAGACGTGCGTTATCGGCCATGTGCTCACCTCGTCCTGGCTGCCGTCGGCGAAGTGCCACGTGAACTTGTCGAACGGCTGCGGAGCGGTCAGCGTGGGGTTGGTGAACGTCACGGAGCGCGGCGCCGCGGGGGTGGTCGCCGCGTACGTGAAGTCGGCGACCGGCACCGCGGGCAGGACGACGACCACCCTTGTGGTGCGCGTGCTCGTCGCGCCCGAGGTCGCGACCACGACGAGCGTGACATCGTGGTCGCCTGCGGTCGTGAAGATGTGAAGGGTGGACGCGCCGGTCGCCACGGCACCGTCCTGGAATGTCCACGTGAACGACTGGAACGGTCCACCGGTGGAGGTGGTGTTGTTGAACGTGACCGGCGCGCCCACAGTCGGTGTGCCGTCCCAGGTAAAGGTCGCGTCGATTGCGTCGACCACTGTGACCTGCAGGGTCACCGACGCAGGGCCGCTGCTGTCGGTGACCATGAGGCGCACGAGATACGTGCCGGCGGCAGCGAAGACGTGCGTGGGGTTCGCGAGCGGGGACAAGGCGCTGTTGTCGCCGAAGTCCCAGCTCACGGTGTGGTCAGCGGCGAGACCGGTGGAGGTGTTGGCGAACGTCACCGCGCTGCCCGCGACCGCCGGCGACGAGACCGTGAACGCGAGAACCGGTGGCGCAACAGTGACCGTGACGGTGACCGTTTCGGTGGTCGACCCGGTGACGTTGGCCATGGTGAGCCGTACGACGTAGGACCCGGGCGTGGCATAGGAGTGAAACGGGTTCACCAATGCCGAGGTCGGCGTGCTGTCGCCGAAGTCCCAGCGGATCGTGCTGGCCTCACCACCGGTCGAAGTGTTGCGGAACACCACGGGTGCCGCCGTGGTGGGCGCGGTCGGTGTGAAGTCGAACGCCGCCACGGGCACCAAAGGGCTCACGTCGACCCGGCGGGTCCAGTTCGACGAGCCCGAGGCATTGCTGACGGTGAGCTTCACGTCGTAGGAACCGTTCACCATGAACAGGTGCGAAGGGTTGCGCTCGGTCGAGGGGGCGGTGCCATCATCGAAGTTCCAAAACCAGGAGGTACCGGCTCCGCCGCTCGAAGTGTCGGTGAACTGCACGCTTACGCCGGCCAGTGGCGCGATCGGCGCGAAGCTGAATGACGCGTCGGGCACCGCGGGGATCACCGTGACATTGCGCTGCGCCGTGCTCGAGCCCTTCGCGTTCGTGACGGTGAGGCGCACCACGTAGGTGCCCACCCGTTCAAACACGTGGGTGGGGTTGCGTTGCTCGACCCCGTCCGTGCCATCGCCGAAGTCCCATGACCACGCCGTCGGACTACCACCGCTCGACTCGTCGGTGAACCCCGCGGCCGTGTTCGTGGTGATGGTGTTCGGGCTGAACGAGAACGCCGCGACCGGGGCCGGGAGTTGGGCGACCACCGTCACCACCTGTGTGGCGACGTCGTTCCCCGCCGAGTTCGTGGCCCGCAAGCTCACCGTGTACCTACCGGCCCGGGTGTAGGCGCGTGTGGCGTTCGCGCCGGTCGCGGTTCCCCCGTCGCCGAAGTCCCAAAGCAGTTGCGTCGGGTTGTTGATCGACAGGCTCTGGAACCGGATCGATTGTCCTTCTTCGGCCATTCTCTGCGAGATCGTGAACCGGCTGACCGGCAGCAACACGACATCGGAAACGGAGATCGCGGAGGTAATCGAATCGCTGCCCGCCGAGTTCGACACGGTGAGAGTCACGGTGTACAGGCCATCTTTTGTCCATGTGTGTTGCACCGACGAGCCGTTCGCCGTGGTGCCGTCGCCGAACGACCACTGCAGCACGGTCGGGTTGCCGATAGACCGGGAGAAGTAGCTGACCTGCTGCCCGACGTTTGCGGATGCCAGGCCACCGCCGATGGCTGCGATCGGTGGTTCGACCTTGTCGAACACGGTGATCACCGCAGGCGATGAGGAGTCGGGGCCTTCGGCGTTCGTCACGGTAAGCGTGACCTCGTAGGAGCCGGCGACTCGGTAGACATGGGAGATGGTCGCCCCGCTGCCGCCGGACCCATCGCCGAAGCTCCACTGCCACTCGGTCGGCTCGCCGGTCGATCGATCGGTGAAGGTGACGGTCTGACCGACCTCGACGCGAGACGCGCTGAATCGAAAGTCCGCGGTGGGCTTGACCCGGGAGGTCTCAGAGATCACGGTGATCGCCACGCTCGCAGTGGACGAACCGGTCGCGTTCTCGACTCGAAGTGTCACGGTGAACACCCCAGGTTGCGCCCATCGTTGCTGCACCGACGGGCCCGTCGCAAAGGTGCCGTCGCCGAACTCCCAGGTCCAAGCCGTCGGGTTGCCGGTCGAGGTGTCGGCAAAGGCGACCAGTTGATTGATCTTCACCGAGCGCGAGCTGTAAGTGAAGTCGGCGCTGAGGCCCTTACGTGACGTGGTGGCGGCTGGCGTGGTCTCGGGGTCGGCGGCGGCGCCAGCGACGGACCGGGTATTCGGGCCAGAAACGGCGGATCGCGTCCCGTTGGGGTCGGCCGCGCCGGTGCCGCCACCAGCGCCACTACCCCCCGTGGAACCCGACACCACTGCGCCGTTCGGACCGTTGGTCGCACCGAAGATGCCAGTGGCCGCTGCGCCGGACGTACCGGACCCGCTGCGACCGCTCGAGTTGCCTTGACCGGCGCCGCGCGCGGCCACCGCCGACTTGTCGACCCGAGCCGTGACCCCGTCGCGACCGATCACGCCGGCACCGGTTCCAGACGGGTCGTTGAACCACACGGTGCCATCGTTCTCGACCAGGTCGAACGCCCGGCCAGCACCGAGGCCGAGGGGGTAGCGACCAACGGTGGTGCCCTCGGTCGCGTTGACCACGATGACCTCGCCCGACCTCAGATCCGGCAAGTAGACGAAACCCCCCGAGACCACCGGCGAACCGAACGTCCACGATGTCGCACGGAGCGCGAGGGAGGTACATGTGTCGCGACGGAGATCGGAAATGCGCACGCCTCCCGAACTGTCGACAACGACCGCGATCTTTTCGTCGGCTGCGGCCGACCCGCCGGTGACCACCGATCGACCGGTCGGGATGGCGCCACTGAGGCAATGCCGACCCGCGACGCGGGAGCCGTCGAGACCACGAAGGGTCGGGCCCTGCGCTTGGGTCTGTCGATCGACCACGAACACCCGGCCGCTCGACGCGACCACGCCCGCGGGATCAGCGCCGTCGGGCAAAGAGACGACCGTTTCATCATCGCCCACTGCGACGATCTGGCCGGACCCGTTCAGGCCGTACACGACACCTTTGGCATCCGCAACGACCGAGCTCAGCGGCGAGCTCAGCGGCGCCGATCCGGAAGGAATGCCGCTCTTGAGGTCGAGCCGAAACACCGCGGCCGAGGTGACGACCCGAGCACCGGCCGCACTCCACACCAACTGGGCGCCGGCGTCGACACCGGCGAGCGATACCTTCTGGGACGACGTCTGCGTGATGCCGTCGACCACGCCGACTTCGCCAAGGGTGCGGTTGAGCACCACGGCCCCGGCTTCGTTCTGGACGACCAGCAGCTGGTCACCGGCACTGGCTGCCTTGACCCGGGAGACGACCTCGCCCTGGCTACCCGACCCGGCGTGGGCCAGCACCACTTCGCCGGTCGAGGTGTTGGGCAGCCACACCGTGAGATCGCGCAGCGCCACCGACTGGGACGAGCTCGAGCCCACGCGCAAGGCCAAGACCGCGACGAGCGCGACGATCACGCCGATGCCGATTCGCTGCGCCCACGCGGACGCACTGTGCGTGCTGCTCAACGTGCGCCTTCACCCTTTCGTGTCCACCAGTGCCTGCTCCTACGCGCACGAGAGTACCTGCTCCATCCCACCGCAGGACATAGGGGTGTTTGCTCATATTTCCGCCCAATTGGGAGCGATTCGGGACGGCCGGTTCGTTCCCCCATGCCTGTTCGAGAGCCTCGAGCAACACCTCGGCGGACCGGGCACCGGGGACGCGGGAACGGCGGTCGATGGCGAAGTAGCGCACGCCGGTGATTCCGAGCTGACGGCCGATCTCCTCGTCGTGGGAGGCGATCAGCGCGAGCGGAGCTTGCTGAGCAGCCGCAGCACCTCGAGGTACAGCCAGACGATGGTGACGAGCAGCCCGAGGGCCGCCATCCACTCCATGTTCTTCGGCAGACCGCCCTTGGCGCCCCGCTCGATGAAGTCGAAGTCGAGCGCCAGGTTGAACGCGGCGACGCCGGCGACCAAGAAGCTGAACCCGATGCCGAAGAGCGACGTGCTCTGCAGGAACGGCACGCTGCCCCCGACCAGGTTGAACAGGATCGACACGAGGTAGAACACCATGATGCCGACAGTGGCGCCGATGACGATGCGCCGAAACCGGTCAGTGACCTTGATAATCCGGCTGCTGTAAAGAAAGAGCATCACGGCGAACACGGCGACGGTCGCTCCGGCGGCCTGCACCACGACGCCGTCCTGGTAGTTCTCGTAGGCCCGCGAGATGGCACCGACGAAGTACCCCTCGGCCAGCGCGTACACCGGCGCGAGGTAGCGGGCCAGTTGCGGCTTGAACACGCACGCGATGACCGCGGCAAGGCCAACGAGCACACCGATCATCGCGATGCGGGGGAACTCGACTGGTTGCCCTTCGAGCGTCGCGGGCACCGAGGCCCAGCCGAATGCCGCGGAGATCAGCAGCAACCCCAGCAAGATGGTGGTGGCCGAGACCACGCCCCGCACCGACATGCTGTCGTGCGCCGTCGACCACGGCGTCGCCGGCCCGTCGTCAACCGGTGGGTGCCACTCGAGAGGCGATGGCAGCGTGTCGGCGCCGCGACCACCTTCACGGAAGTTCTTGTCGGAGAAGATCGGGTTGGACATCAAGCCCTCCGGTTCATCCATGACGCTATCGCTCTTGCCGGCCGACGTGAGATCGGTCGAGACCTCAGCACGAAGCGAAAAGCTCCCTCACGACCTCGGCCGCACTCGAGGCCACGAGATCGGGAGCAGGCACCGCGGGCAGATCCGCTGCAGTGGTCACCCCCGTGAGCACCAGAGCGAACCGATACCCGAGCGACCGGGCGAAACCGCCGTCGGTGTCGAGCCGATCACCCACCATCACCCCGGTGGGTCCGAGCCGAGTGCGCACCAGATCGGTGATCGGCGCGTTCGGTTTGCCGGCCACCTCGGCGCTCACCCCCGTGGCCGTCACGATCGACGCGAGGATGGCACCGCCTCCGGGGAGCAACCCCTCGGAGGTGGGGTAGGTGGCATCGTCGTTGGTAGCGATCAGGCGTGCACCGCCCCACACGGCACGGGCGGCCACGGTCATCCGCTCGTAGTCGAAGTCGCGGTGATAACCCACGACGACTGCGTCGGCCGGACCCTCGGTGACCACGGTGATCCCCCGCGCCTCGAGGGCCTCGCGCACTCCCGGGCCGGCGCACAGCAGCGCTCTCGAGCCCGGCTCGAGCAGCGAGGCGGCGGCGAGCGCCGACGTGACGACCCGGCCCGTGCCGTCGATGCCCTGTCGGGCGAGTTTGGCCTCGACCTCCGCCACGGGCACCGCCGACATGTTCGTCACGAACAACACGTCGGCGCCACCGGCGAGCAGGGTCGCGACGGCCTCTCGCGACCCGGCAATGGGTTCGTCGCCCAACCAGATGACCCCATCGAGATCGAAGACCCAACCCATCACCCCATCTTGTCAGCCGCGACGGCCAACGCACCGCGGCGCGGCCCGAATCAGGCGTCGCGGTCTGCTAGGACTTGCCCGTGCCCCGCTTCGAGCCGTTCCGCGCGATCCGCTACGCCGACGACCTGGTTGACATCCAACAGGTCGTCGCGCCCCCGTATGACGTCATCAGCCCCGACCGACGGGCCCGCCTCATGGCGATCGATCCGCACAACGTCGTGCGGATCGATCTGCCCGACGAAGCGGACGGACCGGACCGTTACGACGAGGCGGCCGTCATGTTCGCAGCATGGCGAGCCGAAGGCGTGCTCCGCCAAGACGACGAGCCAGCGTTCTACACCTACCGCATGGACCTCGACGATCTCGCCGGTCACCCGGTGCGCACCATCGGCGTACTCGGTGCGCTCGAGCTCAGCCGCCCGGGCGAGGGCGCCATCCTCCCCCACGAGCAGACCACCCCGAAGGCCAAGTCCGACCGTCTCGATCTGCTGCGTTCGACTCGCGCCAACTTGTCGGCGATATGGGGCTTATCCCCTGTCGCCGGACTCACCGCCCTGTTGCACGATCCCGAGCCGCTTGCCGCGTGGACCGGCAGCGATGGCACCCGCCATCAGCTCGGACGCATCGGTGATGCGACGCAGATCGCCGCGATTCGCGAGGCGATCACCGCGGCGCCAATCGTCATCGCCGATGGCCATCACCGCTACGAGACCTCGCTCACCTACCGCGACGAACGTCGCAACGCCTCCGCCGACGGCACCGCAGGCGCGGCCGAGGACGCGTTGGTGTTCGTCGTAGAGCTCGTCGAGTCGGAACTCACCGTGTTGCCGATCCACCGCCTCATCGACGAGCTACCGGAGGCAACCGACCTCGTGGCCGCGTTATCGACGCACTTCGATCTGCATCCCGTCGAGATCGACGCCCGAGCGATAGGCGTCGAAATGGTGCACGCCGGTGCGTTGTGCGTGGTTCTCCCCGACCGCACCTACCTTGCAGTCCCCCGCGCCGAAGCCATGATCGGTGTGCGCGACCTCGACTCCAGTCGCCTCGATGCGGCGCTCGCCACGGTCGGACCGCACCGACTGCGGTTCCAGCATGGGGTCGACAACATCGTGGATGCGGTCCGCCGAGGCGACGCCCAGGCCGGTGTGCTCCTGCGCCCGGTGCGCGTTCCCCAGATCGCCGAGATCGCGCACGGCGGCGAACGCATGCCGCCGAAGTCGACGTACTTCCATCCGAAGCCGAGCACGGGAGCCTTGTTCCGGACGGTCGACTGAGGCTGCTGGCTGCGCCGGCACGCGGGGCCGCGCCTGCGCAACCCCGCCCACACAGACGTGTACTGATCGAACTGGTTACTCGACGGTCCAGGTCGGGCCACTGCGCAGTAGCGCACCGAGGTCGCCCGGGCCGCTCTTCGCCTGTGCAGCTGCGAGCTGGCCGCTGACTGCCTCGGCATACTCAGTGCGCTGCACGTTGCGGAACACCCCCACCGGCGTGGGCGTGAACGGTGAGCTCGACAGGCGCGACAGCATGAAGGCCAACGCAGGGTCATCGCGGTGTTCGTCGTGCACAAGGATCGCCGCCTCGCCCACGTCGGCCACTTCGACGATGCGGGCCTGGCCATCGCCGCCGACCACCACGCCCTTTTCGTTGTCGACGCCGAAGCGGATGGACTTGCCGTGCTCGAGGCGGATCAGCATCTCGTCACGGGCGGCCTTCTTCGTGATGGTCTCCCACGCGCCGTCGTTGAAGACGTTGCAGTTCTGGAGCACCTCGACGAACGCCGCGCCCTTGTGGGCGTGCGCCTGACGGAACATCGCCATCATGTGCTCGCGGTCCATGTCGTGGGTGCGGGCCACGAACGTGGCCTCCGCGCCGATAGCGAGAGACAGGGGGTTGAACGGCTGATCGATGCTGCCCATTGGTGTCGACTTAGTGACCTTGCCCACCTCGCTCGTGGGCGAATACTGGCCTTTGGTCAAGCCGTAGATCATGTTGTTGAACATCAGGATCTTTAGGTTGACGTTGCGGCGTAGCGCGTGAATGAGGTGGTTGCCGCCGATCGACAACATGTCACCGTCGCCGCCCACGACCCAGATGTGCAGGTCAGGGCGGGCCAACGCGAGCCCGGTGGCGATGGCGGGCGCCCGACCGTGAATGCCGTGCACGCCATAGGTGTTCATGTAGTACGGGAACCGGGCAGCGCACCCGATACCCGAGACGAACACGGTGTCCTCGCGGCGAACGCCCAGATCGGGCATCAGCATGCGCATCGCCGTAAGGATCGAGTAGTCGCCGCAGCCGGGACACCAACGAACCTCTTGGTCGGTGGCCCAGTCCTTCGGCGTGGTGACGGACAGGTCGGTCATGCCAGTGCCCCCCGGACATGCTCAGCGAGCTCTGCCGCAGTGAACGGCTGGCCCATGATCTTGCTGATCGACTGAGCGTCGACCAGGTATTCGGCTCGGATCAGGCGACTGAGCTGGCCGAGATTCATCTCGGGGACGAGCACGGTCTTGAACGAACGCAGGATTTCACCGAGGTTCCTGGCGAACGGGTTGAGGTGGGTGAGGTGGGCGTTCGCCACCTTGCCGCCCTCGGCGCGCACTCGGGCACATGCCGTGCCGATGGCGCCCCACGTGGAGCCCCAGCCGATGACCAGGACATCGGCGTCGAGATCACCTTCGACCTCGACCTCCGGGATGTCGTCCGCGATCCTGGCGATGCGTTCAGCGCGCATACGAACCATGAACTCGTGGTTCGCGGGGTCGTAGCTGATGTTTCCGGTGCCGTCTTCCTTCTCGATGCCGCCGATGCGGTGCATCAGCCCGGGTGTCCCGGGCACGGCCCAGGGCCGGGCCAGGTTCTCGTCTCGGAGGTACGGCCAGAACGAGGCGACGCCGTCCTCGTTGACGTGGTTCGGCTCGGTGGCGAACGACACGCTGATGTCGGGCAGCGAGTCGAGGTCCGGCAGTTTCCAAGGCTCGGTGCCATTGGCCAGGTAGCCGTCGGACAGCAGCATCACCGGCGTGCGGTACTTCACGGCGATGCGCACCGCTTCGATCGCCGCGTCGAAGCACTGCGATGACGAGTATGCGGCCACGATCGGCAGGGGCGATTCGCCGTGACGGCCGTACATCGCCATCAGTAGGTCGGCCTGCTCGGTCTTGGTCGGCAAGCCGGTGGACGGACCACCGCGCTGGATGTCGATGACCACCATCGGCAGCTCGAGGCTGACCGCAAGGCCGATCGTCTCACCCTTGAGGGCGACGCCGGGGCCGCTCGTGGTGGTGAGCCCGATGTGTCCACCGTAGGCCGCGCCGACCGCGGAGCCCGCCGCGGCAATCTCGTCCTCGGCCTGGAACGTGCGCACGCCGAACTGCTTGAGCTTCGACAACTCGTGGAGGATGTCGGAGGCCGGCGTGATCGGGTACGACCCGAGGAAAAGCGGGAGTTTCGCAAGCTGCCCGGCCGCCACGAGACCCCACGAGAGCGCGGTGTTGCCCGAGATGTTCGTGTAGGTGCCGGGCGCGAGGCGAGCGGGCTTGATCTCGTAAATGAAGTCGAACAACTCCGCCGTCTCGCCGAAGGCGTGACCGGCCTTGAACGCCGCGGTGTTAGCCGTACAAACCAACTCGTTGTTGCGAAAGCGCGACGAGATCCAGTCGATCGTGGGCTGCACCGGACGGGTGTACATCCAGCTGATGAGTCCGAGGGCGAAGAAGTTCTTCGACCGATCTGCGTCGCGTGGCTTGACGCCGAGGACCGCACACACCTCTTTGGTGATGCGCGTCATCGGCACGCGGTAGAGGTTGTAGCCCCGAAGGCTGTCATCTTCGAGCGGACTGGTCGCGTACCCGGCCTTAGCCAGGTTGCGATCGTCGAAGGTGTCCTCGTTGACGATGAGCGTGCCACCCGCCTCGAGCACGGACAATGACGCCTTGAGCGCCGCCGGGTTCATCGCGACGAGTACGTTCGGCGCATCCCCGGGCGTGGTGATGTCGTGGTCGGAGAGCTGCACCTGAAACGCCGAGACCCCGGCGAGGGTGCCGGCCGGGGCACGGATCTCGGCCGGATACTCGGGAAGGGTCGCCAGGTCATTGCCGTACTGGGCGCTGACGCTTGTGAACCGGTCCCCGGTAAGCTGCATGCCGTCGCCGGAATCACCAGCAAATCGGACAACCACTCGGTCGATCGTGCGCGTAGGTGTACCGCGCGAAGCCGTATCGGTCACTCCACCCCCCAAGGTGCGAACCATTGCCCGGATCGGCCGAGCACCGCGAGCTAGGCGTAAGCCTGCGCAGTTATAACACGCTGCGACACGCTGGGTAGGCCGCGCCTTGCCGGCCTGCCCAGCGTGTGCCGGCGCAGGACGATCAGGCGATGGTGACCGCCGGATCGAGATAGACGTCCTGGATGGCGTTCAGCAGCTCGATACCTTCGGCCATCGGCCGCTGGAACGCCTTACGCCCGCTGATCAGGCCGGTGCCGCCAGCCCGCTTGTTGATGATGGCCGTCTTTACGGCGGCGGCAAGGTCACCCGCACCCTTTGACTCGCCACCACTGTTGATCAGACCCGCCCGACCCATGTAGCAGTTGACGACCTGCCAGCGGGCCAGGTCGATCGGGTGGTCGGTTGTGAGCTTGGCGTAGACCGCTTTGCTGGTCTTGCCGAAGCCTTCGAACGCGTTGTAGCCACCGTTGTTCTCGGGCAGCTTCTGCTTGATGATGTCGGCCTGGATGGTCACACCGAGGTGATTGGCCTGGCCGGTAAGGTCGGCCGCCACGTGGTAATCGATGCCGTCCTTCTTGAAGCCTGGGTTGCGCAGATAGCACCAGAGCACCGTGAACATGCCGAGTTCGTGGGCGCGGGCGAACGCCACGCTGACCTCTTGGATCTGACGGGTGGCCTCGTCCGAGCCGAAGTAGATCGTTGCGCCGACCCCCGCCGCACCCATGTCGTAGGCCTGTTCGACTGACCCGAACATGATCTGGTCGAACTTGTTCGGCAGGGTCATGAGCTCGTTGTGGTTGAGCTTCACGATGAACGGGATCTTGTGCGCGTACTTGCGCGACATCGAGCCGAGCACGCCGAAGGTGCTCGCCACCGCGTTGCATCCACCTTCGATGGCCAACTTCACGATGTTCTCGGGGTCGAAGTAGATCGGGTTCGGCGCGAACGAGGCGGCCGCCGAATGCTCGATGCCCTGGTCGACCGGCAGGATCGACACGTAGCCACTTCCGCCGAGGCGGCCATTGCCGTAGAGCGCGGCCAGATTTCGCAGCACCTGGGGTGAGCGGTCGGTCGGTGCGAAGATCCGGTCGATGAAGTCGGGACCCGGCAGGTGCAGCGTCTTCTTGTCGATGCCCTTTGCCTTGTACTTCAGCAACGCCGACGCTTCCGCGCCGAGCAGACTTTCGTAATCCACGGTGGTGGGTACTCCTCGATCGGTGGACGAGCCGGCAGCGGCCCGGCGGCAAACAGTAGGCGCAGCTCGTCGAGAACGAATGCGATACCGCCATAGTGATCCTACGGGTTCCGGCATAGCGATTCTTGAGTCGATGGGCCCACGAGGCGACCCGTTACCGCACGCCCCTCGGCGGCGGAGATGGGTCGTTGGTCAGGTACGACGCGGCGCGCGCGGTCGCTCGGGGCTGACATGCTCGACTGACCGGGCGACGAGGCGACGGATCGCGGCAGGCTTCGGCGACTCGATCACCTCATCGACCTCGACCGACGTCCGCGCGACCGTGGTTGCGCCGGCGCGGTGGAACCGCTTCACGACGCGTCCACGAACGAGCAACGAGTCCCCGGCCGCGAACAACGGCGTTTCGACGTTCCGCCACGTGAGCGGCACGAGGCATCGTCCGTTGTCGTCGAACACCGCGAGGTCGAAACTGCACAGCGATTCACCGGTGCTCGTGACACCGGAGACGATGACGCCATGGACAGTGCCCGAGAGCACGACGATCTGAAACGAGGGGGAGCAAACGGAAGGAACCGCGACGAGAGAACGGTTGGCCATAGGGACCTCCGGTAGTTCGTCGCGACGAGTCACGACAACCAAGGGGAGGGAAGCTGCCATCATCATGCACGGGGGGTGTGACAGTGCCGGGTGGCGTATTCAGCCGCGACTGTCAGCCGAGGTGGCGTATTCGGTCGCCAACATCCGCGAACTCGGCGTCGATGCCCCGCACCCAGGAGAACAGCTCGCGGGCGCGCACCGGCGAGCCCGAGCGCTCGTACAGGTCGGCCATCGCATACGCCCGGCGCACGTGGTGAACCTGAGGGCGGGCGGGAACACGCCAACCCTTCTCGATCAGTCGCAGCGCCGCCGGCAGATCGCCGCGGTCGGCGAGCGCACCAGCAGCCACGATGCGTCCTTCGTTGACCACCGCAGGGTTCGGGCTCGACTCGCGTAGCTCTTCCCACAGCTCATCGACATCAGTCCACCGACGAAGCGCGCGGTAGCAATCGGCCAGCACGGCGTTCTGCTCCGCGGTGCCAGCGAGAGCGCGGAACGCCTCGAGTTCCACGATCGCCTTGGGCCATCGACCGAGCCGATACAAGGACAATCCGTGGAGCTCACGGATCTCGGGAACGTCGGGCGCCTGCGCCGTGAGTCGAGCAGCCAGGCGCAAGGACTCGGTAAATCGATCGTGCTCGTACGCTCGGGCGGCTGCATCCAGGTCAGACCGGCCCTTGTCGCCAAGTCGCTGTCCGAGCAACCGAGTCAGCGCCACGGTGAGATCTTCGATGTGGCGCGGCCGGGTCGGCAACGGCATGCGCACGATCTCGGCCAGGGCCGACTTGCGCACCGTACGCACGAGGGGTGTTGTCGCCGTGTCCTCGATGGGACGTGGCGGCAACGACGCGACACGCGGCTTGTCGGGGCGTTGCCGCCCGGCCGAGGGCGACAGCGATTCAGCGGATCGAAGTGCCTGGTCGACCTCGCTCGAACGGCGCACGGTCGCGTCGCGTGACGCGGCGCCGCCACGAGACCCGACGGCGTTGCCGCGACGCGCACGCGGGCGGCCGATGTCGTCGGTGCCCTGTGGCAACGGCTGCTCGCGCACCGTGTTGGTGCCCCGGCGTGCCAGTGCACCCCAACTCCGCGGAGCGTCGTCCGAGGGTCGCGGCGTGCCGGCAAGCGGGCGTCGAGCCGTTCCCCCGCTCCTCACCGGCGCACCAGGACGAGAGGGACGCGGACCACGCGGCGACTCACCGTCGCGCGACCGGCTCGGAGGCCCAGACGGACGCGGACCACGCGGCGACTCACCATCGCGCGACCGGCTCGGAGGCCCAGACGGACGCGGACCACGCGGCGACTCACCATCGCGCGACCGGCTCGGAGGCCCAGACGGACGCGGACCACGCGGCGACTCACCATCGCGCGACCGGCT
>WLNW01000003.1 GCA_009699605.1 Actinomycetota bacterium | reverse complement strand
GGTAACGAGCTCCCTGACAGAATCGAACTGTCGACCTCTTCCTTACCATGGAAGCGCTCTGCCGTCTGAGCTAAGGGAGCATGCGCCAAGGCTTGCGCCAGGACACGGGCGTCAATGATGCCACGCGATCCCCGCGTTCCCCAACCCGTTCGCCCCCAGGCCGAACGGCATGACCCTTCGGGCATAGGGACGCAGTTCGCGCTGCATAGGTATTTCGACTCAAGGTCCCGGGCCGGCGCGCCGACGTCTGCCTCGTGCGATACGAACGATTGGTCATCAGCGGCGTCGGCCAGATCGAACGCGACGGCATCGTGAATGAGCTCGTCGGTGCGCTCGGCGCCGCCGAACTGCGGGCGATCGACGCCGACAACGACGAGCGGAGCGCACCCGCCGGATAACCTTCGGCGCGGCGGCGTTCCTCGCGCTGTTCGGGCTCGCGATGGCTATGCGCCACAACGGCCGGCTCGAGGGCGCAGAGGCCGCCGAGACGGCCGCGCTCGAAGGCCTGCGCAGCAGTGCCGCAGGCGGTGAGAGCCTGCCGATGGTGCTCGACGACTCGTTCCGCGAGATCGCACGCGAGGATCGTCCGGCCCTTCTGGAACTGCTCGTCGAACGATCCCGCGAGCAGCAGATCATCTTCCTCACCGACGACGAGGACATCGCCACCTGGGCGAGGCTCGAGTCACTGGCCGGAGACATGGCCATCGTCGAGCCGGTGGCCACGAACTCGAACCGCAAGGCCGGAATCGCGTCCTGACCCCTGTCCGAGATCCGGGCCGGTAATGTTCGGCCGTGCACATCCGGCTGGCCACCATCGCCGACGCAGAGGCGATCCGCACCATCTACAACCTCGAGGTCACCGAGACCACCCACACGTTCGACATGGTTCCTCGCAGCCTCGTCGACCAACAGCAGTGGCTCACGTCGAGACTTGGGGCACTCACGGTGCTGACGGCTGAGCATGCGGGCGAGGTGGTCGGGTTCGCGTCGCTGTCGTCGTACCGGGATCGACCGGCATATCGCACCACGGTCGAAGACTCGGTGTACGTGGCCCGAAGCCATCAGGGCAAAGGCGTGGGCAAGCTCCTGCTCACCGCGACCGTCGAGGCCGCACGTAGCCGCGGGTTCCACACGATGATGGCCCGCATCGTCGATGGGCACGAGGCATCGATCCAGCTGCACCGGTCGGTGGGGTTCGAGCTCGTGGGCATCGAGCGCGAAGTCGGCCGCAAGTTTCACCGGTGGCTCGACGTCGCGCTCATGCAGCGCATGCTTCGCTCCTGACCTCGCCGAGGTTGCTTCTCGGGCCCGATGACGGGCGTGCCCGATCCAGGTGGGTCAACTCGATGCTCGCTTGCTATCCTCGTCCACGTTCTGGGTCGGTGCCCGAGTGGCCAAAGGGAGCGGGCTGTAAACCCGTCGGCATCGCCTACGGAGGTTCGAATCCTCCCCGGCCCACTACACAAACGCTGCCGCTCACGATTGCACGCACGCTGCCGCTCACACCGGAGGCCACGGTGACCACCGCAGACCCGGACCGTGCAGACCCGGACCGTGCAGACCCGGACCGTGCAGACCCGGACCGTGCAGACCCGGACCGTGCAGCACCGGCCTTCTCGGCACAAGGGTTCGACCCGGCCGCGGTCAAGGCGTTCCACTACGTCGGGTTCGCACTCGACCTCGCGGACGGGCAGCTGCGGTGTCACTACCGCCTCGATGGGCTCGAGTTCGTCGAGCACATCCGATTCGCCCCGCTCCCCGACGCACCGGCCTCCGTCGCCTCCGCCGCCGATCGAGCGGCGCGGTTGGTGTTCCTGGTGGCCGGCGTCTCGTACTACAAGGCGGCCGCTCCCCCACTGATCGACTTCGGCGACCATCCGCTCACCCCGGCTGAAGCAACCATGTTGCGGGCGTTCTATCTCGACGGACTCGGCGAGTTCGCGTACAGCAACGGCCTCGATCTGCGTGACCTCATGTTCCACTACACGTCGACCGCACCGGAACCGGTGGCGACGGGCGTCCACCTCGATCGTCCCCTGGTGCCCTTCGGTGGCGGCATCGATTCCATCGTCACCGTCGACGAGGTGCGCCAAATCCACGCCGACACCGCATTGTTCATCCTGAGCCGCATGGGTGATCGTTTCGCGGCCATCGAGGCCGCCGCGCGCGAGACCGGCCTTCCGGTATTGCGGGCCGAGCGCGAGCTCGATGCAAAAGTGCTGCGGTCGCGCGAACTGGGTTTTCGCAACGGCCATGTCCCGGTCACCGGCATCCTCTCGGCCATCGCAACGCTGATCGCGGTGCTGCACGGGCGCGGGGCGGTGGTGATGTCGAACGAATGGTCGGCGTCGTCCGGCAACCTCGAAGTCGATGGCCGCACGATCAACCACCAGTACTCGAAGAGCGCCGAGTTCGAAACGCTGTTGCGTGCCGCGCTCGCCGATCAGTTCACCGACGGCCCCGAATACTTCTCGCTGCTTCGGCCCTATTCGGAGCTCGCGATCGCTCGTCGGTTCGCCAAGCTCACCAACTATCACCGGGTCTTTCGGAGCTGCAACCGAGCCTTCCAGCTCGACCCGGCGAAGCGTCACGCCACATGGTGCGGCGTGTGCGACAAGTGCTGCTTCATCGACCTGATCCTCGCGCCGTTCGTCGCGGCAGCCGACCTTCGCGCGGTGTTCGGTGGGCGCGAGCCACTCGAGAACCCCGACACGATCAGGTCGTTCCGCACGCTTCTCGACATCGGCCACGAGCCGAAGCCGTTCGAGTGCGTGGGTGAGGTGTCCGAATGCCGAGCCGCGTTGCAGCGCGCCGCCGCACGGCCCGACCGCACCGGCTCGCCAATGCTCGAGGCGCTCCTTCGCGAACTCGATGACCGCGAGCTCGACGACGAAGCGATCAACGCATTGCTCGTACCGATCGGCGCCGATCACATCCCCGACTCGTATGCGCCCCGCCATCTCGTGGGCTGACCTCCGCAACGCGGAGGTCGGTGTGTGGGGCCTCGGCGTCGAGGGCGAGGCCTCGATCCGCATGTTGCGCACGCTCGGCGCCCGCGTGGTGCTGGTCGACGACGCGAAGCCGACCTACGAAGACGCCGAGGTGCTCGCCATCGATCACGGCGGGCTCGAAGCGCTGCTGCGCTGCCACGCGGTTGTGAAGTCGCCCGGCATCAGCCGTTACCTCCCGGCGGCGGCGGCGCTCGACGCCGCGGGCGTGCCGGTGCTCGGCGGGCTCGGGCTGTGGCTGCAGGGCGCGCCGATCGAGCGGGTGGTCGCGGTCACGGGCACCAAGGGCAAGAGCACCACCTCGGCGATGCTCGGCCATTTGCTCGATGGGCTCGGCTTCCCCACGTTCGTCGGCGGCAACATCGGCCGGCCCCCATATGACCCTGCACGAACAGCCGGAGCCCCGGAGCCCCGGTACTGGGTGATCGAGACGTCGAGCTACCAAGCCACCGACGTTGCGGTGTCGCCGCCCATCGTGGCCGTGACCTCGCTGCACCCAGATCACCTCGACTGGCACCGCTCGGTCGAGGGCTACTACCGGGACAAGCTCTCGCTGTGCACACAACCCGGGGCCCGGCTCACCATCGCGTCGAGCACGAGCCCGGCTCTCGTCGAACGGGCGTCACTGCTCGGACCGCAGGTCGAATGGGTCAGCCCCGACCCGACCCGACGCACCGACTGGCATCGCACCCTTGGCGTCCGCGGCGACCACAACCTCGACAACGCCGAGATCGCATACCGGTGCCTTCGGGCCCTCGGCCTCGACCCGGATCCTGATTCGCTCGCCGAAGCCGCCCGCGGCTTTCCGGGGCTCGAGCACCGGCTCCAGACCGTACGCACTATCGGCGAGGTCGAGTTCGTCGATGACTCGTTGTCAACCAACGTGCTCCCGACCGTGCGAGCTATCGACGCGTTCGCCGCGCAGCGAACGGCGGTGATCTTGGGCGGCTTCGATCGAGGCATCGACTATCACTCGCTCGGTGAAGCGTTGGCCACGCGCGAAGCACCCCTGCTGGTGCTCACCATCCCGGCATCGGGGGATCGCATCCGCCGCGAGCTCGCGGACGCGGTGCTGCCGTCCGCGGTCGAGGTGCGCGCGGCCGACGATCTCGACGCCGCGGTGCGGGCCGCTTACGCATGGGCCGCTCCTCGCGGTGTGGTGCTGCTCTCCCCTGCCGCACCCAGCTTCGGTACGTACCTCGACTATCGACAGCGGGCCGCGGCATTCGTCGCGGCCATCGACCGCTACTGCGTGGCAGCCCCCGGCTGACGCGCTACGTTTCGCGCCATGCCTACCTTCGATGTGGTTTCCGAGATCGACATGCAGGAGCTCCGCAACGCCGTCGACCAGGCGTCGCGCGAGATCACGACCCGCTTCGACTTCAAGGACACCAACACCTCGATCGAGCTCGGAACCGATGCAATCACGCTCGCGTCGATCACCGAGGACCGCCTCGCCGCGACACGCCAGCTGCTCGAGGAGAAGATGGTCAAGCGCAAGGTGTCGTTGAAGGTCCTCGACTACGGCAAGATCGAGGAAGCGTCGAAGGGCACCGCGCGCCAGGTGGTCAAGTTGCAGGCCGGCGTCTCGTCTGACAAGGCCAAGGCCATCAACACCCACATCAAGGGCCTCGGGCTCAAAGGTGTCCAGTCACAGACCCAGGGTGATCAGCTGCGGGTCACCGGCAAGAAGCGAGACGACCTCCAAGAGGTGATCGCCGCACTCCGCGAGCATGACTTCGGCATCCCGCTCCAGTTCGAGAACTTCCGCGACTAGGCCCAGTTGCCCTGACGGAGACGGGCGACACGGGCCTCGACGGGCGGGTGGGTCGAGAATAGGTTCCCGAACGTCACCTTGCGCCCGCTGAGGGGGTTGACGATGTAGTTGGATGCCTGGCTGGGGTTCACGTCGGACGGGATGCGGCCTGCGTATGCCTCGAGGCGCAGCAACGCCCGGGCGAGCGGCTCGCCGTCACCGATGAGGCGGGCCGCGCCGGCATCGGCCTGGAACTCGCGGCTGCGGCTGATGGCCATCTGGATGATCATCGCGGCGATGGGCGCAAGGAGCGCAGTGGCCAACAACACCAAGGGGTTGTCGTCACGATCGCGATCACGGCCACCGCTGAACATGGCCCCCCACATGGCCATGCGAGCCCCGAAGGTGATGGCCATGCCCACCGCAGCGGCGATGGACCCCGTGAGGATGTCGCGGTTGCGGATGTGGGTGAGCTCGTGGGCGAGCACACCGCGCACTTCGTCCCACGACATGAGTTGCAACAGACCCTGGTTCACACAGATCGCGGCGTGCTTCGGGTTGCGGCCCGTGGCGAACGCGTTCGGCTGATCGGACGGGGCGATGAACAGGCGCGGCATGGGCATGCCCGCTCGTTGGGCGAGCTCGTCGACGATTCGGTAGTAATCGGGGGCCTGGGTGCGGTCGACCTGGACGCCGTGGGCCGACTTGATGGCGAGCTTGTCGCTGAACCAGTACGAACCACCGACCATGACCAGGCCGAGTGCCAGGCCGATGTAGAGACCGCCCTGCCCGAGGAAGGCCCCTCCGAGAACGACGAACAGCCCACCAAGGGCGGCCAACAGGACTGCAGTCTTTCCGTAGTTCTTCATGAGTCTTCCTTCGTCACCCTTTGCTCCACGATGGCTCGGGAAGGGTGAACGCTGAGTTGTATCGTGCGACGGCCCGACGAAAGCCACGCGAAAGCGGCCGACGTCGGCCGCGCACGTAACGGGCAATCAATCGTAGTAGCCGCTGTGGAAGTACAGGGCCGGTACGTCGGCCCGGCGGTACATCTCGACGTTGCGCGGGTCGTCGTCGACGGCGAGTTGGATCTCGTAGCCCCGACCCTGCAGGTCACGAAGCTCGGCGCGCTTGAACGTGTGGGAGCTGGTCCAATCGTCCTCGTCGCGCATCACGAGGAGGTCCCACCGCACCGGGTGGCGGCCGAGCCAGTCCATCGTCTGGCGCCGCACGCGGATTGGCCGCGCGGTGAGCAGGATCACCACGACGGACGGGTCGAGCAACCGGGCCATCTCGAGAGCCTCGACGATGGGCGCGTCTTCGCCGCACGCGGCGAAGAACTTCTCCCAGTACTGGAGTGGGCCGTCGAGGAAGTGCTGGCGCTGCGACGCGTCGGACAGCACACCGTCCATGTCGAAGATGACCGCTGGCCCGGACCCGACCGGACCGTCGCGCCACAACCAGTGCGAGGGGATGGCGCTCAGGTCAGTCCTCCTGCGGCGCGGCAACCGCTCGGTTGCGAATCTCGTCGAACACCGTGGCGTCAGCGAGGGTTGTGGTGTCGCCGAGATCCCGGCCCTCGGCTACGTCGCGCAAGAGACGGCGCATGATCTTGCCACTGCGAGTCTTCGGGAGATCAGGCACCAGCATCACGGCCTTCGGGCGGGCGATGGCGCCGAGCTTCTTCGCGACGTGCTGGCGGATCTCTTCGCGCAGCGAGTCGGATGCTTCGTAGGTGCCGCGAAGGATCACATACCCGACGATGGCCTGACCCGTGACCTCGTCCTTGGCGCCGACCACTGCGGCCTCGGCGACCGCGGGGTGATCGACCAGCGCCGACTCGATCTCGGTGGTCGAGATGCGGTGCCCGGAGACGTTCATGACATCGTCGACGCGGCCGAGCAGCCACAGGTAGCCGTCGTCGTCGAGCTTGGCCCCGTCTCCCGCGAAGTAGCGACCGGGGAACTGAGTCCAGTAGGTCTCGCGGTAACGCTCGGGATCGCCCCAGATGCCCCGCATCATCGCCGGCCACGGCCGGGTGATCGTGAGGAAGCCGCCGCCACGATCGATGCGCTGCCCGTCGTTGTCGACGATCTCGACGAACACCCCGGGGATGGAGTGCGCGGCCGAACCGGGCTTGGTGACCGTGACCCCGGGCAGCGGGGTGATCATGTGGCCGCCGGTCTCGGTCTGCCACCAGGTGTCGACGATGGGGCAGCGCTCGCGACCGATGTGCTCGTGGTACCACATCCACGCTTCGGGGTTGATCGACTCGCCCACCGTGCCGAGCACGCGTAGCGAGCTGAGGTCGTGTCGGGCCGGCTCCTGATCGCCCCACTTCATGAACGTGCGGATGGCCGTGGGCGCGGTGTAAAGCTGCGTGACGCCATAGCGCTCGATGATGTCCCACAGGCGGTCCTTGGGCCATTGCGCCTGCGGGCCTTCGCGGAACTCCGGCCGCGGGGTGTCGGGCGTGCCCTCATAGAGCACCGAGGTCGCGCCGTTCACGAGGGGCGCGTACACGATGTAGCTATGTCCGGTGACCCAGCCGATGTCGGCCGCGCACCAGTACACGTCGGTCTCGGGGCGCAGGTCGAACACCGCCCGGTGCGTGAACGCCGCTTGGGTGAGGTAGCCACCGGTCGTGTGCATGATGCCCTTGGGCTTCGCCGTGGTACCCGAGGTGTACAGGATGTACAGCAGTTGTTCGGCGTCCATGGGCTCGGCTGGGCATTCGGGCGACGCTGAGGCCATCAACTCGTGCCACCAGTGGTCGCGGCCCTCCACCATCGTGACCGCGGTGTCACAGCGGTTCACCACGACGACGTTCTCGACGGTGGCGGTGTCGGCGAGCGCCGCGTCAACGTTGACCTTGAGCCCGGATGGTGCACCGCGGCGGTACCCGGCGTCGGCGGTGATGATGATGCGTGCGGCGGCGTCATTGCACCGGTCGCTGATCGACTCGGGAGAGAACCCGCCGAAGATCACGCTGTGCGCTACGCCCAGCCGCGCACACGCGAGCATGGCGACCGGGAGCTCGGGGATCATCGGCATGTAGATCGCCGCGCGGTCGCCGCGTTGAAGCCCGAGCGACTTCAACACGTTCGCGAACTTGCACACCTCGGTGAGCAGATCGGCATAGGTGATGACGCGGGTGTCGCCTGGCTCGCCCTCCCAGTGATACGCGATGCGGTCACCCCGCCCGGCGGCGACGTGGCGATCGAGACAGTTCGCAGCGACGTTCAGGGTGCCGCCCAGGAACCATTTCGCGAAGGGCAGCTTCCATTCGAGCGTGGTGTGGAAGTCGGTGTCCCAGGTGAGCAGCTCGCGCGCCTGGCGTGCCCAGAAGGCCTCGTAGTCGGCGTCGGCTTCGTCGTAGAGCGAACGGTCATTGACCATTGCGTTCGCGACGAAATCTGAAGACGGCGGGAACGTGCGGTCCTCTGAGTAGAAGTCCTCGATGGTCGACTCGGACATGCGCCCTCCCGTGTACTGGAACGGGGGGAGATTACCGGGATGAGGAAACCTTCGCGGCGGCACGCGAAGTCAACACCGATCTACGCTCGACACCACCCGTGAGGGGGGACAATAAACAGGAGCATCATGATCAAGGAATTCAAGGAGTTCATCTCCCAGGGCAGCGCGCTGGACCTCGCCATCGGCGTCATCCTCGGCGCGGCGTTCGCCACCGTGGTCACCTCGCTCGTCAATGACGTGCTCATGCAGATCGTCGGCATCGTCTTCGGTCAGCCGAGCTTCAACGACATCTCCATCCACTGGGGGAACGAGATCGCCGGTCCGGCTGCAGGGCGCGCGGGAGTCACCGCGTTCTACGAGAACCAGATCTTCCTCGGCTCGTTCATCACCACGATCATCAACTTCTTGATCATTGCCTTGGTGATCTTCATGGTGGTCAAGGCCGTGAACCGGTTGCGCAAGCCGCGAGAGGTCGTCGTGGTCGAGCCCGCCGGCCCGAGCGAGGTCGAGCTCCTGATCCAGATCCGCGACGCGCTGGCCACGCGCTGAAAACGCTGCCAGACGCGCTTCTGCCGAGCGCGCGCTCGGCAGAAGCGCGTTCGGGATCAGACCGAGACGGGGGTTTCCGTGATCGGCTTGGTGAGGTCGAGCTTGAAGTAGGCCGCGGGATTCTCGAGCGTGAGCTTGCGCTTGAGCTCGTCCTTGCCCGCGAATGCGGAGCCGAGGAAGTCTTGGGAGTTCGGGAACGAACCCACCGAGTGCGGGAAGTCGGTGCCCCACATGATGTTGTCGATCGGTAGGTGGTCGGCCAGCTCGACGGCCACTGGGTCACGGATGATCGAGAAGAAGCAGTGCTTCGCGATGTACTCGCTCGGCGTCAGCTCCATGCGCCGTCCCCCGAAGGCGTTCGAGAAGATCTCGTGGTTATCGTCCATGAAGAACATGGTGGACGGCAGCCAGCTGGCGTTGCTCTCCGCGAAGTAGAACTTGATCTCGGGGAAGCGATCGAACACGCCGGCCGCCATGAGCTGAGCCATGCAATAGACGGGTGCGTGCGATCCGGCGCGTTGCACGAGTGCCGACGCGTACGGCTGACCTGCGGTGCCGGCACCGGGCTGGCCGACCGGGGCGCGCACCTCGCCGAAGCCGAAGTGCGGCGAAATGGCCATGTCGAGCTCGAGGCATTTGGCCCAGAACCGGTCGTCCTCGGGCTGGGCGAAGCCGGTGCCGTTGGGAAACATGTAGAAGGCGACGCTCTTGAGCCCGGCGCTCTTGGCGAACTCGACCTCGGCCACCGCGTGGTCGATGTCGCTGATCGGCGTGACCGAGTTGCCGATGAGGCGGTCGGGGGCGACGGAACAGTAGTCGTAGGCCAACCAGCTGTTGTAGGCCCGGATCATCGACCGGTAGATGTCGGGGTCCTTGATGCCTTCGAGGAACCGCGACGCGAACACTGGCGGGAAGAGCACCTCGGCATCGACACCGTCCTCGTCCTGCTCTCGTAGGCGTTGCACCGGGCCGCCCGCGCCATCGTTGAAGCTTCCGTCGGGCTTGTAATACGACCCGAAATCGAAGCGGATGGGACCACGCCCGGTGATGTTCTGGCCGTTCTTGAGCAGCGGCTGCCCTTCGATGATCCAACCCTCGCCGCCGTCGGGGAGGTTGATGAGCCGCGGCGCGCGGTCCTTCCACTTCTCCGGGACGTACTTGACCCATGGGTCCGGTGGCGTCTCGACGTGACCGTCAGCGGAAATGACCTGGTAGTACCGAGCCATGCTGCATCCCCCAGTGCTGTTGATCTTGCGCGTTCAATTCGATGCTAGGGCCGGATTCTGGCGGTGGCCAAGCGTGCCTCGATGCCGGCCAGCAAGATCTCGAGGCCCAGGGAGAACCGCTCCTCGGGCGACGTGGCCAAACACGCGTCGCGGAAGTCGACGATGGACCCGAGGGCGTCCGGCACATCGGCCTTGGTGACCCCGCCGCCTTCGACGAGCTTGCCCATGAGACGGTGCTCCTGCTCGATCGTGCCGAGCAGCCAGCCAGCCGCCGCATTGAACGCGGCAGCCGCATCGTCGAGCGCCAAGCCGGCATCGGTGAAGATCTCGAGGCACCGCGCGAGCATCATCATGCCGTTCATCGAATCGATGGGCTTGTAGCTCACGAGTGGAAACGCACGGGGGTGCTCGCGCGAGACGGTCCAGTACGCGTAGGCCATGGCGGTGGCGCGCGACTGCCAGGTCACGGGGTCGCTGGTACGCGGCGTCGCGCTGGTCGCGTCGAAGCGCAGGAGAATCTCGGCGCAGATGTTGTCGGTGACCGCACCGAGGAGGTCGTCCTTGTTGCGCACGTGGTTGTACAGCGACATCGCTTCGACGCCGAGCGCGGCGCCGAGCTTGCGCATGCTGAGCGCATCGAGCCCGTCGGCGTCGATCAGGAGCAGCGCCGCCGTCGTGACGCGCTCACGGCTGAGCGGTGTACGAACCGCGGCGGTTTCCACGGGCTCAGCGTACCCAGTGCATCACGGTGAACCCGCCGAGACCGTCGGCGGCGCACAGCGCTTCTGCCTCGCGGATGCGGCTTCGGCCGCGGAGCGCGGCGAGGTCGCCGATGCCCGCACCGGCCTGCCACGAGGCCCGGCCTTCTTCGACCAGTTCGTCGATGCCGTACGCGGCGAGAAACTCGGCCTGCGTGCTGACCTCGCGCGGCGCCGCAACCCCAAGCAGCGCGTCGAGCGCGACCTCGCACGTGATGTCCTGGGTGCCCGGTTCGTCGAGGGGATGCCCGCCACGTTCGTGACCGCGGTACGTGCGCACCCACGTGGGCCACGAGCGGTCGAGGAAACCGGTGTTGGCGGACATGTAGTCGACGAGCACGACGTGGCCGTGTTCGAGGCGGGCCAGCGCGTCGGCGAGGAAGGCGGTGACCGCGGGTTGAAGCGGCAACCGCGCCCCTTCCGTTCCTGTAGGCGGGCGCGACGGGTTGTCGACCAGGTCGCCGAGGACCTCGGTGAACGTGTCGTCGGCGGCTGCGTCGATTAGTACGTCGTGCCAACCACCGCCGCGCCACTCGAGAAGATCGAAGGGCAGGTTGTCGAGCAGTTCGTTGGCGAAAACCACTCCGGTGAACGGCCCGAGGTCGAACGATTCGCGGGCTTCCACGCCATCCGGGTGGCGCAGGCGCTGGGTCGCGCACCGCTCGACAGTGATGTAGCGCAGCGCGTCGCCACACGCCAGCTCGCGGCGCGCGGCCAGCACCGAACGGGCCAAGGTCCCGGGTCCGGCGCCGCACTCGACGACCGGGTACTCCTCCGGGCAGCCGAGATCGAACCACCACGAATCGAGGGCGCGAGCGACCACGGCACCGTATAGCGGACCGACCTCCGGGCTCGTCAGGAAGTCACCACGGCGCCCGGCCGCGCCACCCGTTTCGTAGAAGCCATGATCGGCGTCGTACAGCGCCGCCTCGATGAACGCGGAATAGGTGATCGGGCCATCGCGTCGGATGACTGCGGCGAGCGACGCGGCGAGGGCGTTCACTTCTGGGACACGTTCACACCGCGGGCTCGGTCATCTCGGGGCGGGCGCTCACCCACCGATGGCCAGGAGACCGCCGTTGGTGAAGTGGCCGATGGCCTGCGGCAGGACACCGAACACCACGGTGACTGCGGCAGTGATCACAATGGCCGACACGAGCGCCGGCGGCACGCGCACCGGGGTGAGGTCGCCATCGGGCGCGTCGTCGGCCCACATCGAACGGGCGATCGTGCCGTAGTAGTAGAGCGCGATCACCGAGTTGACGCCCACGAGGATGCCCATGGCCACGCCCGACGCGTTCTCGGCCGAGATCAACGCGCTGAGCACCTGGAACTTGGCATACCAACCGGCGAGCGGCGGGATTCCCGCGAGCGACATCAAGAAGACGGTCATGGCCACGGTGAGCGCCGGCGCGTAGTGGAACAACCCACGGAACGAGGAGATCTCGGCCGAGCGGGTCTTGCGAGCCACCGCCATGATCACGCCGAAGGCGCCGAGGTTCATGGCCGCGTAGATGACGAGATACCCGACGATGGCCTGCAGGGGCTTATCGCCGACCTTGTCATTGCCCGCCACCACGAGGGGGGCGAGCATGTAGCCAGCCTGGGCGATGCCGGAGTACGCCATAAGGCGCACGATGTTCTTCTGCCGCAGTGCCATGAGGTTGCCGGCGGTCATGGAACCAGCAGCCAAGACCCAGAGCAGTGGCTGGTACACATCTTCGCGTGTGCCGAAGCCGACGTAGATCAGCTGCACGATGGCCACGAAACCGGCGGCCTTCGAGGCAACTGCCAAGAACGCGGTGACCGGGGTGGGCGCGCCTTCGTAGGTGTCGGGGGCCCACGCGTGGAAGGGGAACGCCGAGACCTTGAAGGCGAAGCCGATGACCACGAACAAGATGCCGACTACCGCGGTGGGGCGGACATTGTCGCCAGAGAGCCCCTTCGCGACGTCGGTCAGCAGCGTGCTGCCCGACGCGCCGAAAACGAGCGACATGCCGTACAACATGATGGCCGAGGCGAACACGCCCATCAGGTAGTACTTGATGCCGGCTTCGTTGCTCTTGAGGTCGCGCTTGCGCCACGTGGCGAGCATGTACGCCGGGATCGACAGCAGCTCGAGCGCAACGAAGATCGTGAGGAGGTCGCGCGCCGAGCACATGACCACCATGCCGAGCAGCGATGACAGCATCATCGCGTAGAACTCGCTCTCCCAGTAGTCGCCTTCGGCGATGTAGTTCATGGCGAGCAGCACCACGACGTAACCCGACAGCAAGAACATCGCCTTCAACAGGAGGGCGAAGTTGTCGACCACAAACGCTCCGCCGAACAGCGACCGGTCGACGCCGTTGTTCGCGAGCCACAGGATCGGGATCATGGCGCCGAGCAGGGTGGCCCCGGTGATGATCGAGATGAACGGCTTGATCTTGTCGAGCGCGAGCGCGTCGAGGAGGATCACGAGCACGGCGCCCGCGGTGAGGACGATCTCGGGTGCCAGCGCCGCGAAATCGACGTGTGGTGCGGTGAATGCGACCTCGGCCAGCACGGGTTACTTCCCTCGTTCGGCGTGGAGCATGTCGGCGAGCTCCGGACAGGTCGGGCCCTTGTCGTCGACGAGACAGGCGGCCAAGCTCTTGGCCACGGCGGCGTCGGTGGACTTGAACATGATCCCCGGGTAGACGCCGAGGGCGACGATGAGCGCGATCAGCGGGGCCCACGCCAGACCCTCGCTGACGTGCATGTCGTGGATCTGCTCGTGACCGTCGCCGTGGCTCTTGCTCGGCCCGAATGCGACGCGCTGAAGCAACCACAGCAGGTAGCCAGCGGCGAGCACGGTACCGAGCGCCGAGATGACCATGAAGATGCGATAAAGCTCGACGTTGAGCCCATGGGCCGGGCTGTACGACGACAAGATCGCCGGGAACTCGCCCCAGAACCCGGCGAGACCAGGCAGACCGAGCGACGCCATCACGCAGAGCCCGAGAAGCCAACCCATCTTGGGGGCGTCGAGTAGCAGTCCGCCGAGCTTGGAGATCTCGAGGGTGTGATAGCGCTCTTTCACCGAACCGGCGATGAAGAACAACATGCCGGTGATGAGGCCGTGGGCGACCATGCCAAATATCGCGGCGTTGATGCCGAATTGGGTGAGCGTCGAGATGCCGAGCATCACGAAGCCCATGTGGGCCACCGACGAGAACGCGATGAGCCGCTTCATGTCAGTCTGGGCGAGACACCCGAGCGCGCCGTAGATGATGCCGATCACCGCCAGCACGCCGATGAGGGGTGCCACCTTCACGGCGGCGGCGGGCAGGATCGGGATCGCGATGCGCACGAAGCCGTAGGTGCCGAGCTTCAGCAGCACCGCAGCCAGGATCACCGAACCGACCGTGGGCGCCTGGGTGTGGGCGTCGGGCAACCACGTATGGAACGGGAACATCGGGACCTTGATGCCAAGGCCAATGAGCATGCCGAGGAAAATCAACACCTGGGTGCTGAGTGCGACGCCTTGCAGGGCGGTCGGCAGCGCACGCATGTCAAAGGTGTGCGGATCGGCAAGGAAGAACATCGCAAGGAAGCTGAGGATCATCAGCGCCGATCCGAACAGCGTGAAGAGGAAGAACTTCAACGACGCGTACTGGCGCTTTTCCCCGCCCCACACCGCGATCATGAAGAACATCGGGAGTAGGACCACTTCGAAGAAGACGAAGAACAAGATGAGGTCTTGAGCCACGAACGAGCCGAGCATGCCGGTCTCGAGCAGCAGGATCAGCGCGAGAAGCGCCTTCGGGTTGTGCGGCTCGGGGAAGTGGTTCCAGCTGTAGATGATGCACAGCGGCACGATCAGCAGCGTGAGGAGGAACAACGGCAGCGAGATGCCGTCGAGGCCCACGATGTAGCGCGAGCTGATCGCTTCGATCCACTTCTTGTCGACCAGGTACTGCAACCGGCCGGTGTCATCGAAGTTGAAGTTGACCAGCATCGCGATGCCGAAGCCGCCGGACACGAGCGACACCGCAAGGGCGACCTGCTTGTACAGGTCCTCGCCCCACGACTTCGGGATGAGCATGACGACAAGCGCGCCGATGACCGGCACGAACACCGCAATGCTGATTCCCCAGGTTTCCAGGAAGTCCATGTTCTGTTCTTTCCCTTGGCTTCGCGCTACGTAGTGAGGAGGATGAGGAAGATGCCGGCGAGCACGGTTGTGCCTCCGAAGAGGAGCAACGCGTACTGCTGGACCTTGCCGGTCTGGATGTGGCGCAGCTCTTCGCCGACACCGCTCGAGAGGGTGCCCGACGCGTTGACTGCACCGTCAACGACCTTCTGGTCGAAGTAGGTATAGAGGAACTTGCCGCCGATGACGGAACCCTTGCCGACTGCGTTGACCGAGGCGTCGATGCCGTGCTGGTTGAACCAGTACGCGGCCCGGGCGATTGGGCCCTTGATGCCGGCGACGATGACGTTGTTGTACAAGTGATCGAGGTAGTACTTGTTCACGAGCAACGTATGGAAGGCCTTGGCCGGTTTCGACCGGGTGGTGATGCCGTCGGGCAACTCGGTGAGCTTGCGCCCTTCGGCGCGGGACCGGGTCTCGACCTTGCGGTAATAGGCGTACGCCGCGGCAACGCCGGCGAGTCCGATCGCGCTCGACACAATGGCCAGGAGGTAGCTCGGTGTCGCGTGGACGACGTCGGGGAAGTACTTGCCGACGGGTTCGACGTAGTGCCCGAACCGTTCCTGCCAACCCGTGGGGTGATGGGCGTCGCCGGCACCGAACACGCCCGGCGGCAGGTTGAGGAAGCCAGCACCGACCGCGAACACCGCGAGGATGATGAGCGGGATGGTGATGCGCGGCCCGTTCTCGTGCGGGTGGCTGTGCCCGCGGTACTGACCGAAGAACGTGAGGTAGATCACACGGGTCATGTACGCCGCAGTGAGCGCGGCACCAAGCATCCCCATGATGAGCATTGCGTAGTACGTGCCAGTGCCGTGGGTGTCGGGCCAGCCGCCGGTGCCGGCGAGGATTTCGTCCTTCGACCAGAAGCCGGCGAGCGGGAAGATGCCGATGAGCGCCCCGGTGGCAATGACGAAGGTCCAGAAGGTGCGGGGCATGATCTTGCGCAGCCCACCCATCTCGGCCTTCATGTCGAAGCTGTGGTGGCACGCATGGCTCACCGAGCCGGCGCCGAGGAACAGGCACGCCTTGAAGAAGGCGTGCGTGAAGAGGTGGAAGACGGCCGCGGTCCATGCGCCGACACCGAGCGCCATGACCATGTAGCCGAGCTGGCTGATGGTCGAGTACGCGAGCACCTTCTTGATGTCGTTCTGGACGAACGCCAGCAGGGCGCCGCCGATGAGGGTGACCGCACCGACGAGCGCCAAGAGGTTGATGCTCGAGCCGGGGATGGTGAGACCGTGGAAGAACACCGAGTAGAGGCGGGCCACCATGAAGACGCCCGCCACGACCATGGTGGCTGCGTGGATGAGCGCCGATACCGGGGTGGGACCGGCCATGGCGTCGGGCAACCACGTGTGGAGGATGAACTGACCCGACTTCGACGCCACTGCGGCGATGAGGCAGCACGACGCGACCAGCAGCAAGAACTGCCGGATCTCGCCCGAGTTCGCCATCTCGTTGATCTTCACGATGTCGAAGCTCTTGCCCGCGGCGAAGTAGAGGATGGTGACGCCGATGATGAGGCCCATGTCGCCGACGCGGTTGGTGAGGAACGCCTTGAGGGCTGCGTCGGAGTTCGGCTGCTCTTCCCACCAGTGACCGATAAGGGCGAACGAGCAGACGCCCACCAGCTCCCAGGCGCAGAGCAGCATCAATGTGTTCTCGGCGATGACCAAGGTGAGCATGGACGCGGTGAACAAGCTGAGAAACGCGAAGTAATGGGTGTAGCGACGGTCGCCGTGCACGTAATCGGTGGAGTAGATGTGCACCAGCAGGGAGATGAGCGTGACGACCACGAGCATCATGACCGAGAGCCCGTCGACGAGCGTGCCGACCTTGACGTTCGTGCCCTCGTTCTCGTACCAGGTGACCGAGTTGCGCACCGGCGCCACAGCGACGTGCTCCTCTTCGGCGGCTGCGGACTCGCCTTCGGCTGGTGCTGCGCCGGCGGTGGGGCTTTCGGTCTTTGCCGCGAGCGTGCCGCCGCCCACCGACAAGGCCTGCTCTTCAGAGCCTGACGCGTGATGCGCGTCGTTGACGTGCTGGATCCACTGCACGCCTGCGATGGCGGACAGCACGAACGCGGCGGATACCGCGGCGATGCCGATCCAGTGACCCTTACCGGGTGTGCGCTTGCCGATGAGGAGGATGAGCAGGAACGACATCGCGGGGATGAACGGGATGATCCAGGCGTTGCGGAGCATCCATCCAGCGCTTGCGGCTGTCTCGTTGGCTAACAGGAGGGCGTTCACGCTCAGCCCTTCATGAGATCGACTTCAGTGAGGTCGATGCTCTTGCGGTTGCGGTACAGGAGGAGAACCATGGCGAGCCCGACGCCCACCTCGGCCGCGGCGACGGCGATGACGAACAGACCGAAGACTTCGCCGGCCACCGTGCGGTTGAACGCTCCGAACGCCACGAAGTTGATGTTGACCGCGTTGAGGATCAACTCGACCGACATCAGCACAAGCACGGCATTTCGGCGGGCCAGCACGCCGTAAACGCCGATGCAGAACAATGCCGCGGCAAGGAGGAGGAACTGGTTGAGGAGCATCTCAGTCCTTCCTGGCCACGACGATGGCCCCGATGAGTGCGGCGAGGAGCAACATCGACACCACCTCGAAGGGGATCAGGTACTGGGAGAAGATCGCATCGCTGACCATGGCCGTGGTGTTCGGCGACACGATGTCGACGTGGGTGTCGCTGTAGTCGTCGACGACGGCCCACGCCATCACGCCGAAGAGCAGCACGCCGACAAGCGCCGCCATGAGCCGGTGCTCGCGAGCCACGGTGTCATCCTCGCCGAGCTTCGCCCGGGTGAGCATGATGCCGAACAGGAACAGCACGATGACCGCACCGATGTAGACGAGCACCTGCGTGACGCCGATGAACTCGGCGCCGAGCAACAGGAACTGGGCGGCCACGCCGGCGAGCACGATCACGAGGTAGAGCGCGGCGTGCACCACGTTCTTGGTCGTGACGACCCGCCACGCCGAGACCAACATGACCGCCGCGATAACGCCGAAGGCGATGTTTTGCGCGACGAAGAGGCCGTCACCAGTGGGGTTCGCCTGCGCGAGGAGGGCGGCCAGCATCAGCGTGGCACCTTCTTGACCTTGGCCTGGCTACCGGCCTCATAAGGCTCGAAGTCGGGCACGGTCTCCATCCACTCGGCCAGGCGCGACTTGTCGTGGAGAAGGTCGGCGATACGGAACTCGCTGAACTCGTACTCGGGGCTCCAGAACAGCGCGTCGAACGGGCACACCTCGACACAGATGCCGCAGTACATGCACAACGAGAAATCGATGTCGAAGCGGTCGAGCTGATTGACCTTGCGCGGCTTGCCGCCGGCCCGCCGGGGCGGCGCCTTCGTCTTGTGCGCCTCGATGTAGATACACCAGTCGGGACACTCGCGCGCGCAGAGCATGCACGAAGTGCAGTTCTCCTCCTTGAGCGCGATGACGCCACGCGAGCGAGGCGCGGGCGTTTCCTTCTCGTGCGGGTACTGCACCGTGACCGCGCCCTTGGACGGCGACGGTGGCCCTTTGGGCCCGTCCGGGAACATCGTCTCGACCATGGTCTTGGCGGTGATGCCCAGACCTTTCAGGACACCCGGGATCTTCGGCTTGGCCATCAGAACACCACCTTCAGGACGGCGGTGGCCGCGATGTTGATCAGCGAGATCGGAATGAGGAACTTCCACGCCAGACGCTGCAGCTGATCTTCACGGAACCGGGGAAACGAGAAGCGCGCCCAAACCACGAGGAACGCCACGATCATCATCTTGCCCATCATCACCAGGGGGCCGATGACGTTGTAGGCGTTCGAGTCGAAGTCGAAGAACCACGGAATCGTCCAACCACCGAGGAAGAGCACCGATGCGATGAGCGAGAAGATGCCCATGGTCGCGAACTCGCCGATGAAGAACAGCAGGAACCGCAGCCCCGAGTACTCGGTGAGGTAGCCCGCGACGAGCTCGCTCTCGGCGATGGGCATGTCGAACGGGGTCTGCGTGAGCTCGGCCTGCACCGCGATGAGGAAGATGAAGAAGCCGACGAACTGCGTGAGGATGTAGGGGTTGCCGATGCCGCCCCAGCCGAAGATCTCACCGTGCCACTGGGCGGAGACGATGCCGTTCATGTTGAGCGTGCCGGCCTGGATGACCACGCCGACGATGGCGAGGATCATCGGCAGCTCGTAGGCGATGAGCTGACCGGCGGCCCGGATGCCACCCATGAGCGAGTACTTGTTGGCCGACGCCCAGCCGGCCATGAGGATGCCGATGACCGACACCGACGACACGGCCATCGCGAAATAGATGCCGGTGTCGAGGTTCAAGAACGTGTCGTCGACCGAGAACGGCACCACGAGCACGAGCAGGAAGGTGCTCACCAGCACCACGTACGGTGCGAGCTTGAACAACAGACGATCGGCCTTGGTGGGGACGATGTCTTCTTTCTGCAGGAACTTGCCTACTTCGGCGAGGAGCTGCATCGAGCCGTACGGCCCGGCTTCCATAGGGCCGAGACGGCTCTGCATGAAGCTGACGGCCTTGAACAAATAGGCGTACACCAAGGTGCCGGCCGGCAGCAGCACAGCCGTCATCCCGAGCACGATCTTCAAGATCGTGACCTGCCAATACGCGAGTTCGACCCCGAGAATCATCGGTCGATATCCCCAAGAATGAAGTACAGGCTGGCGAGGATGGTGATCACGTCTGGGACGTAGACGCCGCGTAGCACCCACGGCGCAACGGCCACGTTGTTGAAGCTGGCCGAACGGATCTTGACCCGGAACGGGGTGAGATCACCCTTCGACACGATGTAGTAACCCATGGCGCCGAGCGGGTTCTCGGTCTCGACCCAGGCCTCGCCCGCCGGCACCTTGATGATGCGCGGCACCTTGGCCATGACGGGACCGGCCGGGATGCCATCGAGGAGCTTCTCGACGATGGCGATCGCTTCGCGGGTCTCCTGGAGCCGCACCCAGTAGCGCGCGAACGAGTCGCCGTCGGGGTGGGTCCAGACTTTCCAGTCGACCTTGTCATAGACGAGGCCCACCGGGTTGTCGCGGCGCAGGTCGAAGTCGACGCCGGACGCCCGGAGGTTCGCGCCCGAAAGCCCATAGGCCTGGGCGACGTCAGCCGGGATGACCCCGATGCCGCGGGTTCGAGCGGCGAAGATCTCGTTGCCGAGGACCAGGTTCTCCATGATGTCGCAGAACTCGGAGAGCTTGCGCAGGGCGCCCTTGGTCTCTTCGCCCCAGCCTTTGGGCAGATCGTCCTTCAGGCCACCGATGCGGTCGAAGTTCGGGTGGAAGCGACCACCGGTGACCGCCTCGATCTGGTTGAGGATGTACTCACGATCGCGGAACGCATAGAAGACCGGCGTGAGGGCACCGAGCTGCGCCGCCATGTCGCCAAGGAACAGGGTGATGTTCGCGATGCGTGACAGCTCGAACAAGATGGTGCGGATCCACTGGGCGCGAGGCGGGGCCTCGACCTCCATGAGCTTCTCGGCGGCGAGGATGAACGGAACCTCGTTGGCGAAACTGCCCAACCAGTCGATGCGGTTGATGAGCGTGGTCACCTGCGGGTAGGTGCGCACCTCGGTCAGCTTTTCGTAGCCCCGGTGCATGTAGCCCATGACAGGCTCGGCCGCGACGACCTGTTCGCCGTCGAGGCGCACGATGACGCGCAGCGTGCCGTGGGTGGCCGGGTGCTGAGGCCCGATGTTGAGGACCATGCCCTCGGTCTCGAGCTCGAGGTTGAGGCGCGCGTCGGCAGCCTGGCCGGCGATGTACGCGAGCTGTTGGCGGTCGGTGATCGTCATCAGTCCTCCGCCGCTGCTTCCTCAGGTTCGTCGTCGCCTGGCATCTGCTCGACGTCGACGATGCCCGGCCACGGCTTGATGCGCCGGGCGAGCAAGGGGAAGTCCTTGCGCAACGGGTAGCCCTCGAACCCGGTCGGAAGGTACAGCTTGCGCTGGTCGGGGTGGCCGGCGAAATCGATGCCGTACATCTCGGCCACTTCGCGCTCGTGCCAGTTGGCGCCCACGAACACGCTGATGATGCTGGGAACCGTGAGCGTGTCGTCGGGGATGTCGGCCTTGATGGTGATACCCCACCGGTCGGCCAGGTTGTGCAGGCGGCCGAGGACCTGGAACCGGGTGTCGCCACCGGCGTAGCCGGTGACCGTGGGCTCGGGAGCCTTCGCGACCTTGCCCTGCAGGATCGAGTCGACCTCGGCGTCCATGTCGCGACCGAAGGGCGACGGCATCCAGTCGATGGCCGACAGCCAGTTGAAGAACTTCAGGCCGTGCGCATCGCGCAACATGCGGAACGTGTCGGCCCAAGCGTCGACGGTGACGCGGATCCACAGGTCGTCGCCGGGACGGATGTGGCTGCCCACGAGCGCGCTACCCAGCTTGGTGGACAGCGTGGCGACCAGTGCGGTGCGCTGTTCGTCGACGGCTGGGCCGACCTCGACCTCGGTGCTGCTCATGCCGGCACCTCTGCTGGGGCCACAGGCCGGGCCGCGTTGTCCTGCACGATGATCGGGGCGCCGCGCCAGCGCTCGGCCGGGTCCTCGTTGCGAATGCGCTCCTGGAGCAGGACGATGCCTTCGAGCAACGCTTCCGGGCGGGGCGGGCAGCCCGGGACGTACACGTCGACCGGGATGATCTGATCGACGCCCTTGGTGACCGAGTAGCTGTCCCAGTAGGGGCCGCCACAGTTCGCGCAGCTGCCCATGGAGATCACGTACTTCGGTTCGGGCATCTGCTCGTACAGCCGCAGCACGGCGGGCGCCATCTTGTCGGTGACGGTGCCCGAGACGCACAGCAGGTCGGCCTGGCGTGGGCTAGCGGGCAGCGGAATGACGCCGAGTCGCATGACGTCGTAGCGGGGCGAGCCCATGGCCGCGCCCATCTCGATGGCGCAGCACGCGAGGCCCCACTGGTACATCCACAGGGAGTACTTCCGGCTCACGTTGAGCAACGTGGTGAGCAGCTTTGGTGACTTGCCGCTCTCTACTAGACCCACCGGAGCATTCCCTTCCGCCAGGCGTACACCAGGCCGAGGGCCAGGATCGCGATGAAGATGCCCATCTCGATGAGGCCGAATGTGCCGTAGGCCTCGAGGCGGGTGGCCCAGGGAAAGATGAACACCGCTTCGACGTCGAACATGACGAAGAGCAGCGCGAACACGTAGTACCGGACGTTGCTCTGGGTCCACATGTCGCCCGTGGGGTCGACGCCGCTCTCGTAGGTGAGCAGCTTTTGGGCGGTGCTGTTCGAGGGCCGCACGAGGCTGCCGAGCGCGAGCATGCCGCCGACGAGCGTCGCGGCGAACGCACCGAAAATGGCGACCGTGAGGTAGCTGCGGAGGAAGTCCGACACGTCGAGAGAGCCTATCTTTCGGGCATTTTTCGTGCCAAGGCGGCAGAGTTCAGCATCCCTGGTGGCTGCGGCGCCGACACTAGCCCGACGAGCCATTCCAGGGTGACACCGCGCACTCGACCGGCGTGTGCCACGCGCCCGTCACGCCGAGGGCTCGATGAGCGCCAGGGTCATGCACACGCGGCGCGGGCTCTCAGAATCGTCATCGCGCGGGAGCGAACCCGTCTGGGTTGCGGGTCGTGAAACGGGCGCCAGGACGTGCGGGACGCGACCCAAAAGTTGGTCGTTTACGCTCGGTCGCTATGAACGAACCGTTGATCTACCCGCTCGACGATGTCGCGGTGCTCGACCTCAGCAAGGGCATCGCCGGTGCGTACTGCGCAAAGTTGCTGGCCGACGGCGGGGCCAACGTGGTGAAGGTCGAGGCGGCCGACGGGGATCCGCTACGCCGCCACGGCGTGGGCGAACGCAAGGGCCTGCTGCACGCATTCCTTCGCACGTCGACGTACTCCGCCGTGCTCACCGATGACGAGATCCGTGACCTCGTCATCGGGTTCGACCTCGTGATCGACAGCAGCGGACCGGGCGAGCTCGAGGCGCGCGGCCTCGGATACGACACGATCGCCGCGGCCAACCCCAGGGCGACCTTGCTCACCATCACGCCGTTCGGGCACACCGGGCCGTGGGCCGGGCGGCCGGCCACCGAGTTCACGCTGCTCGCCGCAGGTGGCAGCACATCCACCCGGGGACTGCCGGGGCGGCCGTTCATCAATGGCGGCGGGCGCATCGGCGAATGGATCGGTGGCGTCAACGCGGCAGTTGCGGCGATGGCCGCGCTGCGACGCGCCCGCATGACCGGCCGGGGCGACCACGTCGATCTCTCGCTGCTCGAGGCCATCACGCCGACGTGTTCGAACGTGCAGACCTTGTGGGGTTCGATGAGTGGCATCTACGCGTCGGAACCGCGGCTCGAGATCCCGTCGATCGAACCGACCCTCGACGGGTTCGTCGGCTTCTGTGTGTTCACCGGGCAGCAGTGGCAGGACTTCTGCCTGCTCCTCGGCGAGCCCGACCTTGCGCTCGACCCCGACCTCGCGTCGATGGCTGGCCGCATCGCCAACGCCGAACGGGTCACCCGGATCATCCGGGCCTATACCAGCGCCCGCACCACAGCCGAGGTCGTCGAAGAGGCCTCTTTGCTGCGCATCCCCGTGGCGCACATCGGCAACGGCGAAAACCTCACCGGCTTCGACCACTTCGTCGAGCGCGGCGTCTATGTCGACAACCCGGGCGGCGGGTTCCGCCAACCTCGTGTGCCATGGCGAATCCACGGCGAGATGACGCGCGCGTTCACCCCCGCACCGCTGATCGGAGCCGACACCGACGCGGTTCGGGCCGCTCTCGGGGAGCGGTCTGTATCGCGTGCCCACGCTGCCCCATCCTCCCCCGCCCCGAACGACTGGCCACTCGCCGGGGTGCGGGTCGTCGACCTCACCGCGTTCTGGGCCGGGCCGTATGCGACCTTCGCGCTGGCGTGCCTCGGAGCCGACGTCATCCACGTCGAGTCGATCCAACGCCCCGACGGCATGCGGTTCGGCTCGAGCAGGGCCCCCGGCACCGAACAGTGGTGGGAATGGGGTCCCACGTTCCATTCGGCGAACACCGGCAAGCGCTCGATCACCCTCGATCTCACGTCGACCGATGGGCGCTCGCTGCTACGCCGGCTCGTCGAGGTGAGCGATGTCGTGGTCGAGAACTTCGCGCCCCGCGTGTTCGACCAGTGGGGCCTCACGTGGGACGAGCTGCGCTCGTGGAACCCGCGCATCGTGGTCGTGCGCATGCCGGCGTTCGGCCTCGACGGACCATGGCGCGATCGCGTTGGGTTCGCCCAGACGATGGAGCAGACCTCGGGCATGGCGTGGCTCACCGGTTACGCCGACGTGGAACCCATGAACGCCCGCGGGCCGTGCGATCCACTGGCCGGGCTACACGCCACGTACGCGGCGCTCGTCGCGCTGGCTCGGCGAGAACGCACCGGCACTGGTTGCCTCGTCGAGGCCACCATGGTCGAAACCGCGTTGAACGCCGCGGCCGAACAGGTCATCGAGTTCACGGGCAACGGCGTGCTGCTCACCCGCGACGGCAACCACGAACCCGGCTACGGGCTGCAGGGTACGTTCCGCACGGCCGACCATCCCGACGAGACGATGGGCGCGATCGCGATCGCCGTCGAGACCGACGCGCAGCGCGCCGCGCTCGGCGCACTCGTGGGCACCGAGCTCACCGAGGACCCCGACCAGTTCGACGCGGTGCTCACCCCATGGTGCGCAACCGTCAAGCTCTACGACACGGTGGAACTGCTCGCCGCACACGGCGTTCCGGCCGCTGCGGTGGCCAGCTGCCGCACCTCGGATCGCAACCCGCAGATCCGCACTCGCGGCTTCTTCGAAGATGTAACGCACCCGGTCGTGGGCACCCACCCCATCCCTGCGTTCCCGGTGCTGTTCGGTCGCCAGCCGACGAAGCGGTTCGCCCGCCCCGCTCCCCTGCTCGGCGAGCACAACACCGAGGTCCTCTGCGGTCTGCTCGGCCTCACCGCCGACGAGCTCGACGCACTCACCGAACGGGGTCTCATCGGCACCCGCCCCTTGGGGATCTGAGCCGACGGGTCAGCCGACTGCCGACGTTGCGGCAGACACGAGCACCGGCACGGCGTCGCGGGCCAGGTTCTCGATGATGCCGGGCACGATGCCAAAGCCGAGGGTGACCAGCACGCACACGCCGATGACGACCATCGCGCCGAAGGGCACCGGGCGCTTCGCGGCGACGGCCACAGAACCGGTGTCGTGGTGATCGTCGAGGTACATGGTGAGCACGATGCGCAGGTACAAGAACGCACCGATCACTGAGCTGACCATGGCCACGATGGCCAACCAGTACGAGCTGGCATCGACCGACGCGCTGATCACCGAGAACTTGGCGAAGAACCCCGTGGTGAACGGAACGCCGGCCTGCGCGAACAAGAAGATCGTGAACGCGAACGCCAGTGCCGGCCGTTCCTTGGCCAGGCTCTTGTAGCTCGACAGGTCGTGGCGACCCCGATGGCCGTTCCCGACCACGGTTACCACGCCGAAGCTACCGGCCACCATGAACGTGTAGGCCGCAAGGTAGAAGACCGCGGCCGACACACCCTTCGGGGTGGCGGCCTCGACGGCCACGAGCAGGAACCCGGCATGGCTGATCGACGAGTACGCGAGCATGCGCTTCACGTCGGTCTGACGCACGGCGAGGATCGACCCCACCAGCAGGGTGAGCACGGCGAGCGCGTAGATCGCAGGCTGCCACGTGTCGGCGTACTGGCCGAAGCCCACCACGAACACGCGGATCATGCCCGCGAACCCGGCGGCCTTGACGCCCGACGCCATGTATGCGACCACCGGGCTGGGTGAGCCCTGGTAAACGTCGGGGGTCCACGAGTGAAACGGCGCCGCCGCGACCTTGAACGCCAACCCCACGAGCAGTAGGGCAAAGCCGATGAACAGCATCGTCTCGTCGGCGACCACGCGGGTGGCGAGGAAGGTCTTGATGACCGCGAGGTTGGTGGAGCCCGTGGCACCGTAGACGAGGGCGATGCCATACAGGAAGAACGCCGACGAGAACGCGCCGAGTACGAAGTACTTGATGCCGGCTTCTTGGGACTGCGTACGACGCAGGTTCATTGCCGCGAGCACGTACACCGCAAGCGACAGCGCCTCGAGCCCGAGGAACAAGATGATGAGGTCGTTGGCCCCGGCCATGACCACGCCACCGGCCGCCGACAGCAGGAGCAAAACGTAGAACTCGATGCCTCGGATGCCCTCACGTTCGAGGTAGCCCACGCCCAACAGCGCAGCCAGTACCACCGAGCAGGCGAGCACCGCGGTGATGAAAAGCGAGAACCCGTCGACGCCGTACATCCCCGACAGCGTGGAGATTGCGCCGTGATGGTGCACGCGGGTCCATGGTGGGATCACGGCGCAGAAGGTCGCGACGCCGATGCCCACGGTGTAGGCCGCAGCGAACCATGACGGCAGGTTCTTCGCGAGCGAGGTGATCGTGAGGAGGATGACCGCGCCCGCGACGAGCACGATGAGCGGTACGAGCCCCCACCACGCGACCGACGGCGCGGGCGCGAGAACGCTCGATTCGGCGAGCAACAGCGCGCCCATCAGTGACCACCCTCTTTTTCAGTTCGTGCGGCACCCTCGCCTGCGTCACCGACGACGAGCGCCGGTGACGGTTCATGGAAGTCAGGATCGTGTCGTTCAATGTGTTCGACGAGCGAGACCACCGACGGCTCGATGCGATCCAGCACCGGCTTGGGGTAGATGCCGAGGAAGACGATGCCGACCACCAGCGGAGCCAGCACGCAACCCTCACGGAAGGTGAGGTCGCGCATCGTGGCGTTGTCACCTTCGGGCGTGCCGTGGAAGACCCGCTGGTAGGCCCAGAGCAGATAGAGCGCGGCGATGATGACCCCGGAGGCCGCCACCACCGCCCACCAACGATGCGCAGTGAAGCTCCCGAGGAGGATGAGGAATTCGCCCACGAAGCCGTTGAGGCCGGGCAGACCAATCGAGGACAGCATCACCAGCGTGAAGAACCCGGCCAGGATCGGCGCCGACTTCTGCAAGCCCTTGAGCTGGGAGATCTCGCGGGTGTGGCGGCGCTCGTAGATCATGCCGACCAGGAGGAACAGCGCGCCGGTGGACAAGCCGTGGTTGACCATCTGCAGTACGGCACCGTCGATGCCCTCGCGGTTCAGCGCGAACGTACCGAGGATGATGAACCCGAGGTGCGCCACCGACGAGTACGCGACGAGTCGCTTGAGATCCTTCTGCATCGTGGCCACGACGGCGCCGTAGATGATGCCGATCGTGCCGAGCGTGATGAGGAGTGGCGCGAAGAACACCGATGCTTCAGGAAAGAGGTACAGCCCGAACCGCAAGAAGCCGTAGGTGCCGAGCTTCAACATGACTCCGGCGAGGATGACCGAACCCGCAGTGGGCGCTTCGGTGTGCGCGTCGGGGAGCCAGGTGTGCAACGGGAACAACGGCACCTTGACCGCGAACGCGATCGCGAACGACAGGAAGATCCACCGCGAGGTGATCAGCGCGATCGATTGGCTCTCGGCGATCTCGATGAGGTTGAACGTGATGTCGCCGCCGGTGGCTCGCGCGTGCAACGTGACCAGCGAGACGATGCCCACGAGCATGAATGCAGAACCGAACATCGTGTACAGGAAGAACTTGGTTGCGGCGTATGCGCGGTTCGCGTGACCCCACCCGGCGATGAGGAAGTACATCGGGACGAGCACGATCTCGAAGAAGATGAAGAACATGAACAGGTCGAGCGCGAAGAACACGCCCATGCACCCTGCTTCGAGCACCAGCAACCACGCGTAGTACGGCTTCGGTTCGTGCTCGGGTTCGATGCCGACGATAGCCAGCGGGAAAAGCAGGCCGGTGAGCACGATCATGAACAGCGAGATGCCGTCTACCCCGCCGAACCACGAGATCCCGAAGCTGGCGATCCAACTCTGCTGGGTGACGAACTGGAACTCCGCGGTGCCGGTGCGGAACGCATAGAGCATCCACACCGAGATGGCGCCGGTGATGCCGCTCGCGAGCACGGCGATGGTCTTGGCCGTGTTGCGGCGGGGCGACGTGAAGGAAACGGCAATGGCACCGGCCAAGGGAACGAGCACGAGCGCAGCGAGCACCGGGAACGATGTCGACGCAGTTTCGTTGGCAAGCAGGAGCACGGTCACGATCAGCCCGCCTTCGCCATGAGGAGGAAGTAGGCCATGAGCAACACCGCACCTATCGCGATGCCCACCGCATAGGTGCGCACCAATCCGTTCTGCAGACGCCGCAGGGTGCCGCTGGTCTCGCGGACCCCGGCGGCTACCCCGTTGACCGCCCCGTCGATGCCGACGCGATCAGCGATCGCCGCCCCTTCGAAGAGCTGTCTCCCGGGGCCACCCATGAACGCGGTGACCGAGGAGTCGTACTTCCAGCCTTCGGCGAGGATGGGCAACTCGATCTTGGTCGGATCGCCCTTGCCCCGTAGGTACACCGCAGCGGCGATGGCGACGCCGACCAACCCGGCGAGTACGGCGAAGACCGCGAGCACGAACAACTTGCCTCCGCTGAAGCTGACCTCGTGCGGGTGCGCGAGCACCGGCTCGAGCCACTTCTCGAGAAACTTGACGTCGTGGCTGAAGGGCAGGTTGATCGCCCCACCGACGATTGCGGCGCCCGCGAGCACGACGAGCGGCACCCACATCTGCCAACCCGACTCGTGGGGGTGGAACTCACGGCGGTGCGCGGGGCCGTGGCCGAGATCCTCGCTGATCTCGTGCACATCGGGCGCGGCGGTGAGGCCGAGGGTGACGGTGGGGAGCTGCGCGACCTTCATGGCGAGCGCAGTGGCCGACTTCTGCGCGTCGCTGGCATCGACCGCGGTCGCGGCCGACAACCGTTCGGCTTCGGCCACGGCTTGCTCGGCCGCCGCACGATCGTCGCCCACGGCGTCGTCGAGCCTGGCGCGGGCCAGGGCGAGCGCACTGCTGGCGTTGGCGTCAGCCGTCTTCGCATCCTCGGCCACGCTGCGGGCCGCTGCGACCTTGGTCTGCCATGCCGCAGCGATCTCGTCGGGACGTGGGTCGGCGTAGCGATAGCGACCGAAGAAGGTCATGAAGACCTGGCGGCTCATGTAGAACGCGGTGAGCAGCGCAGTGACGAGACCCACGGCCCATAGTGCGGGGCTCTTGTCCATGGCTGCGGCGAGGATCTCGTCCTTCGAGAAGAAGCCGGAGAACGGCGGCACGCCGGCGATGGCCAACCACCCGATGATGAACGTGATCGCGGTGATCGGCATGAACTTGCGCAGGTTGCCGTAGTGCCGCATGTCCTGGTCGTCATGCATGCCGTGGATGACCGAACCGGAACCGAGGAACAGCAGCGCCTTGAAGAACGCGTGCGTGATCATGTGGAAGATCGCCGCGACGTATGCACCCGAGCCAATGGCCAGGAACATGAAGCCGAGCTGGCTCACCGTGGAGTACGCCAACACCTTCTTGATGTCGTTCTGCGCGACGGCGATGGTTGCCGCGAAGAGCGCGGTACCGACGCCGACCCATGCGATGAGCGTGAACACCCACGGCGACGCCTCGGCGAGGATGGGGTTGGCGCGGGTCATGAGGTACACGCCCGAGGTGACCATGGTGGCCGCGTGGATGAGCGCGGACACCGGCGTGGGGCCGGCCATGGCGTCGGGCAGCCAGAGATACAGCGGGAACTGCGCGGACTTGCCGCACGCACCGACAAACAGCAACAGGGCGATCGCGGTGGCCGTGCTGGTGGCGATCCCGTTGCTGTGGATGCCCTCGAAGAGGTCGGTGTACTTGATAGTGCCGAACGCCCCGAAGGACAAGAACATCGCGACCATGAAGCCCCAGTCACCGATGCGGTTGGTGACGAAGGCCTTCTTGCCGGCGGTCGCGTTCGAATCGCTGGTGTGCCAGAACGAGATGAGGAAGTAACTGCAGGCGCCCACGCCTTCCCACCCGAGGAAGGTAAGGAGCATGTTGTCGCCGAGCACCAGCATCAGCATCGAGAAGGCGAAGAGATTGAGGTACAAGAAGAACTTGGAGAACTTCTCGTCGCCGTGCATGTACCCGATGGAGTACAAGTGGATCAGCGTGCCGACGCCGGTGACGAACAGGCACATCGTGATCGAAAGTGGATCGACGAGGAACCCGACGTCGACCGAGAAGCGGCCGGCCGGCACCCAGGTGAAGAGCACCTGCGAGAACTGGCGCTCCTCGGCGTGATTGGCCACGAGGCCCAAGAACACGATGACCGACGCGACGAACGACCCCGCCATGAGCAGCGTGGCAAGCCAACCGGCGCGAGGTTCGCCGAGCTTGCGCCCACCGACGACAAGCAACAGGAACCCGAGCAGCGGGAACGCGGGAATCAACCAGACGAGATCAAGCACTGCCCTTACCCCTTCAGCACCGAGATGTCATCGGCGTTGGCGCCGGGGCGGCGACGGATGATGGTGACGATGATCGCCAGGCCCACAACGACCTCGGCCGCAGCCACCACCAACACGAAGAAGACCGCGAGTTGACCACCGACGTCCTTGAGCTCACGGCCGATCGCCACGAACGTGATGTTGACCGCGTTCAACATGAGCTCGACGCACATGAACATGACGAGCGGGTTGCGCCGCACGAGCAGGCCGAGCGCGCCGAGGGAGAAGAGGACGGCCGACAGCATCAGGTACCAGTCGGTGGTGGGCGCGTCGACGGCAAAGGTCATCGCACAGCCTCCACGGCATCGTCTTCAGAGAACGACTCGATCGGGCCCGAGGGGCGGCGGGCGAGCAGCACGGCGCCGACCACAGCGATAGTCAGCAGCACCGCGGTGATCTCGAACGCGAACACGTAGTCGGTGAACAGGTGACTGCCCAGAACCCTGACATCGGTCGCAGACTCGGGTGATGCGCCGAGTGCATCGACGCGGATCACCGCATCGAGCGGCCCGGTGACCGAGTCGGCGCCGGTGAGCTTGTCGCCCACCGACAGCACGACCGACATCAACCCGGCGAGCGTGGCCGCGGCGATGATCAGCGCGATGGGTCGCTGACCCGCTATGGGCTCGATGTCGAGGTTCTCGGCCTGGTCGACGCCGAGGAGCATAATCACGAACAGGAAGAGGATGACGATTGCGCCGGCGTACACGATGACCTGCACGGCCGCGAGGAAATGCGCGTCGAGGTCGATGAAGGTGATCGCCACCCCGAACAACGTCTGCACGAGGAAAAGCGCTGAGTGCACCGGGTTGCGCGAGAGAATCACCCCGAGCGCTCCGCCCAGGATGAGCAGCGCGGCCACGGCGAACACGATGGTTTCGGCCATCAGTGATTCCCCCCGTGCGCGTGACCGTGATCGTGATCGTCGTGATCGTCGTGACCGTGATCGTCGTGACTAGCCCCCGCCGGCGGCGGCCATGCGCCCTCGGTGGTCTGCCCTGATTCGGGGGCCCGCAGGCCGTAGCCGAGCTCGCCGGACCACGCGACCTTGCCGACGTAGTCGGCGTCGCCCGAAGGCGAGGTCGCCCGCATCCAGGCCGAGGTCATGAGATCTTCGCCAGGGCGCCAGTCTTCCCAGGGCAGGTGCTTCGGCATACCGTCGTCGCCCACCAGCAGTTCGGCCTTGGTGTAGATCGCGTCCTGCCGGTTGGTGAAGCTGAACTCGAACAGCTTCGACTCGGTGATCGCTTCGGTGGGGCACGCCTCAACGCAGAGGTCGCAGTGGATGCACCGCAGGTAGTTGATCTCGTAGATAAACCCGAACCGCTCACCGGGCGAGGTGGGGTTCTCGGGGTCGTTGTCGGCACCGCGCACGTAGATGCACTTCGCGGGACACACACCGGCGCAGAGCTCACAGCCGATGCACTTCTCCATGCCGTCCTCATAGCGGTTGAGGACGTGCCGGCCGTGCACCCGATCGGCCTTGGGCCGCTTTTCGTCGTGCTTGCGCCCGCGACCTCCGCCGTACTCGGTGGTGACGATCGCCCCCGTGGGGGTGTTGTGGAAGAGCTTGCGGAACGTGACCGCGAAGCCGTTGAGGTACCCCATCAGACCGCCACCTCGTCACGTTCTCGCGCCGTGCGCGCGCTTCGGTTGGCGCCGAGCAGCAGGGCGGAGCCGGCCAGCAGCACGCCGATGGCGATCGGCACGATCGCAACGCGATTCCACCCGTTGTCGGCCGCCACTTCCATGGCACCGAGCATCACGAACCAGAACAGCGCGAGCGGGATGAGCACCTTCCACCCAAGATCCATGAGCTGGTCGTAGCGCAGCCGGGGCAACGTGCCCCGGAACCAGACGAAGGCGAACAGGAAGCAGAAGAGCTTGGCCATGAACCAGAACGTGGGCAGGATCACCTTGAGCCACGACGGACCGAACAAGAACCCGCTCGGACCACCGAAGAACAACGTGACCATGATCGCCGACATCGTGATGACGTTCATGAACTCGGCGAGGAAGAACATGGCGAAGCGGATCGAGCTGTACTCGGTGTGGAACCCACCGACGAGCTCCTGCTCGGCCTCGACGAGATCGAACGGCGGTCGGTTCAGCTCGGCGGTCCCGGCGATGAGGAAGATCACGAAGGGCACGAAACCCGTGGCGAGCACGTTCCAGTCGCGGATGCTCCACCCGCCCGAGCCCCACTGGCCGGCCACGATGTCGTGGGTGGACAAGGAGCCCGACTTGAGGAACACCGCGGCGACTGCGAGCCCGAGCGCCGCTTCGTAGCTCACCATCTGGGCCGAGGCCCGCACGGCGCCGAGCAGCGGGTACTTCGAGCCCGACGCCCAGCCCGCGAGCATCACGCCGTAGACCGCGACGCCCGACATGGCGAGGAAGAACAGCAGCCCGATCGGCGGGTCGGCCACCTGCAGCGACGTGAAATGGCCGGCGATCTTGACGTTGCCCGCCTTGTCCCGGAAGTTGCCACCGAGGGGGATGATCGTGAACGTCAAGAAGGCGGGGACCAGGGCGAGGTAAGGCGCGAGCTTGAACACCTTGCGATCGGCGTTCTCGGGGACGAGGTCTTCCTTGAAGAAGAGCTTGACCCCGTCGGCGAGGGTCTGCAGGAGCCCCTTCGGGCCTGCGACGGTGGGGCCCATGCGGTTCTGCATCATGGCGATCTGCTTGCGTTCGAACCAGATCATGAACATGACCGCGACCATGAGCAACGCGAAGACGATCAGCACTTTGGCCACGACGAGGATGAGCGTGGTTCCCCAGGCCGAGAAGTCGTCGTACAGCGGATCGAGACCGAAAATCATACGCGCTCCACCCGGACGTCGATCGCCGCGGCGCGTGCATCGAGAAGGCCACCGACATCTGCGTCAGGCTGGTTGAACAACATGGCCGCGCTACCTCGGGGCACCCCGGCGTCGGGGTGCACGATGGTGTGGAGCGACGCCTTGGCGGCGGACACCTTGACACGGGCCCCGGCCTCGACGCCGAGCTGGTCGAAGTCGAGCGGATGCAAGAGCACGGCCGTGCCGGGCGCAAGGTGCGCGCTCGAGGAGCTGTGCTGCAGCACGGTGCCGAGGTCGTACATCGAACGGGTCGCAATGAGGCGGTACGAATACGCATCGCTCTTCGGGACAACCGCGCGCTCGCGAGGCGCAACGGTGACCGATCCTCCGGTGATGAGCACGCCGTCGCGATCACCGAACGCACCGGTGGCCAACGGCTCATGGATACGCGACAAGGCGGCCAGCTCGGCCCGGATCTGCTCGACCGATTCGAGTCCGAGGTCGCCGCCGAGGCGGGTCGCGAGTTCGGCGGCAATCATCCAGTCGGCGCGGGCGGTGCCGGGCGGCGTGACCTTCTGGCGCACCGCAGTGACCCGACCCTCGAGGTTGGTGAACGAGCCGTCGACCTCGGAGGAGGATGCCGCGGCGGCGAGCACCACATCGGCGAGGCGTCCCGAATCAGTGACGAACAGGTCGACGGCGATGAGCATCTCGACGGTCTCGAGCGCCTTCTTGGCGAGCGCGGCGTCGGGAAAGTCGCGCAGCGGATCGGCGCCGAGCAGCACGAGCGTGGTGATGCGCCCGGACGCCGCGGCTTCGAGGATTCCGGTGGCGTCGAGCCCGGTCGCGGTCGGCACGTTCGGCCACGCGTCGACAAAGGCGGCGCGGCTGGCAGCAAGGGTGGTGCGCCCAGGCAGCAGCCCTGGAGAGAGCCCCATGTCGAGCGCGCCGTGCACGTTGCCGCGGCGCAGCGCGCTGAGGAACTTGACCCCGGGAAAGCCGTCGCGCAGGGTGAGGGCCGCCTCGACGATGGCGTCGGTTCCCTCGGCCAGCGATGTCCGGCCGAGGATGACCGTGACGGGCTTGCCCGACCGCAACGCTGCGGTGGCGGCTGCGATCGCCGCAGGCTCGACCCCGGCGATGGCCCGAGTAGGCGCAACGTCGGCGACCAGTGCGGTGGCCAACTCCCCAACTTCGCCGGGCCGCGGGTGCAGGCGATGCGCGGCGAACTTCGACAAGCCCGTGGAGCGCGGGGTGAGCTCGATGAGCGTGGCCCGGTCCTCGATGACCGCGTGGCGCAGGCGCAGGTAGAGCGCGCCGAGCTCTTCTTTGGGGTCGGGGCCGAGCAGCACGATGACGCCGCCCGGGGTGCAAGCCTCGTCGATGGTGGCGCGAGGCAACCCGAGCACGACATCGGCCGGGAGCCCGTCGGCGAGTTGGGCGTCGACGTTGTCCGTGCCGAGCACGCCTTTGGTCAGCTTGGCCCACGCGTACGCCGCTTCATTGGTGAGGCGTGCGCCACCGAGGACCCCGACGCGCGACGGGCCGGCTTCGGTGAGCGCACTAGCCGCGGCCCCCAAGGCCTGCGCCCACGTGGCCCGCACGAGCTGATCGCCCTTGGCGTCGAGCTTGCCGAGCGCGTTGCCGCGCATGAGCGGCCCGCCGAGGCGGCCTTCGTGGTCGAGCGCCTCGAAGCTGAAGCGCTCCTTGTCGGTAAGCCAGCCCCAGTTGACCGGGTCGCTGTCGACGCCCACGAAGCGCAGCACGCGGTCGCGCGACGACTGGACCGAGATGCGCGAGCCGACGGAGTCGACGACGCTGGTGGACTCGACCTCTTCGAGATCCCACGGGCGGGCCTTGAAGCGGTACGGCTTCGCAGTGAGCGCACCCACCGGGCAGATCTGCACCGTGTTGCCACTGAAGTACGACGAGAACGGATCGTCGGGGAAGGTGTTGACCTCGGTGAGGTTGCCCCGGCCCTGGAAGTGGATCAGCGGGTCACCGGCCACCTCCTTCGCGAAGCGCGTGCAGCGATCGCACAGGATGCAACGCTCGCGGTCGAGGTAGACGAGATCGCTGATCGGGATGGGCTTTTCGAAGTGGCGCTTCTCTTCGACGAAGCGCGACTCGCCCGGGCCGTAGGCCATGGTCTGATCCTGCAACGGGCACTCGCCGCCCTTGTCGCACACCGGGCAATCGAGCGGGTGGTTGATCAGCAGGAACTCGAGGATGCCGTCCTGGGCCTTCTTGGTCACCGGTGACTCGGTGAAGACCTTCATGTCGGGGCTGACCGACACCATGCAGCTCGGCTGCAGCGCCGGGCCGCGACCGCCGTCGATCTCGACGAGGCACATGCGGCACATGCCCACGGCGCGCATGCGCGAGTGATAGCAGAAGCGCGGGATGTAGACGCCGTTGCGTTCGCACGCATCGATGACGAGCTCGCCCGGTTTGGCTTCGACTGCGACACCGTTGACGGTGATCGCGACGGTTGTTGGAGCGGCGGTGTCAGACACCGGAGCCCTCCTTCTTGCGGGTGGGGGGACCGATGAACGCGGCGCCCTTCACCGTGACGTTGAGCTCGATGGGGCCGCCGACGTAGCGTTCGAACTCGTCCTTGAACCGCATGACGGCGCTGGCGATCGGTGTCGTGGCCGACTGGCCGAGCGGGCAGATCGTGGTCATGCGCGGCGGCCACATGAAGTCGACCGAGATGTTGTCGGCGGTGTCCATGAGCAGTGCGACGTCCTCGGGGCGGCCATGGCCATCGAGGATGCGCTGCATGATCTTCTCCATCCACGTGGTGCCTTCACGGCACGGCGTGCACTTGCCGCACGACTCGCGGGCGAAGAACCGCACCAGCCGCAACGCGGCCTTGACCATGTCGGTGTCCTCGTCCATGACGACGATGGCGCCCGAGCCGAGCATCGAGCCGGCCCTGTCGATGGCCACCTTCTCGAGCGGCAGGTCGAGGTGTTCCTCGTAGAACCACGGTGCCGACGCACCACCGGGGATGAACGCCTTCAGCGCCTTGCCGCCCCGGATGCCCCCCGCGAACTTCGGATCGAAGATGATGTCGCGGAAGGTGGTCACGCCGAACTCGACCTCGAACACGCCGGGGTTGTTCACGTGACCCGACACCGCAAACACGCGGGTGCCCTTCGAGGTCTCGGCCCCCAGCTTGTTCCACTCGTCGACCCCGTTGCGGATGATCCACGGCAGGTTCGACAGCGTCTCGACGTTGTTCACGATGGTGGGCTGCATGTACAGGCCCTTGGCCGCCGGGAAGAACGGTGGCTTCAAGCGGGGCATGCCTCGATTGCCTTCGAGAGACTCGATGAGCGCTGTCTCCTCGCCGACGATGTACGCACCGGCGCCCCAGTGCAGCACCACGTCGACGGAGAAGTCGGTGCCGAGGATGTTCTTGCCCACGAAGCCCGCGGCGTACGCCTCGTTGAGTGCGGCGGCCATGCGCTCTTGGGCGTGGGCCATCTCGCCGCGAATGTACAAGAACGCCTGGCCGCAACCGACGGCGTAGCAGGCGATCAGCACGCCCTCGATGAGTTGGTGCGGATCGCGCTCGAGCAGCATCCGGTCCTTGTAGGTGCCGGGCTCGGACTCGTCACCGTTGACCACGAGGTACCGCGGCCACACGTTGGCCGGCGCAAGAGTCCACTTGATCCCGGCCGGGAAGCCGGCGCCGCCGCGACCGAGCAGCGATGCGGCCTTGACCTCGTCGGCCACCTGCTGCGGCGTCTTCTCGAGCGCGGCGGCGAGCCCTTCGTAGCCGTGGGTGCGGCGATATCCGTCGAGCGTGTGCGCGTCGCCCTGGTCGAAGCGGCTCGTGATGATCTTGGGCACGTCGTTCATGGTCATGACGCACCCTCTTGTCGGTTGCGGATGAGCCATACAGGCTCGGCGCGATCAGTGGGTGCGACCGCACCCGCCCGCCGGGCCGCGGGAATGTGCTGGCGGACCTTGGCAAGGGTGCCGTGGGCCGGGATCTCGTCGCGGGTGCCCGCCTTGAGGTCATCGATCAGCGAGTCGAACTCGCCGTGGGTGATCTTGTGGAAGTAGCGGTAGTTCACCTGCAGGCATGGCGCCTCGGTGCACGCCGCGATGCACTCGACGTCCTCGATGGTGAACAGCCCGTCGGCGGTAGTCGCGCCGGCCTTGATGGCGAGCTTCTGCTCGGCGTGGTGGAGCAGTTCCTCGCCGCCGAGGAGCTGGCACGAGATGTTCGTGCAGATGTTCACCACGTACTTCCCCACCGGCTTGCGCTTGAACATCTCGTAGAAGGTGCAGGTGCCGATGACCTCGGCTGGCGTGACCTCAACGAGTTCGGCGATGTGGGCCATCGCGACGTCGGTGACCCAGCCGTCCTGTTCCTGCGCGAGGTGCAGCAACGGGATGAGCGCTGACTTCTTCACGGGGTACCGCGCGATGATCTCGTACGCGGTCTCGAGGTTCTCCGACGACAGGCGCGCCATCAGCGATCGACCTCGCCCATGATCGGGTCGACGGAGGACACGGCGGCGACGCCGTCGGCGATGACGCCGCCCTGGAGGAGATAGGGAACCGTCTGGAGGTTCACGAAGGACGGGCCTCGGATGTGCATGCGGTACGGGTGCGCCCCGCCGTCGGATACGAGATAGCAGCCGAGCTCACCGCGAGGCGATTCGACCGCGACGTAGATCTCACCCTCGGGCACCTTGAAGCCCTCGGTGAAGATCTTGAAGTGATGGATGAGCGCTTCCATCGACTGATCGATGCGGGCCCGGGGCGGAGGCGTGACCTTCTTGTCCTGGATGCGGTAGTCGCCTTTGGGCATCGTCTCGATGCACTGGCGCACGATGCGCAACGACTCGCGAATCTCGTTCAGGCGGATCGCGTAGCGGTCGTACGAATCGCCGTAGGTGCCGACGATCACGTCGAAGTCGACCTGGTCGTAGGCCAGGTAGGGCTCGTCGCGGCGGAGGTCCCACTGATGGCCGGTGCTGCGCAAGATGGGGCCGGTCGCGCCGAGCGCCAATGCCTCGGCGGTGTTCAGGACACCGACGCCTTGCAGGCGATCGCGCCAGATCGGCTGGCCGCTCATGAGGATGTCGTACTCGTCGAGGCGTTCGGGAAGCACGTCGAGGAGCTCGGTGAGGTCGGCCTGCCAGTTGTCGGGGAGGTCCGCAGCTACCCCGCCGGGGCGGATGTAGTTGTGGTTCATGCGCAGGCCGGTGACCTTCTCGAAGAAGCGCAGGATCTCTTCGCGTTCGCGCCAGCCGTAGATCATCATGCCGACCGCGCCGAGATCCATGCCGTTGGTGGCCATGAACAGCAGATGCGAGCTCATGCGATTGAGCTCGCACATCATCATGCGAATCCACGTGGCGCGCTCGGGCACCTCGATCTCGAGGAGGGTCTCGACGGCCATCGAGAACACCAGCTCGTTGAACAACGGCGAGCTGTAGTCCATGCGGGTGACGTTGGTCGGTCCCTGCAGGAAGGAGAGCTGCTCGCCGGTCTTTTCCATGCCGGTGTGCAGGTAGCCGACGACCGGCTTGCACCGCAGCACCGTCTCGCCCTGGAGTTCGAGGATGAGCCGGAGCACGCCGTGGGTCGACGGGTGCGCCGGGCCCATGTTCATGATCATGCGCTCGTCGTCGGCGGGGTCCGCCGGGTTGCCATCGAGGTTGGCAGCGGCGGTCTCGGACATGCGCAGCACCGGGCTCGCGTCGCGGCGGCGTACTCGGTCTGCGGTCTCGTTCAGGTTCGTTGCGGTCATGTGGATCCCTTCACCGCGACGACGGTGCGCCCTTGAATTGCACCGGTATACGCCCGACGGCGTAATCCTTGCGCAGGGGATGGCCGATCCAGTCCTCGGGCATCAGGATGCGTGACAGATCGGGATGGTCTTCGAACACGATGCCGAACATGTCGAAGACCTCGCGCTCGAGCGCCTCGCACCCGGGGTGCACGTCGAACAGTGACGGCACGGTGGGTTCGGACTCGGGCACCTGCACTCGGATTCGGACTCGTTCGCGCGAACCGTGCGACAACAGCCCAACCACGACCTCGAATCGCTCGGGCACGACCTCCGCCGGAAGCGGGCGGGGCTGGTCGGCCACGGAGTAGTCGACCGCGGTGACATCGATGAGCTGATCGAATCCTTCAGCGGTGAGCGCAGCCACGAGGGTCCGCAACTGGGCCCGCTCGGCGTGCAGGACGGTCTGGCCGCGCGAGGACGCGACGAGCGCTCCGTGGCGGCGCGGCGGTTCGGTTGCGGCATCGCCCGCGGCAGCGCCCGGATCTTGGTCGGCCATGCTCAGCGGCTTCCGATGATGACGGGTACCGCTTGCCCGTCGCGCTGCTCGACGAGCACTCCTGCGCCCCGGCCGGTGGCCTCGCGGCGTTGGGTGAGCTCACCCGACTGGATGAGGTCGTGCAGGGTGAAGATGGCGTGCATCAGGGTCTCGGGGCCTGGCGGGCACCCGGGGGCGTAGACGTCGACCGGAACGATCTGATCGACGCCCTGCACGATTGCGTAGTTGTTGAACATGCCACCCGATGATGCGCACACGCCCATGCTGATGACCCACTTGGGTTCCATCATCTGGTCGTAGATCTGGCGCAGGACCGGAGCCATCTTCTGGGACAACCGACCGGCGACGATCATCAGATCGGCCTGGCGCGGCGAGGCGCGGAAGACCTCCATGCCGTAGCGCGACAGGTCGTAGTGCGCCGCACCCGTGGCCATCATCTCGATGGCACAACAGGCCAGACCGAAGGTGGCCGGCCAGCAGCTGCGGGCCCGGGACCATTTGACGAAATCCTCGAGCTTGCCGGTGAGGAAGTTGTGCTCGAGTCCTTCGAAGCCGTGATCGCGAACGTCAGTGATGAGTCCCATGTCAGGCTGCCTCTCCGCCCTCTTCGCGGCCTTCGAGACCCACGCGACGAATGGTGCTCGTGCTGGTGCGCTCGGCCGACCGCATGTCGGTCAACCGCATGGTGGCCGATACGTCACGCAGTCGCTTCACTGGGCCCCACTCGAGGGCACCGTTGGCGATCAGGTAGACGAACGACTCGAACACGGCGAACGAGAAGATGAGCACGGCGACCAGGCCGAACCATCCGACCTCTTTGTGGGCGATCGCCCAGGGGTAGAAGAAGATGATCTCGATGTCGAAGACGATGAAGATCATCGCGATCAGGAAGAACCGCACCGGGAAGCGCTCGGGAGTCTCCTTGGCCGGGATGATGCCGCACTCGTACGGGGCTCGCTTGCGATCATTCGGGGAGCGTGGGGCCAGTAGGCCGGACGCCACGAACGAACCCGCGGCGAACGCCGCAGCCAGTCCCATCATGAGGACGATCGGCAGGTATTGCCCGAGGTTCGACGCGACGACCATGGTTCAGATCACCTTGTCCCGGCCGCCGCGCGGCGCGCCATGGCTTCTTTGTCCCGGTAGTGCAGCATCGTGGCCGTAACGATGAACAACAGGAGCGACCCGAGGGCGGTGAGGAACGGATAGAGGCGCTTGTTGCCCAGGTCGCGTTCCATCACGACCGAGATGATCGGTGAGTTCTGGTCGAGAACCGGCCGTGGTGGGGCCTCGCCCGGGGCCGCCGTCTGGGGCACCACAGCGCGGACTTGCACCACGGTGTAGTGCGGCGGGCTGAAGATCTGCGTCGCGATGCGCAGCTCGCGGACGATGCGATCGCCGCGGGTTGGGTTGGCGTTCAGCCGGACCTTGCCGCCGAGATCGAACGAGTTCAGCACTTTGAACCCGGTGGCGTCGGCGAAGTAGCCCTCTTCGACGACGTGCGCGGAGGCAGTGGACACCGCTTCGCCGCTCTGGGCGGTGTTGAGCAACCGCCAGCCCTTGCCGTAGTCGAGCGAGCGGGCCAGGCTCGGCGAGATCGCCGCGAGCTCGGACAGCGTGGTGTTCTTGTTCCGGGAGTTCCAGTCGGCGGTCAGCGCGGCGGCCTGCGCGGGCGCGAGTCCTTCGAGCTTGGCCGGGTCGATCGGCGACGCGTATTCCTTCTTGGCCACCGCATCGTCGGACGTCGTAACGAGATCGTACGCGGCGGGCAGCTTGTCGGGCGCGGTGAGCCGACGAGCCTCATCGACCGCCGACACCGCAGTGCCGCAGTCGGCGGTCTGGACCGTTTGGCTGGTGCAGCCCACGTTGATGTCGAGGGTCTGCCACGAGGGGGGGAGGCCCTGCCAACCGATGCCGTAGATCCACCAGACGACCGCCATGATGAAGATCCAGCCGAAGAAGCCGGACAGGGCGATAAGCGTGCCGAGCCGGACACCCACGTTGGTGGAGACGAGCAGCCAGACCGATCCCATCAACACGGACGAGCCGACGAGCACGACCATGATGCCGCGGACGGTGGGGTCCCACGAGATACCGGCGAGCGTGAGCGCAACGCTCATTGCATGCTCCTTTCGTAGGCAACCACGGCCTGGATCTCGGCCTCGGTGAGGATGGCTGGGTAGGTCACCTTCACCGTGTCATCGATGCGGGGTCCGAACCCGGGCATCTGACCACTACCGATGCCGGCGTTGCCGTACTTCTTGCCCTTCTCGGAGCCGCCCGTGATGAACGCGGCATGCGTGGCCGAGGTGTTGAACTTGCGCGTGGTCGCGCCCCCCTGCAATGACGGGCCGAACCAGCCGTTGCCGTCGGAGTACTTCACCGCTAGGGGCGTGCCAGCCGTATTGGTGACCTGGGTCGCGTTGTACGACCAGCCCGTCGTGTGGCACCGCGCGCAGCTGTACGCACCTTGAGCGGCGGTGTTGCTGAAGACGAGCTTGCCGTAGATCGAGGCGAAGAACGGCGACGCGGGGTCGGAGATCTGCTTGACGAACGCGTCGAGGGAGGTCTCGATGTCGACGTTGGCCGCCTTGACAGCCGCTGCCTTGGCTGCAGGATCGGACAGCCGGTTTGCGGCATCAAGCGCGTCCTTCAAGGTCGGGCGCTCGCTGAGCATCACGCCCTTGGCCCCGTCTCGGATGCCCCCGTCGACGCTGGCGCGCATGCTCGCTTCGGGCAGCTGCACCGTGCGCAAGTAGATGATGAGGTCGCGTAGGTTGTTGACCGTGAGCGGGCCACCGCCGGGCGCACCCCACGCGGGCATCACGCCGTTGCGCCCGTAGTTCAAGATCTCGGTGACCTCCTCCTCGCTGAAGCGCGAGAGCACCGCGGTGAGGGCCGGGGCCTTCCAGCTGACGTTGGCCACGAACGCTCCGGCATCATCGGTGATCGAGGTGGCGATGATGCCTCCCGTGCCGCCTGGGCCATGGCAGCGCGCGCAGTTGGCGGCGAAGAGCTCCGTGCCGCGCTTCTCGCTGCGGATGGTGAAGCCCTCGGCCGCGTTGGTGATGCGAGCCGGTTCGGCGAGCCAGTAGAGCGGGAGGGCCACGGCGATGATGCCGAGCATCGAGAGCGCGAACAAGAGCGAGCGATCGAGACGGGTGGTCTCGAGCACCTGATCATCGTCGAGCGGCTTGCGGTTGGCCGCGAGCGCGATCTCGGAGCCGACCTCGGGTTTGGCGGCCCGGGTGTTCGCGTAGATGTACGCGACGAAACCGAAGCCGACGAGGACGGCGATGACCCAACCGACTGCGGATTGTGTGGATGCTGCGACAAGCATGTGTGTGCCCTATCCCCTCAGTGTCCGCCGGCCAGGCAGTGCGGGCCCTCAGCCTCTTGGCCAGTGGTGTTGACGCCGATCGGCGGACCGGGGATGACCGAGCCGGTGTCGACGAGGAGGAAGCCGTCAGGGGTGACCTCCATCGTGAACCGATCCATGCCACGAGGGGCCGGACCGCCGCGCTTCTCGCCGACCTGGTTGTACTGCGAGCCGTGGCACGGGCACTCGAACCACTGCGAGGTGGCGCAGCTGGGCACCCGACAGCCGAGGTGTGGGCACTTCTGGTAGAGGGCGATGACGCCCGCTTCCATACCCTTGAGCTCGGCGGATGAATAGATGTTCTTGGCCTTCTCGATCGAGCCGGCCGGGTATTCGGTGAGCCACATGCGGCCGTCGGCCCGGTAGAGGAAGCCGTTGGCCTTCTCGATCTCTTGGAGGAGGTCGCTCACGCGGCCGACGCGGATCTTCGAACCGAAGCCGCCGCCGACCTTGGGCCACAGGAAGCCGATGCACGCGGCGCCGAAGGTGGACAGCGAGAGCACCATGCCGCCGACGATGCTGCGATTGAGGAACTGGCGACGGCTGACCCCGATGGCGTCGGCATCGGGCGCGACCCATGGCGCAAGGGACTTGGGCGCAACCGGCTCGAGTTCCTTCTTTCGGTCGGCCGCGGCGGCGCGCTCGATGTCCTTGCCGGTGAGCGGCGCCCCATCCGCGACCGCGGGCACGACGAGACCCTTGTCGCGCTTGACGGTCTCGCGCGACAGATCGCCGATGGCCATGCCCTGGTCGCGCCGCTTCATGGCCGACACGACAAGTGTGGTGAGCGCCAGCACGAGAAGGACCACGGCGACGATGACAATGGTTCCGTTCATGTCAGCGGCTCCAAGAGGGGGTGGGGGAACACAGCGAAGTAGTCATCAGAGGTCGAAGAAGATGCCCTTGTTCCACGGGAACACGAAGTTGAAGCCCGGGCCGCGGAAGAACGACCCGATCATCACGAGCGTGGCCCAGAACATAAGGTGGACGGTCATGATCGCAATGGCGAACTTGCGATCCTCGGGCTTGTTCGACGGGTTCTTGTCAATGAAGGGCGCCGCGCCCAGCACGAAGAGGCCCATACCGGGCACCATCACGCCGGCCACCATGGGGTGGAACATCGTGAGCATTTCCTGGAGGCCGAGGAAGTACCACGGCGCCTTGGACGGGTTCGGCGTCTGGTTGAAGTTGGCCAGCTCGAGGAACGGTGCGTTGACCCACACCGAGAAGAGCAGCGTGAACGCCGTGCACAGCAGCGCGGCGCCGAACTCGACGACGAGCAGGTGCGGCCAGGTGTGCACCTTGTCCTGCGGGGTGGCCTTGACGTCCTGGATGGAGCCGGACTTGACCACGGTGAGCAGGCGCTGGGTGTGACCACCCGGCCCGGTGACCAGCGGGGGTGGGCCGCCTGCGGCGATCACCGGTACGCCGCCCGACGGCTTCTCGGCGAGCGCCGTGGCCGTACCGCCACCACCGGCCGCCTTGTCGCGTGCCGACTTCGAACGTTCGAGGAGGTGCGCGGGGATCTTGCTCGCGCCGGCCGCGTCGCCACCGCTGGCGGCCGGGGCGGCAGCTGGGGTGGTCTCGGTCGCGTCGCCACCGGCGGCCGCCGCGGCTTTGGCCGCGGCCTTCGCCTTGGCCTCTTCGGCCCGCTTGCGGAGGTGTTCAGGAACTTCGGTCATGGTTGCCTCGTCTCCTGATCTACAGCGGACCCGAGATGCCGCCGTCTTTGCGGACCCGCCAGAAGTGGATCGCCATGAAGATGACGATCACGAATGGCAGCAGCAAGACGTGCAACACATACCAGCGCAACAAGGTGTCGGTACCGATCTCCTTGCCGCCGAGCAGCACGAAGCGCACCTGAGAACCGAACACCGGGGTGTAACCCATCATGTTGGTACCCACGGTCACGGCCCAAAGCGCGAGCTGGTCCCAGGGCAGCAGGTAGCCGGTGAACGACAGGAGCAGCGTGAGCTGCAACAACATGACGCCGATGATCCAGTTGAACTCGCGCGGCGCCTTGTAGGCGCCGTGATAGAAGACGCGCGCCATGTGCAAGAACACGGAGAGCACCATGAGGTGCGCCCCCCATCGATGCATGTTGCGCACGAGCAGGCCGAAGGTCACCGACGACTTCAGCGTGGCGATGTCGTCCCACGCCTGGGCCGCAGTAGGCCGGTAGAAGAACATCAAGAAGATACCCGTGACGGTGAGCAGGATGAAGAGGAAGAAGCTGAGCCCGCCGAGGCACAGCGTGTAGCTCACCTTGACCGCGTGACGCTTCACCTTCACGGGGTGAAGGTGGTACAGCACGCTGTTCATGATCACGTAGGACCGGTTACGTGGGCTGTCCGAGTAGCCCTTGCGAAAGATCGAGCCCGGCCGGAAGATCGAGTTCCATGCTTGGGAACCCTGCACCTGCTGGGTGATCTTGGCGAGCTTCTCGCCGATCGGCGCTTTGGTCGTCGCCACTGTCGTGTACTCCTAGTTCCTCTGCGCTCAGCCGAGCCGCATGCCGTAGCCGTAGCCGTACGTGTTGGTGCGTTGGTGTGGATCGCCGGTGGCCGGCGGCGCGCCGACCTTGCCGAGGATGATGACGCCGGTGGGGCACCGGTCGACACAGAGCGCACAACGGGTGCAGACGTCGTCATCGATGAGGAAGACGACGTGATCTTGGGGGTCGGCCCCGGGGCGCTCAGTGCCAATTGCCTCAGCAATGACATCGGGCGTGACCATGTGGATGCACTTCCACGGACAGATGTCGACGCATCCCTCGCACATGATGCACTCGGACTGGTCAATGTGGATGAATTGCTTGGGCTTGACCGCCTTCGAGAGCCATTCCGCGTCGACCTCTTGGAGGACATAGCCGTCGCTCCACTCGGGCATCGGTGGGTTGGCGTCACCGGCCCCCATCAGTTGCTTCCTTCGCGCACGAGCGGCCGCCCGAAGTCGGACTTCTCGACGGCGACAGCGGCTTTCTGGCCCCGCTTCTGCCACTTGACCCAGAGCATGCCCATGCCCCCGAGCTCGATGCCGTAGATGCCCACGGCAACGATGTCGCGCAAGGTCTGCCAGGACACGGTGATGGGCAGGGGCCACTTGATGCAGCCCTTGGCCGTACCCCATTCCCACGAGCACGCCGCAGGCTTGGTGCGCGGCTGCAGGAAGATCTTGTCGGGCCGCCAGCGCAGCTCGTTGTCGGCCCAGGTCAGCCACTGGTGGGGCACGACGCCATAGACCCAGAACAGCAAGAAGAACACGTAGACCGCGGCGACCATGGCTTCACCCCAGGTCAGCGGGGTGCCAACCGGACGGCGGCCCATGTACCAGTAGATGCCGCCGACGAGTGCAGCAGCCACGATCACCGAGGACCAGAAAGCGACGTTGAGCACGTGGCGAGCACCTCCCTCGTGAATCCGATCACAATTGTACGAGCAAGCAAGCGGCGTCCGGGGATACTGACTTCTACGAGGCCTCGCCGGTTGCGTGGGCGGGGTCGAGGAGCAGGATCGGGAGCGACACCTTTGACGCGCCGGTCAGGACCGGCATGTGAGGCGTTGTTTAGCACGGGCCTTCTGGGCGTGGCACATCGAAAGCTGCGGTTCATGTGCCGCGGCGGCGCCCTCGGAGCCGACCTCTGCGCCGGTCGGGGAATGCCACCCCGGCTTGGCCGATCATGACAAGATCCGCATAGGCTGAGACGGTTCCGGGCGCCCGGTGGCGGCTGCGAGAGCACCCGCTTCGGACGTTCGAGACGCCGCCAGAAGTCCTGCGGAGGATTCGTTGACCGAGATTCCAGAGCACCTCCTCGAGCGCTCCCGGGCGCGACGCGCCGCGCTCGGCCTCGGCGGCGACGCCGGCCCGGCGACAGCTTCGGCCACCGGTGGTTCGACCGCGCCAGCGACCACGGCCTCGTCGCCCGCCAAGGCCGCAGCATCTGCGCCCGTGGTCGCGGCGAAGAAGCCCGAAGTCGTCGTCACGCCCGAGGTGCGGGCCGCCAACGCACGCAAGAAGATCCCGTGGTGGGCCGCCCCAGTGCTGCTCTTTTTGCCGCTCTGGTCCTTCCTCTATGTCCAGACGCTGTCCAAACCTCATGTCCACGCCGAGGGGGTACTCGCCGAAGGCGAGGCCATCTACGCCAAGTGCGCGGGGTGCCATGGCGCCACGGGCGGCGGCGCCGGCGCCATCCCGGGCTTCACGAATGGCGTGCTCCTCGCCACGTTCCCCGACTTCGCCCATCACGTCGAGTGGCTCGCACGTGGTTCCGAAGGCTTCAAGGCCATCGGTAGCTACGGTGCCACCAACCGACCGGTAGCAGGCGGCATGCCGGCCTGGGCTGCGCAACTCACGGCCAAGCAGCTGCTCGCCGTCGTCTACTACGAGCGGATCCATTTCGGTGGCCAGACCGAAGCCGACCTCGAGCAGCTGAAGACCCTCGCCGAAAACCCGGCCCTGCCCGCGTCCTTCCCCCTCACGCTCACGCTCGAGGACGTCGAGAAGCTCATCACCAACCTCGCACCTGCTGCAGGCTGATGCACGATCTCCTCGTCATCGGCGGGGGGCCGGCCGGTTCGAGTGCCGCGTACTGGGCGGCCGAGCACGGTCTCGATGTGGTGTTCGTCGAGCGCAAGTCGTTCCCGCGCGAGAAGACCTGCGGTGACGGCATCACGCCGCGTGGGGTCAAACAGCTCCACGACATGGGCCTCACGGACGTGCTCACCCGCTACCACCGCGTCGATGGGCTCCGGGCGATCGCCCACAACCGCACGATCGAGATGAAGTGGCCCGACCACCCCATCTATCCGAACTTCGGCTACGTGATCCGGCGGGCCGAGCTCGACACGTTCGTGGCGGAGAACGCCGTGCGGCGCGGCGCCGTGCTGCGAAGCCACACCGAAGCCCTGGCCCCGCTGCTGCGCAACGGCATGGTGGTTGGCGCCACGGTCCGCGACCACGACAACGACCGCACCGAGGACATCGCAGCCCGGTACGTGATCGTGGCCGACGGCTCGAACTCGCGCTTCGGTCGCGCGCTCGGCACGGCCCGTGATCGCTCCTACCCGCAAGGCATGGCCATCCGCGGGTACTTCGAGAGCCCGATGCACGACGACCCATGGATCGAGAGCGCGCTTGACGTGCGCGACCGCGCCGGGAACTCGCTGCCCGGCTACGGCTGGATCTTCCCGGTCGGCAACGGCACCATCAACGTGGGCATCGGGCTGCTGTCCACGTTCCGCGACTGGAAGAGCATCAACACCACGCACCTGATGCGAGAGTTCGCGGCCACGCTGCCCGCGCACTGGCAGATCGATCCTGAGTCGCCGGTCGCGCCGCCCACCGGCGGGCGCCTGCCTATGGGCGGTTCCGTCGGGCCGAAGGTGGGGCCGAACTGGCTCATCGCCGGTGACGCCGCGGGCTCGATCAACCCGTTCAACGGCGAGGGCATCGACTACGCCTACGAAACCGGGCGGCTCGCGGCCACGCTCGTCGCCGAGGCACTCGCCACCGGTAACGGGCTCGCCATCCAGGAGTACCCGCGCCTGCTCGACGAAGAGTTCCGGCTGTACTTCAAGGTCGCCCGGCTGTTCGCCAAGATCATCGGCAACCCGCGGCTCATGCGTGAGCTCACCCGGGTCGGCATGCAGTCGCACTCGCTGATGGAGTGGGCCTTACGCATCATGGCGAACCTGTTGCGCCCCGACGAGCTCGGTCCGGCCGAAGCGGCATACAAGGCCATCGCGGTGCTCGTCCGCCTCGTGCCCGATTCCGTCGCCGCCACCAAGGGCTGATCGGGAACTCTTCTCCGGAACCCTCAAGTCGGGCCTGCCCCGTGCCGAAGGTTCTGCCAAGAGGTCCGTTCGCCTCATGCCCGAGATGGTGAACGTGGACCACACTCGGCGTTCATGGGCACGCGCCGACACTTCGGGTTCCTCGCAGCGGTCATCGCGTCCGCGACTCTGTCCACCAGCTGGGTCCACGTGGCGGCCCACCCAGGCCCTGCATCGGGTGCGCTCGCCGCCATCGCCACCGCGCAGACGAGCGAGCGTTCTGCAGGCCGCGCCGCCCGGGCCACCGAGTCGGTGCACTACGCAGACGCAACGCTCGTGCTCCTCGCGTCTTACGCCGTGGCCGACGGCCGCCCGGCGATTCCCGCGGCGAGCACCGATCTCGCCCGCGACTCGCGGCTGTGGGATCTGGTCGAGTCCACGTTGCCCGACGACGCCGTGCTGTCGATCCGCCAGATGAACGTGATCAGCGACGGTCGAAACGCCACGCTCGGCATGGTGCATCGTTCGTCGGTCGCCCCGGACAGCTGGGTGCTGTCGATCGACCCGGCCGAGACCGACGAGGTGCTCCAGGACACGATGGTGCACGAGTACGCACACATGCTGACGCTGCGCACCGACGACCTGACGTCGAACGCAGCGTCGCGCACTCGCTGCGACGGGTTGCGTATCGAGATCGGTTGCGCGAAGTTCGGGTCCGCGCTCGTCGCATGGCACGACGAGTTCTGGGCCGGAACGGCCGAACCTGCACCGACGGACATCCGCAAGTTCGTGAGCGAATACGCGTCGTCGAGCGTGCACGAGGACCTGGCCGAGTCGTTCATGGCATGGACGCTCAATCGTGGGGCACGCCCGTCCCCCTCCGCCCAGGTGCGGGCCCGGTTCGCGTTCTTCGAGAACCGACTCGAGTTCGTCGAGGCACGAGACGCGATCCGCGCCAAGCTCGATCGCTGAGCAGGATCAGCCGGCCATGACCGCCTTGGCCGCGGCCGCGCAGGCGTCGAAAGTCTGCGCGAGATCTTCCGCCGAGTGCGCAAGGCTCGGGAAGAGCACCTCGTAGGCACCGGGCGCGAGCGCCACGCCTCGCGTGAGCAACTCGTGGAAGACCTTCGGGTAGATGCCGTTGCGGGCCAGCACGTCGGCTTCGTCGAAGTTGGTG
>WLNW01000029.1 GCA_009699605.1 Actinomycetota bacterium | reverse complement strand
TTGCGAGTCGAATATCTGATCCGGGAGACCGGAACCAACCTGTGGCGCAACGTGTGGCTCACCGTCGCCGCCGTGCTCACGGTGTTCGTGTGCCTCGCGCTGTTCGGCGTGTCGATCCTCGTCGGCAAGGGCGCCGACTCCCTCACCTCGCAGTGGAAGGGGGGCATCGAGTTCATCATCTTCATGAAGCCCGCCGCCACCCCCGACGAGGACACCGCGATCCGCAAGGTCCTCGACGAGTCGGGTTCCGAGGTCAAGTCCTACAAGTACCTCGATCAGGCCGCGGCCTACGAGGAGTTCAAGAAGCTCTTCGCCGACAAGCAAGAGCTGATCGACTCGATCTCCCAGAACGTGCTCCCGCCGTCGTACCGCGTCGTACCGGTCGACAACGACGCGGACGCAATCGCGCAGCTGGGCAAGCAGTTCGAGGACAAACCCGGGGTCTATGAGGTGCGCTACGCGAGCGAGACACTGCGCAACCTCGAATCGCTCACCAACCTCGTGCGCATCGGTCTGCTTGCCGCGGCTCTCATCCTGTTGGCCGTGGCGGTGCTGCTCATCTTGAACACCACGTTCACGGCGATGATGTCGAGACGTCGCGAGATCGAGGTCATGAAGCTCGTCGGCGCGACGAACTGGTTCATCCGCATTCCCTACATGCTCGAGGGGTTGGTCCACGGCCTCGTCGGTGCCGCCGGGGCGGCGGGCGTCCTGGTCGGGGTGAACAAGTGGCTGTTCCCCAAGGTGCAGCGAATCAACCTGTTCGAGTACTTCCGTGTCACCAGCGGCGAAGTCTGGTCGACGAGCCTCATGTTGTTGGCGATCGGCTGCCTGGTCGGTGTGATCGGCTCGACGTTCGCCGTCTGGCGCTATCTCGACGTCTGACGGGAAACGGCCCGGCGGGGCGAACAGATGGTGATGTCGAGCGGAAGCTTTGGGCGATGCGCGTCCCACACTTCTTACTCAGCCACGAAGTCGATCGAGTCGAAGAAGCAGAGTGCCGGCCCGAGTGCCCGCAGCCGTCGACCACCACCACGCAGTCCCCGAACCGCCGCTGAGCGGTGCCGGCGCACCCCGCGTCAGCCACTAGGTTGACGCCGTCAAAGTCGCCGTCATCCGGGGAGAATCGCCGTGGGACACAAGGTTCGTGCTGTCGTCGCGAAGGGCAAAGGCCTGCCCGTCTCGATCGAAATCATCGACGTTCCCGATCCCGGTCCGGGCGAAGCACTGGTGCAGGTGCAGGCGTGCGGTGTGTGCCACACCGACCTGCACTATCGCGAAGGTGCGATCAACGACGACTTTCCCTTCCTGCTCGGCCACGAGGCCGCTGGGGTGGTCGAAGCGGTCGGTCCGGGCGTCACCGGCCTGGCCGCCGGGGACTTCGTGGTCCTCAACTGGCGAGCCGTGTGCGGCAACTGCCGGGCCTGCCTGCGTGGCCGGCCCTGGTACTGCTTCGCGACCCACAACGCCACGCAGAAGATGACCCTGGACGGCCGCCCGCTGTCACCGGCCCTCGGCATCGGCGCGTTCGCCGAGAAGACCCTCGTGGCGGCCGGGCAGTGCACCAAGGTCGATCCATCGGTTCGGCCCGAGGTCGCGGGGCTCATCGGTTGCGGCGTCATGGCGGGCTTCGGCGCGGCCATGAACACTGGCAACGTGGGTCGTGGCGATTCGGTGGCAGTGTTCGGCTGCGGTGGCGTGGGCGATGCCGCAGTGGCCGGCGCGCGCTTGGCCGGTGCGCACACCATCATCGCGGTCGACATCGACGACAAGAAGCTCGAGTGGGCCACGCAGTTCGGGGCCACGCACACGGTGAACTCGTCGCGCGAGGACGCGGTGGCCCGCATCCGCGAGCTGACCGGCGGCAACGGGGCCGACGTGTGCATCGAAGCGATCGGTCTGCCGCAGACCTACGAGCAGGCGTTCTACGCGCGCGACCTCGCAGGTACGGTCGTGCTCGTCGGGGTGCCGAACCCCACCATGAAGATCGAGTTGCCCCTCATCGAGATCTTCGGACGGGGAGGCTCGCTCAAGTCGTCGTGGTACGGCGATTGCCTGCCGTCACGCGACTTCCCGATGCTCATCGATCTGCACCTCCAGGGACGGCTCGACCTCGACAAGTTTGTCAGCGAGACCATCGGCCTCGAGGACGTCGAGGCCGCGTTCCACCGCATGGAGCGCGGCGAGGTGCTTCGGTCGGTCGTGGTGCTGTAACCCGCGATGACCCTGCGCATCGAGCACCTCATCACGCACGGGACCTTCAGCCTCGACGGCGACGACTTCGAGGTCGACAACAACATCTGGATCCTCGGAGACGATCACGAGGTGGTCGTGCTCGACGCCGCTCATGACGCGGCGACCATCGTCGCGGCGGTTGGTGGCCGCAAGGTGCAGGCGCTCATCTGCACCCACGGCCACAACGATCACATCAACGCCGCGGCCGAGTTCGCCGACGCGGTAGGCGCCCCGATCCTGCTGCACCCCGACGACACGATGTTGTGGGACATGGTCTATGCGGCTCGTCGTGTCGATGCGCCGCTATCCGATGGCTATCGGTTCTCGGTCGCCGGCGGCGATGTCTCCGTGATCCACACGCCTGGTCATTCGCCGGGGGGCTGTTGCCTGCACGTACCGTCGCTCGGTGTGCTGTTCAGCGGCGACACGTTGTTCAACGGCGGCCCGGGCGCTACGGGTCGTTCGTTCTCCGACCACGACCTCATCGTGCGCAGCATCCGCAAGCGGCTGTTCACGCTGCCCGACGCGACCACGGTGCACACCGGTCATGGCGATTCGACCACCATCGCGAGCGAGGTCGCCGCCCTAGGTCGCTCGTGAGGTCGACCGCACGAGCGACAGCTCGTTGACATCGCGGGGCGCCAGCACCGCCAGCAGGGTCTCGTCGATGCCGCCGAAACGCGCGGGTGCACATCCTGGCGTGCGCGACCGTGGCCCGAGCCAGCTCACGGCATGCGGGTGTCCAGGCGGCGGTCGGGGGCGATCGACGTGAACTTCAACGGGCCGCCACTCGTGAACGTGCCCTGTAGATCGACGAGCAGGTCGACGGCGTGCTCGGTGTAGATGCAGAACGTGCCGTCGGGATCGAGCGGTACCACGGTCAGGTTCGCGATGTTCTGGCCGTCGGTGAAGTTGCCGTTCGACTTCGACTGGAACCCGGGAGCGAGTGCACTGCATCGGTCAGCCGTGATGTAACCACCTCCTGATGCCTCGGTCATCGTGATGTTGACGAGCACCGCATCCGCCGCGCCGATGCCCGGGTCCACGCGCGTGATCGAGTTGGCCGTCGGGTGTTTGCCCGCCCGGGTGTCGAGCACGCGTCGCGGATCGAGCAACGTGAAGCCGAGCGCGCCGCCGGTCGAGAAGAAGCCCTGCACATCTGCGAGGAGATGGACGTCGGATTCGCTGTAGATGCAGAACGATCCGTTGCTGTCGATCGGCACCACCGCGAGGTTCGCAACGTTCCGCTGCGGTACGAAGTTGCCGTTCGACTTGGTGGGCGGCAGGTTCGTGAGCGCAGAGCAACGATCCGCGGTGACGAAGCCGCCGGACACCCCGTCGGTCATCGTGAGGTTCACCAGCACTGCATCGGCGCCGCCCGGCGCGCCCGAGTTCACCCGGGTCACGGATCCTTTGGCGACGCGTGCGCCGGTGCGGGTGTTGAGCACCCGGGTCGGGCCCGAGCGGGTGAAGCGGAGGTTGCCGTTGGGTGAGAAGTAGCCCTGCACGTCCGCCAAGAGGTGCACGGGGCTCTCGTTGAAGATGCAGAACGCACCATTGGATGCGATCGGCACCACAGCGAGGTTCGCGATGTTTTGGTTCGCGCTGTAGTTGCCGTTCGACTTCAACGGCGATGCCGGGCCGAAGGTCGAGCACTTGTCCGCCGTGACGTAGCCGCCGCCGGTGCCCTCGGTCATGGTGATGTTGGCGAGCACCGCGGAAACCCCACCGGGTGCCCCGCTCTGGGTTGGGGTGACGATGCGCGCCGCGAGGGGAGGTGTGCCCGAGTACACGAGCGGGCCGAGCGCGTATGCGGACGACGCGTGTCCGGCCGGGTCGGTCAAGCGAACCCACGGGAAGTAGGTGCCTTTCGGTACGGAGCCGCCGCGCCAGTTGTACGCGTTCTGCCCAATTCCGACGGCGAGACCATTGGCGATGCGCGTGCCCGCGAACGTACCGAAGGACGTGTCGAGGAAGATCTCGGCGGTCGTCCCGGGCGCCGGCGAGCCGATGCCGCGAGCGTCATCTCGGTAGCGAATTGTGAACGACGGACGCGCCTCGTCGGTGGCCCGGATCGCGAAGCTGTCGATAGCGACGCATCGGCGGCCCGGGTCCTCGTGGAAGTCGAAGCGGATCTCGTCGATCAGGCCGACCCAGCCCGCGCCGAGGCCGATGTCGGGCTCTGTGACGGCACTGGCCGGGAAGGTGAGCATCGTGAGGTCGATGTCGTTCCAGCCGGGGTACACCACGATGTCCTGCGACGTCTGGTAGCCGTCGGTGTCCACGATGTGCCACTTGAGTCGGGCGACCATTCCGCCCCCGGGTTCGTCGGCGAGTCCGAAGCCGCCGTCGTACCAGACCCGGGCGCTGGCCCGGTTGTAGATGTTGGCGGCGAGCGGGGCACCCATCGCGAGCACGATCGCCGGGTCGTTCGTGGTGCTGCAGCTACTGAACGCACCGCCGGCGTACGAGATGCTGTCGAGGTCGTAGATTCCGGCGATGTCAGAGCCGTCATCGAAGGTCCAGGCCTTACCCCGAACGGACGCCGCGTAGTCCTGACCACCGGCGCGATCGGGGTCGATCACCACCGGTACCGGCTCGGACGCACCGTCGCCCAGTGGGCTGAGCCGGCCGCCGTCGCGGGTGATGCGCACCCAGTCGAGTTGGAAGCCGCTGCGTTGATCTGGCCCGGGCACGATGAGCACGGAGTAGACGTTCAGTCCGGCTGGCAGCGTGATCGAGTAGTCGTTCCACCCGGCGGCAGGGAAGAAGTTGAGGTGTGTGGCACAGCTGCCCACCGTGCCGCCGCAGGAGAGGAGCTCGATTCCGCCGACGCTTGGCGCCGATGGTTCGTACAGTCGGAACGAGAGCGTGCGGTACGCGTTGGTTTTGATCGGCCGCAGCCAGGTGCTGCGGCCCCATTGCAGAGATTCGTCGCCGTAATGCGCCGAGCCGAGCAGCACACCGCCGGCGGGCCGGGTCTGATCAAAGCTCAGCACCCCGCCGACGACCGAGCCGGTGGCCCCGGGCGATTCGGCACGGGCCTGGACGTCCCAGTCCTCGGCGTTGGAGAAGTCCCAGGGGTCGCCGAGCTGTTCCGTGGCGTAGTCGGTCGACCATGCCCACCCGCCGGCCACCGCGGCGACTGGCGCAGCCGGGGCGACGAGCGCGAGCGAGGCGGCGAGGAACGCGACTGCGAGCAGTAGGGAAACGAAACGACGCACGTGGGCTACCTCCATATGCGAGCCCGCATGCGAGGTGTATCGGCACGGGCCGTACGGACATTTACCCCTTTGGTGGTCGCGGCGTGCCCAATGGCGTGGTTCGTGGGGCCTTACGTGACCGCGCCGGATACGGGCGCCCGGCCGAGCCCGCCTTCGAGACGGGCGAGCATCGGCCAGGCGATGGTGGCCGCGATCAGCGGACCGGCACCGCCGACGTACATGCCCCACCGGGCCCCGATGTGCTCGCCGATCCAGCCGACGAGCGGACCGCCGATGGGTACGGTGCCCATGAAGGCCATCGACCACAGCGCAAGCACCCGGCCGCGCATTTCGGGTGGCGTGGTCAGCTGCAGGATCGCGTTCGCGGCTGCGAGAAAGCAGACCGACACCCCGCCCAGGGCGACCAGAGCGGCGACCTCGAGCCATAGCGTGGGCGCGGCGCCACACACCATCATGAGCAGCCCGAGGACGAACGTAAGGCGCAAGAACAGTCCCGGTGTCACGCGCATGCGCGCCCCAAAGCCAAGCCCTCCCACCACCGCACCCACACCCATGGCACCGGTGAAGAGACCGTAGGTGCCCGCGTCGCCGTCGAAGGTTTGCTTGGCGAGCAGTGGCAGGGTCACTGCGGTCTCGTAGGTGAGGGTGCCGACGAGGAACATCATGAGCACGGGCACTCGGAGGTTCTCGGTGCGCCACACGTAGCGCAGTCCATCGCGCACTTGTCGCTTCGCTCGCGGTTGACGGGGCTGGATGTGAAGCTCGTCGGTGCGCAGCAGTACGAGGGCGATGACCACGGTGCCGAACGTGATGCCGTTGATGAGGAAGCACGCGCTGATACTGAGCTGTCCGATCGTGAAGACGGCCAGCGCCGGACCGAAGACACGCGACACGTTGAAGTTGATGTTGTTCAGCGTGACCGCGTTGGTCAGCAGCTTGGGACCGACGAGCTCGATGGGCATCGATTGGCGCACCGGGTTGTCGAGCACGAGCACGAACCCGAGCCCCAGCGCGAGTAGGTACACCATCCACAGTTCGACGGACCCGCTCGACACGAGGGCCCACAGGAGGATCGCTTGCACGCCGCTCAGCACCTGCGTGGCGATGAGCAGTCGCTGCTTGTTGACCCGATCGACGATGAGGCCGCCCACTGGCGCCAAAAACAACACCGGAAGCGCTTGAAGCGCGACCACGATGCCGAGTGATACGCCGGAGTCGGTGAGGCGCAACACCAGCCATCCTTGGCCGATGGCCTGCATCCACGCACCGGCCTGCGAGATGGTCTGCCCGACTATGTAGAGGCGGAAGTTGTGCACCTTCAGCGCAGCGAACGTCTCGCTGCGGCGCGTCGGGGCGGGCACCGCGACGGTCATGCGCCCGGGTCCTCACCGATCTCGCGAAGCGCGCGACGCAGAGCGTCACGGAGGCGCCGGGCCATCGCCGGGGGGAGGTGGGCGACGAGCCCGTAGCCAGCGTGCCCGATCTCCTCGATGGTGAGCACCACCCGCGGCTCGGCGTCGACGTAGTCGTCGCTCACCGCAACGTTCCACGCGATCGGCGTGGCCCGTTCGTCATCCTCGCCGTCATCGAGCAACGGGAGATCGTCGGGTTCGAGAGCGTGATAATCGATGGAGCGGCGCACGTGGCGCAGTCTCGCGCCACGCTGCGGAGTCGGCACGCCCGTGGGTGCCGTGCCGGCGACAGACCCGGTACGGTTCGTCAGATGAGTGCTGTCGGTCACATGCGTTTCGGTGCGTTCGTCGCCCCGTTCCATAGCCCCAAGGGCAACCCCACGTTGCAGTTACGCCGCGACATCGAGCTCGCGGTGCACCTCGACGAGTTGGGTTTCGACGAGATCTGGTACGGCGAACATCATTCGGGGGCCTACGAGACGATCGCGTCGCCCGAGCTGATGATCGCCGCCGCGGGGGAGCGCACCACCCGTATCCGCTTCGGCACCGGCGTGAACTCGGTGCCCTATCACCACCCGTATATCCTGGCCGATCGCATCATGCAACTCGACCACATGACGCGGGGTCGCGTCATGTTGGGCATTGGTCCGGGACAGCTGCCGAGCGACGCGTTCATGATGGGCATCGACCCACGTGACCAGCGCGACATGATGGTCGAGGCGGCCGAGGTGATGCTTCCGTTGCTGCGCGGCGACGCGGTGTCCCGCACCACCAGTTGGTTCACCGTCGACAACGCTCGCTTGCAGCTGACTCCCTACAACCCCGAGGGAATCGAGGTCGCGGTGGCGTCGATGGCCTCCCCGGCCGGGGCCACGCTCGCTGGCCGGCTAGGGCTCTCGATGCTCTCGCTGTCGGCCACCGACGCTCGCGGTTTCGACGCGCTCGACAGCAACTGGGGCGTGCGCGAAAGGGTCGGAGCCGACAACGGCCACCCGGCCGACCGGTCGCGCTGGCGCGTGGTCGCGTCGATGCACCTGGCAGAGACGCGCGAGCAGGCGCGGGCCGAAGTGGAGCACGGCATCCTCGACCTCTGCGGGTACATGGAGGGCATGAGCAAGTCGAAGCTGCCATTCGCGACGTCGCCCGGCGCCGCGCTCGACCACTGGATGACCAACGGACTTCCGGTGTTCGGTGTGCCCACGGTCGGAACGCCCGACGACGCGATCGCCACGATCCAGCGGCTCGTCGAAAAGACCGGAGGTTTCGGCTCGTTCCTGTTCCTCGCCAACAACTGCGCAACATGGGAAGCGACCAAGCGCAGCTATGCGTTGTTCGCGGAAACAGTGATTCCTGCGGTTCGCGACATGAATGCCGGCCGCGTCGCGAGCATCGATTACGTGGGTGACAACGCCGGCACCTTCTTCGGTGCGATGCAGGACGCAACGCGCGAGGCGATTGCGAAGTACCGCCCGAAGTAGCGGCCCTTCTGCCGGTCAGGCGAGCACGACTTCGACCGCGTAATCAATGACGACCAACTCGGGCGCCAAACAGACCACGGTCACTTATTCCCCGAACAGGGCGACGTCGGTGAACTCGATGAGGTTACCCGCCGGGTCTTTGCAGAACGCGGTCTTCACTGGCACGCCGAAGTCCTCGCGGGTGCGGATGTCGGAGAAGAAGTCGATGCCCGCGTCCTTGAGCGCACCGATGGTCGGCTCGAACTGGTCGGTGGGGATCTGGATGGCGAAGTGCGGCGCCGTGCCCTTGAGGTCGGGCATCTCCTTCACCTCGATGATGTGGAACTGCGATGGGCCGAGGCGGAACCACGCACCCGGTACTCCGAAGTCGGGGCGCGGGATCTCGGTGAGCCCGAGCTTCGTGCCGTAGAACTCGCGGGCGGCGGCGAGGTCGTCGGCGACGATGTTCATGTGCGAGTACGCCGCAAGGGTCTTTGCGGCCTTTGTCGATGCAGTCTTGGTGGCCATTTCCGAAGTGTATCGCTGGCCCAGCGTCGGCCGAGGAGGCAGCAATTCACGCAGGCGGGGTACCGTGATGTTCGATGCGTACCGATCCTCCTTTCGTGCAAGAGAAGTACATCGAAGCGGCTCGCCGGGTGGCGCTGGTGACGAGGGACCACGTCGACGAGATCGAGCGGGGCCAGAAGATCCCCGACGAGCTCGTGACCATGGCGAACGACGCCGAGCTGTTCCGGCTGTATGCGAAGCAGGCGGTCGGCGGCCCCGAGCTCGACCCGTTTACGACGTACCGCGTGATGGAAGAGCTTGCCCGGGCCGACGGCTCGATGGCCTGGGTCGCCATGTTGTCCACTACCCAGACCTACCTCACGGCGTGGCTGCCCGATGATGTGGTGCGCGAGATGCGAGCGGTGCCGGGCGATCTGCGCCTCGCCGGCTCGTCGCGGCCTCTCGGTACCGCGAACGTGGTGCCCGGGGGGTATCGCTTCAGCGGCCGGTGGGACTTCGGCAGTGGCATTGAGCACTCCACCTGGGTCATGGCCATGTGCAAGGTGCTCGACGGCGATCACGCCGGCACGATGCGCGCCATGTTCGTGCGCCCGACCGACGTCGAGATCATCCGGGTGTGGGATGTCATGGGCATGCGGGGCTCGGGCAGCAACGACTTTGTCGCCGCCGACGTCTTCGTGCCTTCCCGGTTCACGTCGTCGTTCGGCGGTGAGCTGCCCGGTGCCCCGCTGCTGTATCACCCGCGGCTGATGCGCATCGTCGCGCAGGCGCCGACCGCGGCGATCAATATCGGGTTGGGTCTCGGACTGCTCGATGCGTTCAGCGAGCTCGCCAAGGGCGCGTCCACCACGAGCTCGTCGACGGTGCTGCGCGAGCGGCGCAATGTGCAGGCCGCGTTCGCGGAAGCCACGGCCATCGTCGAGTCGACACGCGCGTTCGTGCTCGATTCCATGGCCGAGTCGTGGACCATCATGGTCGACGGGCATGCCGACCCCACCGACGCCATTGCCCGCACCCGTCTCGGTTTCGTCCACGCGGCGCGCCAGATGATGCGCGTCGGCGAGCTGCTGTTCACCGCAGCCGGCACGAGCGGCGCGTTCCGTTCGGTGGGCCTCGAGCGGCGCGTGCGCGATCTGCACATCGCCCGCCTGTTCAAGGCCTACGACGACTCGATCGCCGAAGGAGCGGGTCGCATCCTTCTCGGCCTCGCCCCGCAGGGCGAGGGATGGTGACGCTTCGATGGACGTGACCCCGCTCGGTTCCGTGATCGGCGCCCGGGTCGAGGGCATCGATTTCGACGCGCCGTTGGATGATGCAACGTTGGCCGGCCTGTCGAAGGCGCTGCTCGAGCACCAGGTGCTGGTGATGCGCGCGCCGGATCTCGCTCCCGGGCAGCACCTGACAATCGCCGACCAGTTCGGCGACACCGAGGTGCACGCGTTCTTCCCCAACCTCGGCGAGGGTTTCGAACGTGTGAGCGTGCTCGACTCGGAGCAGGGCAACGTGGCCAGCATGTGGCACTCCGACGAGACGTTCCTGCCCGAACCGCCACTCGGCACCCTGCTGTCGGCCCGCATCATCCCGGCCGTCGGCGGCGACACCTGTTGGGCTAGCACCACGGCGTCATACGAAGCCCTGTCGCCGAATATGAAGCGCTACCTCGATGGCGCGATGGCATTGCACGACCTTTCACGCACGAGCGAGCTCGCGTACAACACCGGCAACGGCACCGCAGAGTCGTACGCGAACGCACTGTTGTCGACTCGCCGCTTCGAGCATCCGGTGGTGCGCACCCATCCCGAGACCGGCGCCAAGGCACTGTTCGTGAACCCGGTCTACACGCGGGCACTCAAGGGCGTCGCGCCCGATGAGAGTCGCGCCGTGCTCGAGCACCTCTACGCCCATGCCACGGGAGCGCGGTTCCAGTATCGGCACCGCTGGCAGGTCGGCGACCTCGTGATGTGGGACAACCGCTGCACGATGCACTGCGTCATGCGCGACTTCGTCGGTCGCAGGGTCATGCATCGGGTATCTATCCTCGGCGACACCCCCCGCTGACGCGCCTCGTCGGGTCAGCGTCGCCGGCGGTGCGTGCGGACCGCGTTGGCATAGCGGTCGAGCACGGCGGCCGGGTGCTGCGCTCCCACGATCGGTGTGCCGACCACCAGGTAGTCGACCCCGTTCCGTAGCGCGAGCTCGGGCGAGATGATGCGCTTGTGTCCGCCGCTGAGCTCGCCCTCGTCGCGCACGCCGGTGCCGTACACGAGCAGATGTCGGCACTCTGGATCGTCTTTGATCACCCATGCGTCGGCGGCCGCGCACATGACCGACTTCACGCCAGCGTCTGCGGCGATGCGCGCCCACTTGCGTACGACATCCTCGGCCCGGGCGTCGTGCATGAGCTCGTAGTCGTCGGGGCCCCAGTTGGACGACCCGAGGAACACCACGACCTCGGTGCGGCCCTCGGCGGCGGTGACTGCCGCGACGAGACCTTTGCGGCCGACTGCGTGGTGCACGCTCACGAACTCGGGTGGGCGAAGCGGCACCTTGCTGTCGCCGCAGACGACGCGGATATCGGCCGCGAGGTTCTCGGGTCGATCGTCGACGAATCGCGCGTCGTAGAAGATCGAGCGAGCGCGATGGTTGCGCACGAACTCGAATGCTCGGCCCGGCGGCATGCGCTGCACGAGATGACTGGAGATCTTGACGCAACCGACCCGACTCAACACGTTTCGGCCCAGCCGGAGGATGTCGGTGACCTCGGTCTGATCAATCGCCAGCACGAGTTTCTCGATCACGGCGCGCTCGGGCACGTCACGAGTCTAGGACTGGCCCCGGCCGCGCTGCCCATCCTGGACCCGCGGCGAACATCTCTTGACTCAGTCAATACCTTTCCCTAGGATGAGGGAATGGCTGCCACCTCCACTGCGTCACCTCGCTACACGATCATCTCGGCCGACTGTCACGCGGGGGGCAATCACGCTCAGTACCGCGAGTACCTCTCCACCGAGCATCAGGCCACGTTCGACGCGTGGCGGGGCAAGTACAAGAATCCGTTCCGCGACCTGCAGGACGACGGCCGCAGTCGCAACTGGGACAGCGATCGCCGCAACGCCGATCTCGACGCTGAGGGCGTCGCAGCCGAAGTCATCTTCCCGAACACCGTCCCGCCGTTCTTCCCCACCGGCGTCGTGATCGCGCCGGCGCCCGACCCCGAGGACTTCGAGCTTCGCCTGGTCGGCATCCGCGCCCACAACCGTTGGCTCGCCGACTTCGTGGCGGCCGATCCGGCGCGGCGCTGCGGTCAGGCCCAGATCTTCCTCAACGACGTCGACGAAGCGGTGAAGGACATCCGCTGGTGCAAGGCCCACGGCATCAACAGCGTGCTGCTGCCCGGCGCCTCGCCCGACACGCCGTGGATCGAGCCACTGTCGTCTTCGGTGTACGACCCGATCTGGGCCACCTGCCAAGAGCTCGACATGCCGGTCACGCATCACTCCGGTGGGAGTGGCATCCCCAAGGTCCCGGACACGCCGATCAAGAACCTCTTGTTTGTCATGGAGACCGGCTTCTACGCCAACCGGGCGTTCTGGCACATGATCTGGGGCGGCGTGTTCGAGCGCTTCCCTCAGCTGAAGCTGGTGGTCACCGAGCAGGGATCCGACTGGGTGCTCCCGATCCTGCGCCGCATGGACAGCCTCTACGCGCAGGTCAAGAACGGTCGGGTGGGCGAACTCGGCGTGGCCTCCGACGCCGTGCCGAGCCTCACCCCGAGCGAAACCTTCGCCCGCAACATCTGGGTCGGCGCGAGCTTCCCGACGCCCGGCGACGCGGCCTTTTTCCACGAGATGGGCATCGACAAGGTCATGTGGGGCAGCGACTATCCGCATCACGAGTCCACGTCGCCGTATTCGAAGGAATCGCTGCGCCGCAGCTTCGCCGGATGGAGCGAAGCCGACCTCCGCAAGGTGCTCGCCGAGAACGCAGCCGAGGTCTACGGGTTCGACCTCTCGAAGCTCGACGTGTACGCCGCCAACATCGGGCCCGCAGTCGACGAGATCGCGACCCCGCTCGACAAGATTCCCGCCGGCGCCACCAGCCCCGCGTTCTTCCGCTCGTGAAGCGCGTCGAGTACGCCGGCAGCGTCCACGACGAGGAAGAGATCGAGGCGGTGCTCTCGGTGCTGCGCGGCGGTCCCACCGCGTTGCGCATCGGCAAGAACGTCAAGGAGATGGAACGGCTCGTGGCCGCGAGCTTCGGCAAGCGTCGCGGTGTCATGGTGAACTCCGGCTCGTCGGCGCTCTACCTCGCGGTCGAACTGCTCGGCCTCGAACCTGGCGACGAGATCATCACTTCCTCGGTCACGTTCTCGACCGATATCGCGCCCATGGTGCGCGCCGGCATCGTGCCCGTGTTCGTCGACGTCGAGCCTGACACCTACCAGATCGACGTCGAACAGATCGAGGGGGCGATCGGGCCCCGCACGAAGGCCATCCTCGCCCCCAACCTCATCGGAAACTGCCCCGACTGGGACCGCATCCGGGTCATCGCCGACGCACACGGACTCAAGGTCGTCGAGGATTCGTGCGACTGCCTCGGTGCGACGTTGCATGGGACGCCCACGGGCACCCGCAGCGACATCTCGCTCACCAGCTTCGCGCTCTCGCACATCATCACCGCGGCCGGCACCGGCGGCATGTTGTGCGTCGACGACGATGACCTTCTCGATCGCGCCCTGCTTCTTCGTCGGTGGGGTCGGCGCAGCGAACCGAAACTGTTCGGCTCCAAGCGGGGCGACAAGCGGTTCTTCTCCGAGATCGACGGTATGGAGTACGACGACCTCTTTATCTTCGACGAGGTCGGGTGGAACTTCGAACCGGCCGAGATCTCGGCGGCATTCGGCGTCGTGCAGATGCGCAAGCTGCCGCTGAACCTGGCGCGCCGCCAACGCAACTTCGCACTGCTCGCCGAGTTCTTTGCGAAGCACCCAGACGTGTTCGTGCTGCCCCGCATCACGCCCGGCATCGAGACCGGCTGGCACATGTTCCCGATCCTCATCAAGCCCGAGTCGGGAGTACGACGCGCCGAGTTCCAACAGCACATGGAGGCGCAGGGCATCGACACCCGCATGGTGTGGACGGGCAACGTGACCCGCCAGCCGGCATTCGCCGACAAGCCGCATCGCATCGCGCCGGGTGGGCTGCCCAACGCCGATCGTGTGATGGAGTCCGGCCTCATCCTGCCGTGCAACCACGCAATAGACGACGAAGGCATCGAGTACATCTGCCACCACGCGCAGCAGTTCCTCAACTCGTGACCAACAGCCGCGTCGAGTCAGGGTTCGACAATATCGGCAACGGGCTCTACCGACTCCAGCGGCTGCTCTCGAGCCGTCGCGTGTCGTCGAGCCTCGCCGACGCCGCCGATCTGCACGTCTCGCAACAGGGCATGCAGATCTTGCGCGCGCTGCGCGACGGCGAATCCCGACCGGTGGCGGAGGCAGCTCGTGCGGCGCGCATGGACGTCGGTGCGGCAAGCCGTCAGCTCCGCAAGCTCGACGATGCCGGACTGACCGAACGGTCGGCGTCGTCCGACAACGCGAGCGTCGTGCTGGTGCGCCTCACCGGGCGCGGCGCCGAGCTCGCGAAACGGCTGCAGCACGTGAACAATCAGCACCTGCGCGACGCGCTCTTGGGCTGGACCAGCGCCGAGCGCGACCAGCTCGGACACCTGTTGGTGCGCCTCGTCGACGACCTGCAGCGAACGCCATATCGAAGCGGCACCTGAGCCGTGGAACAAACGGGGGACATGTGAAGCGATTCGAAGGTCGGAACGTCATCGTCACGGGAGCGAGCCGGGGCATCGGCGCGGCCATCGCCGAGCGCCTTTGTGCCGAGGGGGCGAACGTGGCCATCGTGGCGCGCACCATCGACAAGCACGACCATCTGGCCGGGAGCCTCAACGAGACCATCGCGAGGTGCGCTCGGTACGGCACGCGAGTCGAAGCCGTGGCGGCCGACCTGGCCGATGCCGACAGTCGCGCCACGGTCGTGCCACGCGCGCTCGAGCTCTTCGACGGGCGTGTCGACGTGCTCGTCAACAACGCAGCTGCGGCGATCTACCAGTCGCTCCTTTCGTATCCGCTGAAGCGTCGTCGCCTCATGTTCGAGGTGAACGTGCACGCGCCGCTCGACCTCGCCCAGGCGGTCATCCCGGGCATGGCTGAGCGCGGCGAGGGGTGGATCCTCAATGTTTCGAGCGCGTCCGCGAAGCACGCGGTCGGTCCACCGTTCCGCACCGCAGGTCGGGCCCAGGAGATCGGGCTGTACGGCTCGACCAAGGCGGCGCTCAATCGCGAGACCAATGCCCTCGCCGTCGAGACGTACCCATTCGGCATACGTGTCAACACCATCGAGCCACGCGCCGCGGTCATGAGCGAGGGCGCCGCTGCACTGGTCGGCGGCCTCGTCACCGACGACCAGATCGAGTCGATGGAAGCCATGGTCGAAGCGGCGATAGCGCTGTGCGACTGTCCGCTCGATCGCACCGGCATGATCTGCTCGAGCCTCGACCTGCTCGACGAGCTCGACCGCACGGTGATGACCCTCGACGGCACGGCGGCTTACCCCGGGGGCCAACGGGTGTGGCGCGGCTGATGTGTCTTTTCTCCGCGATACTGCAGGGGTGAGTTCGGACCAGGGGGTAGTGGTGAGCGCGTCGACCATCGATCAGATCAACATCTACGACCCGGACAACTATGTCGAGGCGCCGCCGCACGCGGCTTTCGAACGCCTGCGTCGCGAGCACCCGGTGTGGCGGCAAGAGATGCCCGACGGCACCTGGTACTGGGCGGTGCTCAAGCACGCGGATGTCGTGCACGTCTCGAAGAACCCCGTGTTGTTCTCGGCGCAGACCGGCAGCGTGGTGCTCGAGGACGGTACGCCCGAGTCGCTTGCCACAGCCGCGAACATGTTGTTGTCCATGGACCCGCCGCGCCACACCGCGTTCCGCCGTCCGATGGCGCCGCAGTTCAAACCGCGAGTGATCGCGGGCATGGAGCCACGCATCCGTTCCATCTGCCGGCAGATCATGGTCGAGGCGGCACAGAAGGGCACCGTCGAGTTCGTGCACGAGGTCACTTCGAAGCTGCCGTCTCAAGTGATCGGCGAGCTGATGGGGCTGCCCGCGGAGGACTGGGATCAGCTCCAGCAGTGGGCCGAGATGAACACCTCCAGCCAAGATCCCGATATCGGTGGTGACGCGGACTCCTCCTACCGTCAAGCCGGCAACGGCCTGTCGGAGATGGGCCTGTACGGCTATCAGTGGGCGATGAAGCGTCGCAACGAGGAGCCGCGTGAGGACCTCACGTCACTCATCCTCGAGACCGAGTTCTCGGGCAAGTACATGACCGAGGCCGAGTTCGCCACATTCTTCGTGCAGCTCGTCACTGCGGGCAACGACACCACCAAGTCGATGCTGTCGGGCGGTCTCGCCGCGCTGCTCGACCATCCCGAGCAACTCGCCGCCTTGCGGGCCGATCACGCGAAGATCCCGGGCGCGGTGGAAGAGATCCTCCGGTGGGCCAACCCGCTGCACTACTTCCGCCGCACGCTCACGGCGGATACCGAACTGCGCGGTGTCGAGATGAAGGCGGGCGAGAAGGTGGCCATGATCTACACGTCGGCCAACCGCGACGAAGACGTCTTCGAGAACCCGCACGCGTTCGACATCACCCGTGACCCCAACCCCCACCTCGCGTTCGGCGTGGCGGAGCATTTCTGCCTGGGGGTGCACCTCGCCCGGCTCGAGGGGCGGGTGTTCATCGAGGAGTTCCTCAAGACCTTCCGCGACTACCGGGTGATTGGTGAGCCCAAGCGCATCCGCTCGAATCTGAATAACGCCATGAAAGAGATGCACATGGCGCTCACGCTCGCGTGAGAGCCGGCGATGCAGCATGAACTACCGCAGAGGTGTCTGACGCTTCAGCGCGGTGATGGGTGGCTCAGGCTTCGAGGTCGCGCGGGTCGGACGGAACGTCGACGGCGTGTTGACGCAGGATCTCGATGGTGATGATGTCGAGCGCCCGTTCGTGGGTGGAAGCGAGCACCACGGGCGCCGCCGCGCCGTCGTAGTGGGCGCGGAGCCAATTGCGCGCGGTGACGCACCAGCGATCGCCGGGCACCAGGCCGGGGAAGTGGTACTGCGGGATGGGCGTGCTCAGGTCGTTGCCGATGTCGCGCTGGTGCGCCAAAAACTCGGCCGTGACAACGGCGCACACGGTGTGGCTGCCGATGTCCTGCGGCCCAGTGGAGCAACATCCGTCGCGGTAGAACCCGGTCATGGGGTCGACTCCGCAGGGTTCGAGTGGTGCGCCGAGAACGTTGCGATCAGTCACCGCACCAGTATCGCGTGAACTGCCCCTGACGCGGTGAGCAACGAGCCAGTTAGATCGCCTCCCCCGCATCGTGGGTGACCATCACGACGTGTCGGAACGCTGTCTTGCGCGCCGCGAAGCGCTCAGGCGTCGAGGCCGAAGATCTTGATGGCGTTGCCGCGGGCGATCTTGTCGATCTGGGTCTGCGTGAGGTGCCCGAAGATCTTTTCCGCCACAGCTTGCGTGTTGGGCCAGGTGCCGTCCTGGTGCGGGTAGTCCACCTCGAAGCAGATGTTGTCCTCGCCGACGATGTCGAGCATGCGGATGCCCACCTGGTCCTTGAAGAAGCAGCTGTACATGTTGTTGTAGTACTGCTGCGACGGTGGCTCGGGCACCGTGCTCATGTCTCGCGACCAGTGGTGCGTGCGCCAGATGTCGTCGACGCGCTCGAGCACGTAGGGGATCCAGCCGATCTGGCACTCGGCGTAGAGCAGCTTGAGGTTCGGGAACCGCAGCAGGTTGCCCGAGAACAGCCAATCGATCATGGACATCGCACTGTTCGTGAAGATGCCGGTGGCGGTGACTGCGTCGGGGGCATCGGCGGAGGTGCCGAACGTCTTGGTGCCCGAACCGATGTGCATGCACAGCACCGTGCCCGTCTCCTCGCACGCCCGGAAAAACGGATCCCAGTGACCCGAGTGGATCGACGGCAGCCCGAGCCACGCCGGGCACTCGCTGAACGCGACGGCGCGCACACCTCGAGCGGCGTTGCGCCGAACCTCGGCTGCGGCGAGCTCGGCATCCCAGAGCTGCACGATGCACAGCGGGATGAGGCGACCATTCGACGAGCCGCACCACTCGTCGACCATCCAGTCGTTGTACGCCTTCACGCACAGGTCGGAGAGCGTCTTGTCGTGGCCGCGCATGAACAACTGGCCGCAAAAGCGCGGGTAGTTGGGGAAGCACAACGAGGCTTCGACATGGTTCATCTCCATGTCGGCGATGCGCGCTTCGGGCTGCCAGCAACCCGGGCGCATCTCGTCGAAGGTGACGCCTTGGAGGCCGATCTCGTCGGCGCTATACCCCGCCGCGGCGATGAGTCGCTTCACCGAGTAGCGATGGTCCTCGTAGAACCACCAGGCGATCGGCTTGCCCTCGGTGCCCGGCGACTCGATGTAGCCGCCGCCGTCGAGCTTGGGCGTGCCCATGGGCAGCAGTTCGACGTGCGGACCTTGCTCGCGGTACTTCGCCGGCAGGCGGCTCGACCAGAGGTTGGCTGGTTCGACGACATGATCGTCGACGCTGATGATGCGAGGAATGGTGCCCGGCATGGTGACTCCCAACGGATTATCGGTGGCGTTCAGTTCTGGTTGCGGTTCTGGCCGAAGACCGGCTTGCGCTTTTCGAGGAAGGCGCGCACGGCTTCTTGGTGGTCCTGCGTCTCGAACGTGATGGCCTCGAGTGCCAGTGACAGGTCGTACAACTTGTTGACGCGCTCTTCGAGATCTTTGTTCACCAGGCGCTTGTTGAAGCGCAAGGCGATCTGTGGACCCGCGGCGAGCTTGCGCGCCATCTTCATGGCCGCCGCCTCGAGTTCGTCGAGTTCGACGACGTGATTGACGAGGCCGATGCGCTCTGCTTCGTCGGCGCCGAGCAGATCGCCCGTCATGAGGTATTCCTTCGCACGGTTGGCGCCAACGAGCATCGGCCACAGCACCGGCCCACCGTCGCCCGCGACGATGCCGGCGCGCACGTGCGGATCACCGATGCGCGCGCCGCGCGACATGTAGGTCACGTCGCAGAAAAGCGCGAGCGTGGCGCCGAGGCCTATCGCGTCGCCGTTGATCGCGGCGATCATCGGCTGGCGGATCGCGAGGATGTTGCGCGCCATCGTCGCGGCCTCGCCGAGCAGCGACGGATGCCCGTCGGGGTAGCCGCCGCGCGCCAAGTTCTCTTCCATCTGGTCGAAATCAGCGCCGACGCAGAACGCCTTACCCGCGCCCGTGAGCACGACGACATCGACGGCGGTGTCGCGTTCGATGCGGCCGTATAGATCGCGCAACTCGGAGTGCATCAACGCGTTGAGCGCATTGAGCCGGTCGGGGCGATTGAACCTCACGGTGAGGATCCGGTCCTCGACGGTTGTTGCAAGCGTCTCAAAACCGTAGTGATCGCTCACGCGTGTCTCCCCCAGCGGATGTATCCGCCCATCATGGCAAAGGGGCCGACCGACTGCCCTGTCAGAGAGCGCACGACATTGCGAACTCGTGCCATGTATTCCGTTTGCCAAACCGTGAATCGGGGACCATCTCATTTCTGTGCTGCATGCTCGAACCAACCGATGCTCACCGGTCAGCGCGTTGGCGACGCCGCCTTCGACAAGCGGACGGTCTTGCGTGCACCGCACGTCGGATCCGACCACCTGATGGGCCACGACACCGAAGAAGCGTTGCTGGCGCACCACGGCGTATGAGCGCTGGGGAGCCCGGTTCCCCTACGATCCGGTCGCGAACCGGCGGAGGGGAACCAACGATGTTGAGCGGCGAGAAGATCTTGATCACCGGACCCGCGGGCCAGATCGCGTTTCCGCTTGCGGAATCGCTGGCTCGCGACAACGACGTGTGGGGCATCGCGCGCTTCAGCGAGGCCGGATCGCGCGAAAAGGTCGACGCACTCGGGGTCACCACGCGTGTGGTCGACCTCGCGACGCCGGACTATTCCGAACTGCCTGACGACTTCACGTACGTGCTGCACCTGGCTACGTTCCAGGGTGGCGGCAAGGACTACGACTGGGCCATCAAGGTCAACGCCGAGGGTACCGGGCTGCTGCTCCAGCACTGCCGCAAGGCGAAGGCCGCGCTCGTGATGTCGACTCAGTCCACCTACAAGCCGGTCGACGATCCGATGCACGTCTTCAAAGAGACCGACCCGCTCGGCGATGGCAACAGCGTGCATGCGCCTACGTACTCGATCTCGAAGATCACCGAGGAGGCCGTGGCCCGTTACTGCGCCCGCGCCTTCGACCTGCCCGTGACCATCGCACGCATGAACGCGTCGTATGGCCCCAACGGTGGTCTGCCTACGTACCACCTCGACTGGATCGTCGGCGAGCAACCTGTGGTGACCCGCTTCGACCCATGCCCGTACAGCCTCATCCATCAGGACGACATCAACGACCAGACCGAAGCGCTTCTCCACGCGGCTACGGTGCCCGCGACCATCGTCAACTGGAGCGGAGACGAAGGCGTCTCGGTCCAGGAGTGGTGCGCGTACATCGGCGAGCTCAGTGGTATGACGCCCGACGTCCAGGTGAAGGTCATGCCCGGCACGTCGCGGGGATCCATCGCCGACGCAACCAAGCGAATCTCGCTCACCGGGCCATGCAAGGTGTCATGGCGCGAGGGCATTAGGCGTACGTTCGAATCGCGCTATCCGAATGGGGTCACGCCCGGCATGGGTGTGCACGCCCAGGCATCGAAGCTCTTGTCCGCATACGTTCCCGAGGACTGACGGTCCGCCGATCGGACTCAGCTGCGAGCGTCGTCCAGGGTCGGCCGATGGGACTGATCGGTCGGGTTGTCGTAGGGCTGATCGCCGGGTAGCTCGTACAGATCGTCACCTGCGTCGAGAAGCGTGGATGCATCTTCACGTTGCTCGTCGGCGTTCTCGGTGCGGGCGCGCTTTGCCTGGTTTTCGCCAGCTTGCTCGGGGGCGATAGCCGCAGCGAACGGTCGATGTGTTCGCTACGGTCACGAGGTCGGAAGGGGCACTGTTGAGCACGCACACGTCGATCGATGCGGACACCGTCTGGGAGCTGGTGGTTGCCCGCGCCGCGCAGACCCCCGATTTCATACTCATCACCGACGAGAACGATCGCACCCTCACGTGTGCGCAGTATCGGCACGCTGCCGAACGAGCGGCCGCCGGCTTCTACGCCGAGGGCGTGCGCCCCGGCGACACCGTGGCGTGGCAATTGCCCACGTGGATCGAGACCATCGTGCTGCTGGGTGCGCTCGCCCGACTGGGCGTGCGGCAGGTGCCGGTGCTGCCGGTGTATCGCGATCGGGAGCTGGGGTTCTGCTTGGTCCAGACGGGCGCGAGCCTGCTGTGCGTACCGGCCACCTGGCGTGGTGTCGACTACGCGGCGATGGCTGCCCGCGTCGCCGAGGCGTTGCCCGGTCTCGAGGTGCGGGTGTGCGATCGTTCGCTGCCCGACGGTGACCCGGCAACACTCCCGGCGCCGCCGGCCGCCGACACCACACGCGACGTGCGCTGGATCTACTACACCTCCGGTACGACGGCCGACCCCAAGGGTGCGCAGCACACCGATCACAGTTCGATCGCCGCCGGCAAGGCGTTCTGCGTCCGCCAGCACGTGCGGTTCGCCGACCGTTTCGGCATGGCGTTCCCGTTCACCCACGTCGGCGGCTTGAACAACCTGCTCGCCGGTCTGCGCGAGGGTATGGGGCTCGTGTGCGTCGAGGCTTTCGACCCCGCGATGTCCGCCGCCGTTTTCACCAAGAACCATGTCACCCTCGTCGGTGGCGCACCCGCGTTCTACCTGTCCTTCATCGAGTTGCAGCGCAAGAACCCCGGGGTGTCGGTGCTTCCCGAAGTTCGTTTCATGAGCGGGGGAGGCGCGCCCATGCCGCCGGAGATGCACCTCGAGGTCAAGCGTGAGATCGGTGGCCTCGGCATCGGCCACGGTTGGGGCATGACCGAGAGCTGCATCACGGCAATCAACGATCCCACAGACACCGACGAGCACCTCATGTACACCTCGGGTCGGGCCGTGCTCGGCATGGAGATCAAGGCGGTGTTGCCCGACGGCTCCACCGCTGCGGCAGGAGTCGACGGCGAGATGCGAGTGCGGGGCGACTCGGTCATGGTGGGCTATCTCGACCCGGCGCTCAACGCCGACGCGTTCGACGCCGATGGCTGGTTCCGCACCGGCGACATCGGCCACCTCGACGTCGACGGTTACGTCGTCATCACGGGCCGCATGAAGGACATCATCATCCGCAAGGGCGAGAACATCTCCGCGAAAGAGATCGAGGATCTGCTTTACGCCCACCCCAAGGTGATCGATGCCGCGGTAATCGGCCTTCCCGATCGGGACCGGGGCGAAATGGTGTGTGCGGTGGTCGAGTGTCGCGACGGCAACGATCCGCTCACCGAGGCCGAGCTCGCGCAGTACTGCAACGACGCGCAGATCATGCGCCAGAAGATCCCCGAGCGGCTCGAGGTTGTCGACACGCTTCCCCGCAACGCCACGGGAAAGATCCTCAAGCACGAGCTGCGCGCTCGCTACTCCGCTCGCCCATGACCTTCGCGGCCACCTTCGAAGGAGTCCGGGTCGTCGATCTCACGCGGAACTTCGCCGGCCCCTACTGCACCATGACGCTCGGTGACCTCGGGGCCGACGTGATCAAGATCGAGAGCCCCGGCGTGGGTGACGACACGCGTGCGTGGGTTCCCCCGGCATGGAACGGCATCAGCACGTCGTATCTCTCGGCCAACCGCAACAAGCGCGCCATCGCTATCGACCTCGACACCGACGAAGGCGCAACGATCGTGCGCGAACTTGTGCAACGCGCCGACGTCCTGGTCGAGAGCTTCCGTCCCGGTTCACTCGACAAGCGTGGGCTCGGCGCAACCGCGCTGCGCACGGCGAACCCCCGGCTGGTGCACTGCTCGATCTCCGCGTTCGGCGCGGTCGGTCCGATGCGCGACAGCCCCGGCTATGACCCCGTGCTCCAGGCGTACAGCGGCATCATGGACATGACCGGTGAACCCGACCGGCCGCCGGTGCGGCTCGGCATCGGCGCCATCGATCTCGGCACCGCAGCCTGGGCCACGATCGCCATCATGGCCGCGCTCGCCAACCGTGAGGTCACAGGCCAGGGCGCCCTCGTCGAGACGAGCCTGTTCGAGATCGCCACGTGGTGGCTGAGCTACCACCTCACCGGGTATCTCGCGACGGCCCACGCGCCCACTCGGCAGGGAACCACCACATCCATGATCGCGCCGTACGAGCTCTATCCCACGGCCGACGACGTCGGTGTCATGGTGGCCGCCGCCAATGACAACCTGTTCCACTCGTTCATGACCGCGACGGGCCTGACCGATCTCGTCACCGACCCGCGTTTCACCTCGAACACCCTTCGGGTGAAGTACCGCGACGAACTGCGCGGGTTGATCGCACCGCGCATGCGCGAGCGCAAAGCGGTCGAGTGGGAGACCGCGTTACGCGCGTACGCCGTGCCCTGCAGTCGGGTGCGGGGCGTCGATGAGCTCGCTGACGACGAACAACTCGAAGCGCTCGGTCTCCTCGAGCCGTGCCCGCATCCGCTGATCGACGATCTCCGTCTCGTCGGTGTGCCGGTCAGCGTCGACGGCACGCGCGGCCGCTCGCGACTTGCCCCGCCAGCCCCGGGTGAGCACACCGACGCGGTGCTCACCGAGCTCGGCCGTTCCGCGGAGCAGATCGCCGCGCTCCGATCGCGCAGCGTCGTGGCATGACGCTCATCACGGCTACCGTGAGTGGATCGGTCGTGTGATCTCGAGGGGGCCTTGATGACCATCGCTGAAACACGAGCTGCAGAGGACGTGATCGGCACAGCCATCTCGTCCATGGGCAGCGGCAACGGATCGCCGACCAAGATCCCGGTGTACCGCTACATCTCGCCGGACTTCGCCAAGGTCGAGATCGAGAAGGTGTTCGCCAAGGCGTGGCTCGTGGCATGCAGCGTCGATCATGTGGCCGAGGCGGGTGACTACTACGAGTACCGCGCCGGGCCGTACTCCGTGCTCATCGTTCGGGGCGACGACGGCGAGCTGCGTGCGTTCCAGAATGCTTGTCGCCACCGCGGCAACATCATCTGCGAAGGCGCCGGTTCCGGTATCACCGAGCTGCGGTGCATGTATCACAACTGGACCTGGGACCTACGAGGCCGTCTTCGCCAGGTGCCTTCGCGTAAGGGCTTCGGCACCCTGCGAAACGATGACCTGCCGTTGTTGGCGGCACGCGTCGACACGTGGGGTCGCATCGTGTTCGTCAACCTCGACGTCGACGCGATGTCGCTCGCCGAGTACCTCGAGGGCGTGCCGGAGGACGCGGCATGGATCGACCCCGACGTGTACCGCTGCACGCGCGTCATCACCACCACCGTGCCCGCCAACTGGAAGGTGCTGTCCGAAGGGTTCTCCGAGACGTACCACGTGCAGTGCCTCCACCAAGAGATGCTGGGCAGCATCGACGACATCAACGCCGGACAGTTCCTGTGGGAACGCCATGGTGTGTCGAAGCAGCGTTACGGCGTGCCCAGCCCGCGACTCGGTCGCCACGTCGATCCGCAGGTCGTGTGGGACTCGTTCATCGTCACGCAGGGCATGCGCATGGGCATCAACGAATCGTGCCCCGTGCCCGAGCTCGCGGACGGGCAGACGGTGCAAGAACTCATCGCCGATGGAATCCGCGGGGTGCTCACCGCTCGAGGGGTCGACGTGTCGCACCTCGACACCGATCAGATCACCACGTTGAACCAGTACAACCTGTTCCCGAACGTCACCGTGTTGTACAACGTGGATTCGTTGAGCGTGATGTACGCACTGCCCGGTGCGAGCGTCGACGAGTCGGTGTTCACCGTGCTGCACTTCGAACGTACGGCCGCTGCCGACTCACCGCGAGCGCAACCGCAACAGCACGACATCCCGGCGGGGATGCAGGTGTTCGGCAACGTGATCAACCAGGACGTCGAGCTGCTGCGCAACGCACAACGCGGTCTGCGCCAACCCGGGCTGACCCATCTCTCGCTGTCGAGCGAGGAGTGCCGCATCATCAACAACCACCGCACCCTCGAGCGCTACTGCGGCATCTCCCCCTCGGAGATGACGGGTGGCCCCGTCCGCTGATCGCTCTCCGCCCGTTCTTCGGACATCTCACCACCGCATGGGTAGTGAGATGTCCGAAGAAGGCGCAGCGGTGCTCAGGCTTTCTGGCCGTAGATCCGCAGCGCGTTCGCCGCGGTGATGGTGTGCTTCTCATCGTCGGCCACGCCTGCGAAGTGCTCGGCGATGGACTCACGAGACTTCGGCCAGTCGGAACCGCCGTGGGGATAGTCGCTCGACCACAGCATGCGTTCGACGCCGACGGCGTGGCGGTTGCGGATGCCGTAGGTGTCGGTGATGAAGACGTAGGAGAAGTTGTTCTCCCAGTAGAAGCTGGGCTTCTGCTTCATCGGGTGCGACAACGCCCGAGAGTGGCGGTCGTCCATCTGCTCCTTGACGTAGGGGACCCAGCCGCAGTCGACCTCGCCCAGCACGATCTGCAGGTCGGGGTAGCGGTCGAATACGCCGGAACCGATGAGCTGTGCGACGCGCACCGGGGCGTCGAAGAAGCGCATGTCGCCGCGAAGCTTGCCTCGGGAGATGTCGCCCTGTGGGCCGGTGGCGAACGCCACATGGATGCTGACCGGGATGCCGGCGGCCGCGGCTGCGGCGAAGAAACGGTCGTCGTCATCGGTGAGGTCGAGGCCACCGCTCGGGTACTTTCCGAGCTGCACACCGCGGATGCCTGGCTCGGCGGTGACGCGCTTCAACTCGTTGATGGCGTGATCGACGCCGACGTTGGGCATGAGGGCGATGCCCCATAGGCGTTCGGGATCGTGCGAGGTGTACTCCGCGAGCCAGTCGTTGTACGCCTGGATGCAGGCCAGGTGGAAGTCAGGGTCTTCGGTGTGCCAGAACATCGTGTTGGACACGCGTGGCGTGGGGTACAGCACCTCGGCATCGACGCCGTCGAGGTCCTGCTCGAGGAGGCGGGCCGCGGGGTTGTAGCCGCCAGCGCGGACGTCCTCCCACTTGCACCAGCCGCTGCGCTGCGCGATCGGGATGCCAGCGCTGCAGTTGCCGCCGAAGTTCATCGGGTCGAGGGCGCTCTCCATGACCCACGCGTCGCCCTGCTCGAACCG
>WLNW01000028.1 GCA_009699605.1 Actinomycetota bacterium | reverse complement strand
GCCGTGCGTCGTGCCCGTGGCGACGAGGCGTGATCACACGCCCAGGCCGTAGAGCCGCGCCACGTTGTCGTGGACGATCTTCTGTTGGTCGGCCGCCGACAAGCCCTTGAGGTTGTCGGCGATGAACTGGTGCGAGTGCGGGAACGTCGATGCCAGGTGCGGGAAGTCGCTCGACCACATGATGTTGTCTACGCCCATGCTGCTCGACGTGTTCGCGAACATCGGGTCCTCGATGAAGGTCGCATAGATCTGCCGGCTGAAGTACTCGCTCGGCTTGAGGCTGAGCGAGACGCTCGACATCTTGTGCAGCTTCTTGTGAAGCTGGTCCATGCGCCACAGGTGGAACGGCAACCACGCGATCTCGTTTTCGGCCGAGACGAACGTGAGCGACGGGAACTTCTCGCACACGCCGTGCAGGATCAGATCGCTGATGGTGCGGGCCACCTCTTGGTACAGAATCACTGCCCGAAACAACATGTCGCCCTTGGCCGGATCGCTGTCCTTGCGACGCGAGGTCAGGCTGTGCAGCGACAGCTTCATGTCCAGTTCCTGCGCCACAGCGAAGAACGGTTCGTAGTCAGGGTGGCTGTAAGGCCTCTCCGCCGGGGGTTCGGCCCAGATCATGGCGCCTCGCAGGCCCTTCTTCGCGATGCGGCGCAACTCCTCGGTGGCGACGGCGATGTCGTCGAGCGCGACGAGACCGGTGCCGATGAGCCGGGACGGATCCTCGCTGCAGTAGTCCGCGGCCCAGTCGTTGAACGCCCGGAAGCACGCGTCGCGAAGGTCGCCGTCGTCGAGGTGGAACAGCTGCATGCCGTAGGACGAATAGAGCACCTCGGCGAGGACACCGTCCTTCTTCTGCTCGGTCACGCGTGCCGCGGGGTCGCGCACATGCGGGGGCACGGCGTCGTAGCCGCGTGCGAGCACCTCGGGTAGGTCCTCGGGGGCGGTGCCGGCCGCGAAGTAGCCGCCGCCGGAAGCCGGCACGAGTCCCTCGCACACGAGGAACGCGCCCCGTTGCCCGTCGACCTCGCTGGCGAGGCGCGGCGCCCGATCGCGATACGCCGGGTCGATTCGCTCGACCCACATTTCGGGTGGCTCGACGAAGTGTGAGTCGGCCGAGATGATGCTCGCGGTCATTGCCGTTCCTCTCGTGGACGGTGCGACCCGGCCAGAATTGATCGCGTCAGGCATGGGCGGGCACCGTCACCGAGTCGGTGTGCGTACCAGACCTCAAGACGGTGCCGGCGAGCGCACCGGTGAACTCGCCGTGGTCGACGACGAGCTCGCCGCCGACGAAGACCGCCACGACACCCCTCGCCTCGGCATAGAGGCGCAGACCATCGGCGGGAAGGTCGGTGCGGGCGAGCGCAGGCTCACTGTCGATGAGGGCCGCGTCGAACAGCACGAGATCGGCGTGCCAGCCCTCGACGATGCGGCCACGCTCGCGCAGCCCGTAGAGCCGTGCGGGAACGTCGCTGAGCAGTCGAACAGCTTCCTCGAGCGACAACAGTTGCCGATCGCGCACTGCGTTGCCGAGCAGCACGGTCGGGTAGTTGGCGTGGCACATCAGATCGGTGTGCGCACCGGCGTCCGAGCCGCCGAGCACCACGCGGTCGTCGCGCCACACGGCAGCACGAGCTAGCCAACCTTCGGTTGACGCGCCGAGCGACGGCACAAGGCTCGGGAAGACCAGCGTGAGCGGCAAACGGGCCGGCAGTACGACGTCGATGAGAACATCGACCGGGTCGCGGCCGAGTTCGACGGCGATCGCGTCGATGGTGCGACCGACATAGCGCTCCGTGAAGGGCGAGGTGGCCTCGGCAACCTCGAGAAGATCCCATTTGGTCACCGCCGCCATGCCGCGCCGAGCTGCTTCATCGACACCATCGCGGAGCGCGGCACGCACGGCCGGGTCATGGACCGCGACTGCGAGCTCGTGGTCGGGAAGCGCCATGGCTTCCTTCCATCCGGGAAGGCTCACGAGGATCTGGTTGGCGCGCATGCGCATCACATCGGGCAAGGCCAGTGCGACTACGCGCGCTCCATGGGCTGCGGCATGATCGCACGACGTGAGCTGTTGCTCGTAGACCTCGACAGGCGACAGGCTGCCGAGGAGGTTCCAGTTGAGGGGCCGGTTTGCAGCGAGCGACATGTTCGTCATGAGCGCGATGCGCTCGTCGGGGATCACTCCCATGGCCGCGATGAACTCGAGCGTGGTCCCAGGGTGATCACGCACCGCCGACGACAGCGCGAGGAACTCCTCGGGCTGCGCCGCTCGCGAGGGAACGGGATTACCGTCGCCGTCGGTGTGTGCCTCGCCGAGTGATGAGGAGAAGCCGAGCGCACCGGTGGACATCGCGTCGTGGGCCAACGCGACCATGGCGGCGATCTCATCGGCGTTGGCCGCGCGATGAATGTCGTCGCCGAGCACCAGGCGCCGCAGCGTGGAGTGACCCACAAGGAAGCCCACGTTGATGCCGACGCGCCCTTCGAGACGGTCGAGCCAATCGCCGAACCCGGCCCAGTCCCACGCCGGGCCCGCGGCGAGCGACTCGAGGGGGATGCCCTCGACGCGAGCCATCATGCGCATCACGTAGTCGGCGTGACCGGCGGCGAGCGGAGCGATGGAAAAGCCACAGTTGCCACCGATCACCGTGGTGACCCCGTGCAATGGTGACGGGCTGAGCGTGGCGTCCCAGAGCACCTGAGCGTCGTAATGGGTGTGCAGGTCGACGAAGCCCGGCGCGAGCGTAAGGCCCGTCGCATCGATGGTCCGCGTGGCCTCGTCGGTGATCGAGCCCGGCGGCGCGATGGCGACGATGCGACCGTTGCGCACACCGACGTCGCCCGCCCGCGCCGGTGCGCCTGATCCGTCGACGATCGAGCAGTGCCGCACGAGCAGATCGAGCATGTGGTCCCCCTGGAGAACGAGCGAGCAACCCCTCCGCTCGCGCGCAACTAATGTAATCGCATTAGGGCTGGCGTGCAAGCATCCACGATTGCCCGGGCTACACGCCGGGCGGCGACGGCGCGGTGAGCGCGCCGAGAAACATGTCCACGAGATTTGCGACGAATGCTTCGTCAGAGAGCATGTTGGCACTGCGTCGCGGCTGGTCGTCGATAATGCGCGCCCGCTCGGTCGCGGCGCGCGCGGCAAAGCCGATGCAGATGCTCGTGCGCAGGTTCCAGACCGTGGGCGGCAGCGGCGGACAGCGCTCGGCGAGAAAAGCCAGTACCTCGCCCCCTCCCGCGCCGAACAGCAATGACGCAAGCTCGGGCGCGATGCGCTCGTTGTGATCGGCCAGTTCCAAGCCGATCTTCATCCACGCTCGGGCGCGCCAGCCCTCGCGCGCGAGCTCGACCAACGGGCGCACCATCGCGTCGACCACCACGGCGGAACCTTGGGACAGGCGGGCCTTGGCCAAGAGCTCGTCGCGTCGTGCCCGCAACGTGTGCACCTGAGGATCCATGATCGCGAGCAACAGCTGTTCCCGGCTGCCGAAGTGGTAGTGGATGGCCGAAGTGTTGCGCTGACCTGCCGCTCGTACGACCTCGGCGAGGGACACGTTGAAGACCCCGCGCTCGGCGTAGAGACGTCGAGCCGCGTCCATGAGTTTGTCGCGGGTGTCGACTGCTGGTGTCATGGTGCGGTCGAATATAGCGAGGCGACCAGGTCGGACGAGCCATCGCCGGTGCCCGCGAGGCGGCGCACACGCTGGTAATATGAATGCATTACCGCTGGAGGGGGCGTGGCATGGCGAGCAACGCGAGCTACGACGTCGTGATCCGCAACGGCCTCGTCGTCGACGGATCTGGCCTCGGGTCCTACAAGGCCGACGTCGGCATCATCGGCGCCACGATCGCCTGCATAGGCCGCATCCGTGAGCGCGGCACCGAAGAGATCGACGCCGAGGGGCTCGCGGTCACGCCTGGTTTCATCGACGGGCATACCCACATGGACGCCCAGATCTTCTGGGATCAGACCGGCGCGAACTCGTGCTGGCACGGTGTCACCACCGTCGTCATGGGCAACTGCGGATTCACCCTCGCCCCGGTGCGCGACGACGAGCGGGCGCTCGTCGTGCGCAACCTCGAACGGGCCGAGGACATCGACCCCGCGGCGCTTGCTGCAGGCATCACGTGGGGCTGGCAAGACTTCGCGGGCTACCTCGACGTCATCGACGCGCTCCCGAAGGGCATCAACTACGCGGCGCAGGTCGGCCATTCGGCGCTGCGCACGTGGGCCATGGGCGAGCGTGCGTTCGAGCAGGAAGCTACGCCCGACGACATCGCGCGGATGGCCGGACAACTCGAAGCGTCCCTCCGGGCAGGTGCGTTCGGGCTCTCGACGTCGCGCAGCGAGCACCACGAGACCTCCGATAACCGGCCGGTCGCGTCACGGCTCGCGTCATGGGACGAAGTGGTGAACCTCGTCGGGGTCATGAGCGATCTGGGGGTCGGTATCTTCGAGGGCGGCTCCGAAGGTGCGAACGACTCCGACCCGGCCGTTCGTCAGTTGGCCTTCGAGCGCATGCGCGACCTCGCGGTGAACAGCGGCATCCCGGTCACCTTCGGCATCATCGCCACCAAGAGCGGCGGCCGGCAGTCACTCGACCTGATCGACGCCGCCGCCGCACGCGGCGGGCGAATCATCGGCCAGAGCCATTGCCGCGGCATCTCGGTGCTCTTGTCGTTCAAGACCAAACTGCCCTTCGATCTCCTACCCGAGTGGGCCACGTTTCGGGCGCTGTCCCTCGCCGAGCAGCTCCGGCAACTCCACGACCCCGCGGTGCAGGACCGGCTCGAGCAGGCGGCCATGGCCGGCGACTACAGCGCATGGCGCGGGATCGGCGCCATGCCTCGTAAGCCCGACTTCGAGGGAATCCGGGTGTACGAGAACGGGCTGCCGCCGAACCCGTCGGTGGCCGATGTCGGCCGCGCCCGCGGTATCAGCCCAGCTCGCGCCATGATCGAGCTTGCACTCGAGACCGAGTTGGGGCAGCTCTACATTCAGCCGAGCCTCTACCCCCAAGACCCCGAGATCCTGCTCGAGGTGTTGCGCCACCCGCGCACGGTGATGACCTTCTCCGACTCGGGCGCGCACCTCAGCCAGATCGCCGACTCGTCGATCCACACCTACCTACTCGGCCACTGGGTACGCGACCAGCATGCGTTCACGCTCGAGGAGGGTGTGCGCATGCTCACGCTCGCGCCTGCGCTCGCCTGGGGCTTCGCCGATCGCGGACTGTTGCGCGAAGGGCTCGTCGCCGACATCAACGTCTTCGACCCGACCACCATCGCGCCCGCCGTACCCGAGGTCGTCTACGACTTACCAGCCGGCGGAAAGCGCCTCGAGCAGAAGTCCGTTGGGTTCGCGGCCACGTTGGTCAACGGCGTCGTGACCATCCGCGACGGCAAGCCCACGGGCGCGCGGCCGGGGCGCCTCGTGCGCAATCGTTTGGCCCGCTGAGCCCTCAACCGGCCGTTCGGTCGTCGAGTTCTCGGAGAAAGTTCACCAGGAACGGCGGATCGGCCAGGTCGCGAGGATGGTGCCCCCGTAGCGACGAAGCGGCCATGGTCGGGAGCAACTCGAAGAGGAACGTGATCGTCCACCGGGTGAGACGGAGATAGGTAGTGGGACGGAACAGCCGACGTTGTTGCCACAGCTGCACCGTGGTCCCGACGACGGTGAACAACGCCAGCACCGAGAAGCCGAGAATCATCCCCCAGATGTAGCGACGACGTGAGCCGTCGACGGCTTGGAACACGTCGAAGGCCACCGACTTGTGTTCGACCTCCTCGGCAAGATGCCACACGAACAGATTTGCGATCTCCGGCTGGGCGGTGGCCGGAAGCTCGCGACGATGCGCTGCGGCCCACCGCGCAACGCCGTACGCGACACCTTCGGTGCCTGCGGCGAACGCCAAGTGTGAGGCGTTCGAACGTCTTTTCCCGAGCCGCTCGAACACCATCCGCATCAGCTGTTCGAGGACACGAATGCCACGACAGCGCTCGGCCAAGAGGTTGTTGAACTGACGGTGCTGCACGCGGTGGCTGAGCTCTTGGCGCACGAACGACGCGGCCTCGCGACGCAGCACCTCGTCCTCGATGTGGGGGAGTGCGGCGTGAACCGACTTCGCGACGTACGGCTCTACGTAGGGCATCATCAACGAGACGCTGTTCGCGGCACACGCGAACTCGGGGACGTTGCCACTCCACGCGGTGTCGAAGTCGGCGGGATAGGCGAACGCCAAGCCTCGCACGGTTATCGACGGAGCGAGGCTCGCGGTTCCCACACCTCCGTTATCGGCACCGCCACCGCCGGCCTGAGCCTTCCGGCCGATGTCGACCTGTGCAAAGGTGCCTCCGGACGAAGGGGGACTGCACATGGGGCCGTTGGAGATCGTGCAAGGTGTCTACGCAAGTCATGTGCGACGCGACACCGGTGGCCTCGTCGAGTTGCTCGCCCACGACATCGCCTGGTGGCAGGCCCGGAACCATCCGTACGCGAACCCAGCCGGTCCCTGGATCGGCGTCCCGGACGTGGTGGCCCGAGTTGTCGACCCGATCAACAATGACTGGCACGGGTTCATCACGCGGGTCGATGCAATCCTCGACGCCGGCGCCCATGTTGTGGTGCACGGCGAGTACACGGGCACCTTCAAGGCCACCGGGCGTGACATTGCTGCGCCGGTGTGCGCCGTCTACACCGTGCACGCAGGCCGGATCACCGAGTTCCGCCAGTTCGTCGACACCGGCCAGATCCGCTGGGCGATGGCCGCCGACGACTCGTCGCTGGTCGTGCCCGATCCGGACCAACTCCGATCAACGGGTGGGCCGGCGCCGTCGGACGGTTAGCAGGGTGCTGACGATTGCCTTTGTAGGGGCGGCTCGGTAGGTCTCGGGTCGTACATCGCCATCAAACGCGAGCACCGAGCCGACTTTCAGCACCCTGCTAAACCGATGACGCGGCGACGCGCTCCTCGCCGAGCAACGCGCGGGGATCGGTCCTACGGAGCCGGCGGGCATACGCGACGAGCAACAGGTCGGCATAGACATCGGCCGCCTGTGCGAGGCGCGCTGCATGGTGCTCGGGAAGCGGCACGCCGGGCAGACCGAGCGCTCGGACCTCCCATGCCTTACGGCTGCGGTGTTCGAAGCACTGCGCCCGCAACAGCGCAAGCGCGACGCTCGAGGCCGTGATGAGGGTGCCGTGGCCGACAAGGATGGCCATGTCGGCTGCGCCGTACGCCGCAGCAAGCTCGGCCGCCGCGCGGCGCGTGTCGACCACGCCCCCATACTCGGCGTACACCGTGGCCGTGCCCCCGCTGTTCGCGCCGGTCTGGTCGTACAAGGGCGGAAGCTCGCCGGCGCACGCCCACATCGTCCCGTAGGGCGGGTGGTTGTGGAGGGCGCACACAATGTCGGGGCGGGCCTTGTGCAGTTCGAGGTGGAACACGATCGTGGGATTCAGATTGCCCTCACCCTCGACGATGTGCCCTTCGGCATCGATGCGCACGATGTCGTCGACGGTGAACTCCTCCCACAGCGAACCGACGCGCGGCACGAGGATGGTTCCGTCCTCGCGGTCGCGCATGCTCACATGCCCGGCGAGCTTGTCGTCGTAGCCCTCTGATGCCAGTTGGCGGATGGCCACCACCATCTGCTGGCGAGCGTTGAGCGCCTGGTTGTCGGCCATTGGGCCCTCCATCGAATATGCGTCCACCGCGCTCGGCGGCCGCGTGGCGCGCCGCGAACGAGTCCGTCGCATAATGGCACGACATGGCGCCACCGGGGCCGTACGACATGGGGGACGCAATGGGAGTGCTCGAGGGCAAGGTCGCGATCGTTACGGGCGCGGGGCAAGGCGTGGGTCAAGGGATCGCGTACGCGTTGGCCGCCGAGGGCGCGCGGGTGGTCGTGGCCGGTCGGACCCTGTCGAAATGCGACACCACGGTCGCCGAGATCCATCGCCGTGGCGGCGACGCCCACGCGCTGCTCTGCGACGTAACCGACGAGGCCGACATCGCGGCGTGCGTTGCGGCCACGGTGGCCCTGTACGGAACAATCGACATCCTCGTGAACAACGCGCAAGAGGTTTTCATCACGCCGTTGCTGCAGGCCACGCGCGAGCAGTTCCAACGGTCATGGCTGTCGGGTCCCCTGGCCGCCTTCTCGTTCATGCAGGCGTGCCATTCGTACCTCGCGGGCGGTGGGGTGATCATCAACCTCGCCACCGCAGCGAGCCTTCGTGCCGACCCCGACACCTACGGCGTGTATGCGTCGGTGAAGGAGGCCATGCGCATGCTCACCCGCACCGCGGCGACTGAGTGGGGTGGCGATGGCATCCGCGTCATGACGTTGATCCCGCTCGCGACATCGGCGGGCTACGAGCAGTGGGCGATCGATCGGCCCGAGGAGGCCGCGTCGTTCCTCCGCACCGTTCCGCTCGGGCGGGTCGGCGATTGCGAGGCCGACATCGGTCGCGCCGCCGTCTTCCTGTGCTCACAGGACGCTAAGTACATCACCGGTGGCACGCTCATCGTCGACGGCGGCCAGGCATACCTACGCTGACCTAAACCCGTCCTTGGCCGCACGAGAGCTGCTCGACCGCGGGCGTGTTACCCGGGGGGTCCGACGACGTCTTGGTATCGCTCGGTGGGGTGCCGGCGACGGCCCTCGACCACACGCGTCGATGGACCGGACTACACCCCAGCTGGTCTCGTGTGGTGAACCATTCCGCACCGACCCGCCGCTCGAGCAGCTCATCGCCGAAGCGCTCACCGGCCCAGCAAACGCAATGCGTCGCCGGTGGGCATGGCCCACTACCCGTATGTCAAGACGCAGTTCCCGGTGGGCGCGCTTGCGCACTGCCCGCGTAGAAGTACGTTCGTCCACGGCTCACCGGCGCGCCACTGGGTGCTAGGAATGCGCGGTGTCGGGGGGACCGTGGTTCGAGGGCGCAAGTCGCCGTCTCCTGCTCGTCGCGCTCGTCATGGGAACGGCGGCGACCAGCTTTCCCACGACACTGCTCGCGGCCTCGCTCGACACCATTCGCGCCGACTTCCATTCGACGACCACCGTCATCGCGTGGGTGCAGGTCGCGCCGAGCCTCGCCTTTGGTTTGGGTATGCCGTTGCTCGGAAAGTTGGGTGATCTGCACGGACACCGGCGGGTCTACATCTACGGCCTTGCTATCTCGACGTTGTTCGCGTTCCTCACGGCATTCGCCCCGAACCCGTACTCGCTGATAGCGGTGCGCACCATCGGGCAGATCGCCGGTGCCGCGACCGGTCCGTCCGGCTTCGCCATCATCGCGGCCGCGTTGCCTGATCGAGACCGGGCGAAGTCGATCGGTCTCCTCAACACCGTCGGCGGCCTCTCCCCGGTCATCGCGGTGATCGCCGGTGGGCCGATCATCGACGCAGTCGGATGGCGAGCACTTTTCTTGATGCAGACGGTGCCGTGCGTGATCGCCTTGGTGCTGGCGATCAAGATCGTTCCCGAGACGCCGCGGCGACGCGACGTCCGCTTCGACATCGCCGGGTCCGTCACGCTGGGTGTTGGCGCGCTCGGCCTGTTGCTCGCAGTGAATCGGGCCCGAGCACTCGGGTTCACGCATCCTTTCGTGATGGCCAGCTTCGTCCTCTGGCCGATCATGTGGAGCACGTTCGTCGTCGTCGAACGACGCACCTCGTCCCCACTGTTGCCGCTTCACTACCTGCGGCGACGCAGGTTCAGCATCCCCACCGCCACAATGAGCGTGACGCAGGCCGCGTTCATCGGGAGCTTCGTGGTCGCGCCGGTGATGGTGCAACGGCTCTTCGGCTACTCGATCACGCTCACCTCGTTGGTGCAGATCCCGCGGCCGATTGCGTTCTCGATCGGTTCGGCGTTCGCTGGGCGCATGAACGCTGGTCTCACCCGCGCCCGGCTCCAACTCCTCGGCAACGGGATGCTCGTGGTCGGCTCGTTCGTGATGGTCGCTGGTGCCGCGACGAAGTCGCTGATCCTCATCGAGGTCGGGCTGGTCACGACCGGTTTCGGCAACGGGTTCAGTCGGACCACATTGTTCGCCTACGTGAGCAGGGCGGTCGACCCCGCCGACATCGGGATCGCGACCGGCGTGGCCAACATGGCCAGCCAGATCGGGGGAGCGATCGGTACGACGGTCATGTCGGTCATCGTCGCCGACAGCTTCGCGCGCCGCGACTTCGCCCATTCGTTCCTCGCCGGCGCAGTCATCGCGTGCCTGGCACTACCCATTTGCCATGCGATACGCATACGTCCGACATCGGATGCATCATTCACGCCGCGTGGGCCAGAATGACCGACGAGATACTTGGGGGACACATGACGTTGCTCGATACGAACGAGGTAACCGAGACGCTGAACAGCACGTGGCTGATCTCGTCCGACTCACACATCGTGGAGCCGCCCGATCTCTGGGTCGGGCGGGGAACGGAACTGGGCGAACGGATGCCGCGTGTCGTCTCCGAACCCGATGGCGAGTGGTGGTACGTCGACGGACGCAAGACGATGTCGTTCCTCGGCACGCAAACCGGTGATCGCTTCGAGAAGGACAGCGCCGAGCTGCAGACGTCGGCCACGTTCGATCAGGTCCGCCCAGCTGCCTACGACCCAGCCAGCTACATCGCCGAGAACGAGCTCGATGGCGTGTGGGGTTCGGTGATCTATCCCAGTCAAGGTCTCGTGCTCTTCAGCGTGCCGGTGAGCGACGTCGTCACTGCGGCGATGTGCGGGTACAACGACTGGCTCGCCGACTTCTGCAGCCATGACACCGCGCGCCTCAAAGGCGTGGCCATGGTGAACCTCGACGACATCGACGCCGCAGTGCACGAGCTCGAGCGGGCGCGCTCGATCGGCCTGTGCGGCGCGCTGATCACGGTGCTGCCGCCCAGCTGGGCCCCGTTTCGCAGCAACGACTACGACCGGTTCTGGGCCGCCGCACAAGAGCTCGCGATGCCACTGTCGCTGCACGTGGGCACCGAGCGCGCCGATGTGCGAGCGGGCCACGGTTCCTTCACGCTCGACGTGAAGAACGTGCCACCGGCGTTCTTCGTGAACAAGGACTACCAAATCCGCCAGACGCTCGCCGATCTCATCTTCTCGGGCGTGTTCGAGCGCTTCCCGAGGCTCCGCATGGGCACCGTCGAGCACGAGCTGTCGTGGATCCCGTTCTTCCTCGACCAGCTCGACTACACGTACACGCAGCGTCCACCCCGCGGGCCAGAGTGGATCCGCTACACCGACCCCGACGTCCTGCCGAGCCACTTCTTCCGCACCAACGTGTTTGCGTCCTTCCAGGAGGACAATGTGGCGTTGCGGGTGCGCGACTACATCGGCATCGACACATTGATGTGGGGGAGCGATTATCCCCACACCGAGTCGACGTTCCCGAAGTCGCGCGAGATCCTCGGCCGGATCCTCGCCGATGTACCGCCAGCCGAAGTGCGGCGGATCATCTCGAGCAATTGCGCCGAGCTCTACGACTTCACCGTTCCTCCGGAGCGCTGATCCCATGTCCACGTATCCGCTGAACGGGGTACGCATCGTTGACCTCAGCACCGGCATTGCCGGTCCCTATTGCACCAAGTTGTTCGTCGATGCCGGCGCCGAGGTGCTCAAGATCGAGCCTCCCGGGGGCGACCCGACGCGTGCCCGCACCGCAGCTTTGGACGCGCCCCCAGTCGACGGGTGCGGCCCGTTGTTCGCCTTCCTCAACGCGTCCAAGCGCAGCGTGATCGCCGACCTCGCCGATGCTGACGATCTGGCTTTCGTCCGCTCGTTGTGCACGGGAGCTGACCTCGTCATCGAGGACTTCGCGCCGGGCACGATCGAACAGTTGGGGCTCGGCCTCGCCGACTTGCACGAGCAGAACCCGGCGACATCGTTGCTGTCGATCTCGCACTTCGGCCGCGGCGGTCCGTGGTCGAACCGGCCGGCCAACGAGTTCACCTTGCAGGCCCAGGTCGGCGGCATCGACTACCGAGGACTGCCCGGTCTCGAACCGCTCGCCGCCGGCGGTTCGCTCGGTGACTTCACCGTGGGAGCATTCGCGGCACCGGCTGCGCTCGCGGCGTTGCACCTCACCCGCCACAGCGGACGCGGCGTGCACATCGACGTCTCGCAGTTCGAAGCAATGATGCTGTCGTTCCAGGTATTCCGGCAGATATTCGCGGCCTTCGATCCGGGCAAGCCGCTGGGTCGGTCCATGGAGATCCCGTCGATCGAGCCGGCGGCCGACGGCTACGTGGGGTTCTGCACGATCACCAGCCAGCAATACACCGACTTCTGTCATCTCATCGGTGCACCTGAGCTTGCGGCGCCGCACATGATGTTCGCCGAGGCCCGCATGGCCGCCCGCGAAGAGCTGTGGCAGAAGATCCGTGCCTTCACCGAACAGCACTCGGTCGACGAGATCGTGGGCCTCGCCGCTGCGATGCGCATCCCGGTAAGTCCCGTGGGCGATGGCCGCGCGGTGCTCGCGGTCGACCACTTCGTCGAGCGGGGCGTCTTCATCGACAACCCCGCCGGCTTCCTGCAGCCTCGGCCGCCCTATCAGCTCTCGGGTATCGAACTACGCCCCCCGGGCATTACCCCGCGACTCGGCGCCGACACCGAACGAGCGCGTCTAGAGGCCGCGTCGTCGAGCAAAGGCCGAACGCGCGTCTCGCCGGCCTCCGATCACACAGCTCCGCGAACCGGTCGGTGGCTTCCGTTGGCTGGCATCAAGATCGCCGACTTCTCTGCGTTCTGGGCCGGCCCCATCGTCACCGAGATGCTCGGTGCGCTCGGTGCAGACGTGATCAAGATCGAGTCGATCCAGCGCCCCGACGGGATGCGCTTCAGCTCAGGCATGAGCAAACCACAGGTGTGGGAATGGTCGCCGGTATCGCAATCGGTGAACGTCGGTAAACGCGACGTCACGCTCGACCTCGGCCAGGAAGCAGGTCGTGCGCTCGCGCAGCAGTTGGTGAACTGGGCCGACATCGTCGTCGAGAATTTCTCCCCGCGGGTCATGGAGCAGTTCGGGTTCGGTTGGGAGCAGATTCACGCCGTGAACCCGCGGGCGATCATGCTCCGCATGCCTGCGTTCGGCCTCGATGGGCCGTGGCGTGATCGAACGGGCTTTGCGATGACGATCGAGCAGGCGTCCGGCCTGGCTTGGGTCACCGGCCACGCGGACGGTCCGCCCATGGTGCCGCGCGGGGTCTGTGATCCGTTCGGCGGCATGCACGCGGTGTTCGCCGTGCTCCTCGCACTCCGTGAGCGCGAGCGTCAGGGCGGTTGTCTGATCGAGCTCCCGCTGATCGAGGTCGGGCTCAACGCGGCTGCCGAACAGATCGTCGAGTGGAGCGCCAACGGCGTTCTGCTCGAGCGCATTGGCAACCGGTCACGGACGTGCGCGCCGCAAGGGGTCTACGAATCGTCCACCACCGATAAGTGGGTGGCGGTCTCGGTCGAGAACCAGCAGCAGTGGACCGCCCTGTGCACGGTCATCGGCGCGACTGACCTCGCGGGCGATCCAGCTCTCGCCGAGCTCGACGGACGTCGATCCGATCACGAGCGAATCGACGCAGCCATCGGTGAGTTCGTAGCGCGCCACAATCCCGAGCTCGCAGCCGAGCTGCTTCTGGCGGCGGGCGTACCCGCCGCGCCGTGCATCAACGCGATCCATACGGCCACCAGCATCCATCACGATGTCAGACCGTTCCACCAATGGATGGAGCATCCGGTCGCCGGTTGGGTGCCCTACCCGAGCTTCCCGTTCACCGTCGACGGCACGTTCAGCGCATTCGGGCGACCTGCACCCACGCTGGGTCAGCACAACCACGAGGTGCTCGCCGAGATCCTCGGTCTCGATGACTCGCAGATCGAATCGCTCGTGGAGGCGAAGGTCATCGGCGACTGGCCGGTGTGGGTCGAGCGCGTCAGCGCACCGCAGGGTTGAGGAACGCGGCGAATACCTCGAGCAGCTCGCGGTTGGCGCGTGAATCGACTCGCGTATCGAGCGACGGCGCACCGTGGAACATGCCGGGCATGCAGTGCAGTTCGACCTCGACGCCGGCCGCCATGAGCCGTGACGCATACTCGATGCCTTCGTCGCGGAGCGGGTCGCGACCGTGAACCCGGACGTATGCCGGCGGTAGACCAGCTAGCGAGCGGGCACGTCCGGGTGCCGCATAGTGATGCGTGGCATCGCGATCGACATCGCCCAGATAGAGCGCCCACATTCCGCGAGCGCCGTTGCCGCTGAAGCCCGGGTTCTCGGGCATCTGCAATGTCGACGCGGTGTCGAGGCGGTCGTGGATGACCGGGATCATCAGCACCTGCGCGCGAATCGAGGGGCCGCCCTCGTCGCGGGCCCGCAACGCGATGCTTGCCGCGAGTGCGCCTCCGGCGCTGCCGCCGTAGACCACGATCGCGTCGGGATCGATGTCGAGCATCGACGCGTTCGCGGCAACCCAGCACAACGCGGCATAGCAGTCGTCGGCCGGCGCGGGGTAGCGGTGCTCGGGCGCGAGCCGATACTCGACCGCGACGACAACGCATCCCAGATGGTCGGCCAACGCTTCGTCGGCCGCCTGCATGTCGTCGTAACTGCCCGCGACAAAGGCTCCGCCGTGGATGGAGATGATCGCGCCCAGTGCGCCTGACGCGTCGCTGCGCCGGTAGACCCGCACCGGCACCGCCTGATCATCACCCGCTCCCGGTACCTCGTGGTCCTCGATGCGAAGCCGCGCGGTGCGCTCGGCGTCGCGCGGCACCAGGTCACGCATCTCGCGCATGAGTCGGCGAGCATCGAGATGGTCGAGCAGTGCTTGATCTTCGGTGTGCGTCATGATTTCCTCCCCGGGCGTGCGCACCGTACCCTCAGAACGTAGGCGGGCGAGAAGGGGGATCGGTGGACGAACTGCGATTCGACGGACAGACGGTGATCATCACTGGGGCGGGGCGTAACCTCGGCCGCGAGTACGCGCTCCTGCTCGCGTCGCGTGGCGCATCGGTGGTGGTCAACGACCTCGGTGTCGGGATCAGCGATACCGACGGGCGTGCCGAGTCGCCGCTGATCAATCCGGCCGACGACGTGGTCGCCGAGATCATCGCCGCAGGAGGTCGGGCGGTTGTCTCCTACGACAGTGTCGCGACCAGCGCCGGCGGAGAAGCGATCGTGGCCACTGCGCTCGATGCGTTCGGACGCGTCGACGTGGTGGTCAACAACGCGGGACAGGTGCGCATGGTGCCCTTTCCCGAGTTCACCGATGAGCTGATCGATGCCGTCGTCGACACGCAGCTTCGCGGTGTGCTGAACGTGAGCCGTCCGGCGTGGCGAGCCATGGAGGCCGCGGGCGGCGGACGCTTCGTCAACGTGTCGTCGGGCGCAGCCTGGGGCGGTGCGCCGAACGGCTCGGTATACGGCATGGCGAAGATGGGGGTTATCGGGTTGACCCGAGCGATGGCCGCCGAGGGGCACGTGTCGGGCATCACCGCGAACGTGCTCGCGCCCTACGCCAAGACGCGCCCAGGAAGCGGTTTCGGAGCGTTGCCCTGGAGCGACGAGCTCGGCGAATGGCTGCACCCGAGCAAGGTCGCACCGGTCGTCGGCTGGCTCGCCCATCCTTCGTGCCCATTGTCGGGGGAGTGCCTCAGCGTGGGTGGTGGCCACTTCGCGCTGGTCGAGATGATCATGCATGAGGGCCTCGTCGACCGCGACCCGACGATCGAATCGGTGGCCGCGGGTATCGAAGCGATCGTGGCCAGTGCTGCCTCGCCGATCTCTGGCGGCAGCGCACTCGCGCTGCGCCACATGCTCGAGGGCTTCACCAGCCCCGCGTGACCCGCTCTACCGCCAACTGGTAGTTCAGAAGCGCGGTCCGCCGCGCTTCTGAACTACCAGTTGCGGGACGCGCGACCAATTGCGTGGCGCGCGACCAATTGCGTGGCGCGCTACCAGTTGCGGGATGCCGTGCCGTCGGATGTGATGGTCACCTGTTGGCTGGCCATGTCATGGTCGACCATGTGCGCGGCCGCGTCGAGATCGCGTATCACGCCCCAGGCGCGCCGATCATCGGGCGTGCGCGCTACGACGATCGCGTTGTCGATGCGACCACCGGCACTGTGCATGACGGTGTAGCTCTCGATCGTTGCCACGCCCGTGTAGCCAACGGCGAGCGTGCGATGCGGCGCGGCATCGATGGCCGGCTGGGCCGATTCGTACAGGAACCGTCGACTTGGTTCGGTGGACAACATCGTGACTACGAGTTTGGTGATCGCGCCACCGTTCGCGCTGACCAGCCCCACGCTTCCTGGATCGGTGCGCAGCGCCTGGACCATCGCCGCAAAGCCGTGCATCGCATAGCCACACCACGGCCCACCACTGAACCGCATTCCACCGGTCAGCGACAGCGGGCCGTTCGGATCGAGCCCGAGCTCTCGCGCCTGTATCTGCATTGCGGAGGGGAAGCACGAATAGAGATCGACGTGTGCGGCGTCGCGGCAGGCGCGGCCGGCAAGCGCGGCGACCGATCGGCCGACTTCGCGGGCGAGCACCGAGTTGTGCAATTCGAGCCGTTCGGAGATCGGCCGCGCTTCGCCGCTCGCGGCGGCCAGCGGGAACACCCAACGGTCGGGGGCGATGCCGAGCGCCGTCGCTCGCTCGACGGACATCACGATGACCGAGGCAGCCATGTCGACCTGTTCGTTCGACACCATAAGCTTCGTATACGGCGTCCCCACGTAGCGATTCGCCGGTGCGGCCGTGGCGATCTCGATCGCAGTGTGCACGGCCCGGTCCCAGGCATAGGGGTTCGTCTGCGCTGCCATGCTGCACCGTTCGGCGAAACGACCGAGGTGCTGCTGGTGCTCCGTTGGGGTGTGGCCCAGCACCCCCCGCAACGCCTGTTCGAAAAGCGGGTACTGCTGGATGGGCCGAACGATCCCGAGTGCCTTCTCGGCCGGATGCACGAACTCGATGAGCGTTCCGTGCTCGGTGGGCGGAGGCGTGTCTGGTGGCTGGGCCGTGAGCTCGACCGCTTCGCCGGCCCTCTGTGCCAACGTTCGCGAGTACCACGCTTCGCCGGCCACGAGCAGTACGGCGTCGTGCGTGCCGGCCTCGATTTCCTGGCAGGCACGCACGAGCGCGGTGCCTGGTGTCTCGCCGCCCCCTTGCACGACAACGTGCTCACGCGCCGCGATGCCCGCGAGTTGTGCCACCAGCAACGGCGCGTTCAGGTACTCGCGCGCGGACAGCGAACGCACCAGTCGAACCGAATCGATGCTCGCCGCGATCCCGGTACACCCGGCATCGGCGAGCGCGGCGCGCGCTGCGGCGGCCAGCAACGCCGGAGGCTCGAGCGCCGGTTCGCCGAGATTGACACGTTGGGTGTGCTGCCCCGCGGCCACGAGCACCGGACGCCGAGGATTGATCGTTGTCATGGGTCTAGTGTCGCCCGCTATGAGCGCATTGCCAAAGATCATCAGCGTTGACGATCACGTCATAGAGCCGCCGCACCTATGGCAGAGCCGTCTGCCGAGGAAGTACCTCGAGCGGGGGCCGCGCATAGAGCTGTTGCCGAGCGGCGAGGTGAAGATGCTCGACGGGAAGTACGTCGAGCATCCGGGAAGCTCTGGACCAATCGCCGCGTGGTGGCACTACGAGGATCACTACTACTCGCTGAAGCGGTTCATCGCAGCGGTCGGGCACGCGCCCGAAGACGTCGACATGGTGCCGATCACCTACGACGACATGCGCCCCGGCTGCTGGCAACCGAAGGCCCGTATCGCGGACATGGAGGTCAACGGGGTCGAGGCATCATTGTGCTTCCCGAACTATCCACGCTTCTGTGGCCAGCTCTTCAGCGAAGGTACGGACCGCGACCTCGGCTTGGCCTGCATCAAGGCCTACAACGACTGGATGGTCGAGGAGTGGTGTGGCGACAGCGGGGGACGGTTGATCCCGTTGTGCATCGTGCCGCTGTGGGACCCGCTGCTCGCGGCCGCGGAGATCCGCCGCAATGCGGCACGCGGTGTGCGCGCCGTCGCGTTCAGCGAGTTGCCTGCGTGGCTCGGCTGGCCGTCGATCCACTCAGGGCACTGGGACCCATTCTTCGAGGCTTGCGACGAGACCAGCACCGTCGTGTGTATGCACATCGGCTCGGGCACCAAGACCGTGCAGACGTCAGCGGACGCGCCCCAGGCCGTCGGCTCGGTGATGATCTTCACCAACTCCGCCGCGTCGATGCTCGATTTCCTGACCTCGCATGTGTTGGTCAAGTTCTCGAACCTCAAGCTGCTCTACGCAGAGTGCCAGATCGGTTGGATCCCTTACGTCCTCGAGCGCATCGACGATGTGTGGCGCACACACCTCTGGTCGCACAAGAACGCACATCCCGAACTGCCGTCGACCTACTACAAGGACCGCGTCTTTTCGTGCTTCTTCAAGGACAGCGTCGGCGTGCAAATGCTCGACCGCATCGGCGTCGACCAGGTGATGTTCGAGACCGACTATCCCCACCAGGACGGAACCTGGCCGCATTCGCAGCAGGTGGCGCGCGACCTGCTGGGTGGTCTCGACCCGATCACCATCGAGAAGATCCTCCGCGGCAACGCCAAGCGTGTCTTCGGGCTCTGAGTCGGCAGCCGGTTCAGCGCAAGACCGTGTCGAGCGCGGCGAGCGACTCCGGTTCGTCGAGCACGTACAAGACGTCGGTGGCGTATGCCTCGGGCGTTTACGTCGCGGCCGGTAGGTCGTAGTCGGATCGACCGCGCCCCTAGGAGTCGGGCCGCACGAAGAGCATGAAGCCATCACCGGGCGCTATGTGCAGTTCACTGCACATGTTCCACCTGCTTCGTCATTCGCCGGCCGGCCACGACGCGTGTGCACCGAGGCCCTCGAGTGCGAGACCGTAGGCCAGGTTGTCGAGCAGTGCGCGCCGGATGGGCTGCACGACCGCATCGCGGGTGTAGCGCAACGTCGTCGTCGGCTGACGAGCCAGCTTGGCCGCGAGCGCATGGGCGCGCGGCAGCAGCGCCTCGGGTGCGAGCACCTCGCTCACCACGCCGAGGTCGAGGGCCTGAGCGGCGTCGATCCGCTGCCCGGTGAGCAAGAAGTACCGGCCCCGATTCGGGCCGAGCAGCATCGGCCAGATCACGTGCACACCGTCGCCGGGCACCGTGCCGAAGCGGAAATGTGGCGCGTCGGAGAAGTACGTGTGCTCGGCGCACAGCACGATGTCGGACAGCACCGCGATCTCGGCGTGCACCGTGGCCGGGCCGTTGACTGCGCCGATCACCGGCACCTCGATCTCGAGCAGGCGCTGCAGCAGCCGTCGGCCGTGGTTGTAAATGGTGTTCCACTTCTCGGGGGTCATGGCACCAACCCACGACGTGTCGAGATCGGCGATGAAGCGGTCGCCCGTGCCCGTGATGATGACCACGCGGTTCTCGGGATCGGCTCCGATGTCGCCGAACAGATAGCCGAGCTCGGTGTGCGGCCCGGCCCCCCAGACGAGCGGCCCATCATGCGAGTGGAGCCGCACTTCGAGCACGCCGAGCTCGTCGCGCTGCAGCGTCGCATGTTCGTAGCGGGTCGCGTAGTCGGCGAGGCGGGGTGGCGCAACGGCCATGGCTCAGAACTCGCGATCGACGCGCAGCCGCGTGAGCCGGTTCAGGCTGATGCACCAGGCACCGCCCTCGAAAACGTACTCCTCGTGATAGTGGCCGTAGCCGTGCATGAAGGTGATCGGCCCGCCGGCATCCCACCAGAGTTTGTCCTCCATGGCGAAGATGGCCCGCGCCGTGGAGGGCGACGTGATCTCGATCTCGGCCATGTGACCGTGGTGCACCGTGGTCACGCCGACGAGTACGCCGGTGATGAAATCGGCGATGGCGTCGCGACCGTGCACCGGTTCGTCCATCTCGGCATCGGTGTGATCGAGCACGGCGTCGGCCGAGAACACTGATGCCAGACCATCGCGGTCCTTGGTGTCGATGAACCGGAAGTACCGGGCCTTCGTCTGCTTGATCTGCTCGATCGCCAGCAATCGATCGGTCGTCTCCATTGATCCCCCTTGCGATGCGCGGTGCACTTGCCCGGCAAGAACCTAGATGCTCGGACGCGCAACGGGGGCAGGACCCGAAGACCCTGCCCCCGCAGATTGCTTCGCTAGGCGAAGCGGATCAGCTCGTCTTGGCGGCGAGCAGCGTGTAGCACTTGAACGGCACCGTCGACACGTACTTCCCGCCGACCACCTGCACGAGGCCCGAGCACGGGACGTTCTGCTCGTGGTTGTCGGGGAACTTCACCACACCGAGGCCGCCCTCGACCTGGGTGGAGCTGAAACCGCCCTCGACCACCTTGCGGAAGGCGTCGGCGGTGATGTCACCCTTGGCCGCAGTGGCCACCAGCATCTGGCGGAGCAACTCGGTCGACCAGTAGCCGATCGAGGCGCCCTGGGTCGCGAACGGCAGCTTGGAGCCGGACGCGACCAGGTCGGCGGTGATCTGCTTGATCGCCGCGGTGTTGTCCTCGTTGGCCGGCAACTGCGTCTCGGAGTAGCCGCCCTCGAGCGCTGCTGCGGTGTCCTTCTGGGCTTCGAGGAAGCCCGGGATGTACGTGGTGTAGTCGTACACGACGCCGCTGTAGCCGGCCGCCTTGAGCGCACCCTTCATCTTGATGCCTGACACGAAGTCGGTGGAGATCATGACCGCGTCCGGCTTCTTTTCCTTCACGAGGTTGACGAACTGGGTGTAGTCGCCTGCACCCTGAGTCGGCACCGCGGCATGCCCGACGACCTGCGCCTTGGTGAACAGCGCGTTGTACTGCTTATCGCCGAACTTGCCCGCGTCATCATCCGAGCTGAACGTGACGAGCGTGAGCTTGTCGGCGTCCTTCTTGACGACGGTGGCGATCGGGGCGTTGAGCGAGCCGTTGGTCTTGTCCGACAGGCCGAGGGCGAACGCCGAGAGGCAACCGTTGAAGCCGTAGCCCCACGAGTCGTTCGCGCCCTTCTTCGAGTTGCAGAAGCCCGGCATGAAGCCCCAGCCGAAGAAGGGGACCTTCTTCGACGCCAGGTAGTCGGTGGTGGCGGGCAGGAGCACGGCGCTGGTCGCGATGATCGCGAAGACCTTGTCCTGCTCGACGAGGCTCTGCGCGAGCGACAGGTTCTTGGCCGGGTCGCTACCGTCGTCCTTCAGGCCGACGAACTCGAGCTTGCGCCCGCCGATGCAGGTCTTGTTGGCCTTCTCGACGACGGCCTTGATGCCTTCGTCCATGCCGGCAAAGTTCTGCGCCTGTGCGAGGCCGCCGATCTTCAATGTCGGCGCACCAGCCGTGCACGTGCCGGTAGCCGCTGCAGGTGCTGCCTTCTTACCGCCATCGTCCCCACACGCAGCCGCTATGAGGCCAAGTGCGAGCAGCCCGGCGAAAAGCCTCGCCGTCTTGTTGCTCTTCATGTATTCCCCTCCGTGGATTCACGCACAACGTGCGCTGGTTGGTTCATTGCGACGTCAGGCCTCGACTTGGCCCAGGTAGACCTGGGCCAAGAGGCCGTCGTCGACGGCGCTCTTCGGGCCGCTCCAGGTGATGCGCCCGAGCGACAGGAACGAAACGGTGTCTGCGATTTCGAGGACACCCTTGGCCTTCTCTTCGACGAGCACGAGTGCGACACCACGCGCCCGCAACTCGACGAAGATCTGGAGTATCTGTTCGACGATGAGTGGCGCCAGGCCGAGCGACGGCTCGTCGGCGATCAGCACATCGGGCGGCTTCACGAGCAATGGCGCGAGCGTGAGCATCTGCTGCTCGCCGCCCGAGAGACTGCCTGCCGGCAGGTTGCGGCGTTCACCGAGGATGGGGAACCGGCCATAGGCGTCGTCTCGGTCGGCGGCATCGGGCAGCCACATCTGCAGGTTCTCGCGCACGGTGAGGGCCGGAAACACGCCACGAGCCTCGGGGGCGAGCACGATGCCCATACGAGCCCGCTGGTGGGCGCGCTGGCCCGACACGTCGACGCCGCGGTGCACGATGGTGCCGGCGCTGGCCGGTACCAGGCCGGCAATCGTCTGGCACAGCGTGGACTTGCCCGCGCCGTTGGGTCCGAGAATCGCGGTGATCTGACCCGATACGACCGGCAACGTGATGCCGTGCAGCACCTCGACCAGACCGTACCCACTGTGGATGCCGGTGAGCTGGAGCGCCGCGAGCGCAGGCGCGTCAGCGTCGGTGCGGGCGGCGGCCGGAACCGTCGAGGCCGTCGAAGCCGGCAAGGTGACCGCGGGAGAATCGGGCGCGGATGCCACGACGCCTTCGGGAAGGGGAGCCGCTGCGTCCGCCTGCCTGGCCCGTCGCTTGTCGCGACGGGCTCGGTTCTGCATGGCCGTGATGGCGAGGATGCCGTCGGGTTCGCGAGCGAGCTGCACGGCGCCCAAGCCGAACAGGGCGTTCCCCACGTAGGTGGCCGTGCCCGATCCGAGGCCGTTCCAATGGAGGAATGACGGGGTGAACGCAAAATGGAAACCACGGTTCCAGATGGTGGTCGAACACGCAGTGGACAACCCGGCGAGGATCGCGCCCTGCGGCTTGCGGATGCCGAAGAGCACCACAGCGGCGAGCCACGCCAGGCCGGTCTGGGTGACGAAGGTGCCGTCAGTGATGCGCCCGTTGTTGGTGGCCACCAGGACGCCGCCGAAGCCGGCCACCGCCGCCGACAAGGCGAAGATCCCGAGCTTGGTCTGCGGGATCGACAACCCCGAGGTGGCCGCTGCGGGCTCGCTGTTGCGCACCGCGATGATTGCACGGCCACTGGCCGAGCGCTGCAGGTTATGGATGAGCCAGGTGATGGCGGCGATCACGACGCCGAGGAACACGATCATCGAGGTGCGGTCGACCAGATTGATGCCGAACAGCTCCGGCCGGGCGATCTTCCAGCCGCTCTGTCCTTGGCGCAGCCAGTTCCACTTGAACAAGAGCACGTCGCCGAGGAACCCGAGCGCGAGCGTGGCCAACGCGAGCGGCAACCCGCCGAGTCGCAACGCGGGCAGCGAGACCACGATGCCGAGCGCCATGGCCGCCAGGCTGCCGAGGATGAGCGCGGGGAACCACGGCCAGCCGTGTTCGACCATGACCTTGCCCGCGGTGAACGCCGCGACCATGACGAATGCGGCCTGTGACAGCGACACCATGCCGCCCCGGCCGGTGACGATCACGAACGACAAGAACACGACGGCTAAAGACAGCCCAGTGGCGAGGTTGCCGAGCCAGGCCTCGTTGTTTCGTAAGAAGACGAACGTCCACACGAAGAACAGCACGACCGCGATGACCCACGGGAGGTTCTTCCGCCACGTCGGGAGATCGTCGGTCCACTCGACAGGAGGCGGCTGTGCGGACACGCTGCCCCCGCGGCGCCCGCGATCGCGGGCGAGGAACAACAGACCCGCTAGCAACAGCACGAAGGGCACCGAGTTGTTGAACCCGTTGATGTCCTTCGCGAACGTGGCGTAGCGCCGCACGAGGGTCTCCGCGATGCCGAGGCCCAGCCCGCCGACAAATGCCAACGGGATCGAGCGGAGGCCGCCGATGACGACGGCGGCTGCGGCGATGAACATGACGAGGTTGAACGTGCCCTCTTGCAAGGTACCGATGATCGGCGCACCGACCACACCGGCCACACCGGCCAGGACCGTGCCGATGACCCAGGCATACGCCGAGGTGTTGCCGTCGTTCACGCCGCGCATGGCGGCGAGCTCGGGCTTGTCGACCACGGCGCGCATGTGGAGGCCGAGCGAGGTGTGGCGTAGCAGCACCCAGAGTGCAACGGCTACCGCTGCTCCGGTGATGAACACGACCACCTGGTTGCTGTTGACCACCACGTCGAGCCACAGGTTCGAGTTCGACGCGGGCGAACGGAAGATGCCGGCCGGCAGCGTGACCTGCTTCGCGTCGGGGATGCCCCAACCGAAGGTGCTGATCCCGCCCTCGACGATGTAGCGCGCGATGGCCGGTAGGGCGACCAAGAGACCGACGGTGGCCATGATCTTGGCTGCGTCGGTGGATTTGGCCAGTGGCCGGAAGACCGCGAAGTTGAGCGCGAGCCCCAACAGCGGGCAGAAGATCGCGACAACGAACAAAAAGGCCGGCACGATCGACCAGCCGAGTCCGTTGTTGAGCTCGTAGTAGAGCAACGCGGAGCAGAAGGCGATTGCGCCGTAGGCCAGGTTGAAGATGCCGGTCGCCGTGTACGAAAGGGTGAGGCCACTGGCGATCAGCGAATAGATCGCGCCCGTGGCGGCACCCGCGATGGCGAGCTGGAGTAACTCACGCATGACTTGTCGGAACCTTCGCTCTCAGCCGAGGTACGCGGCGCGTACCAGGTCGTTGCTGCTTACTTCCGCTGGCGTGCCCTCGGCGATGACCTCGCCCAGGTTCAGAACCGTGATGCGATCACAGAGGCCCATCACGAAGGGAACGTCGTGCTCGACGAGCAGCACCGCACAGCCGGTCTCGTGACGGACCTCGCTCACGATCTCGCCGAACTTCTCGGCTTCGGCTTCCTCGAGGCCCGAGGTGGGCTCGTCGAGCAGCAGAACCTTGGGGTCATCGACGATAGCGCGCGCGAGTTCGAGCAGCCGCACCTTACCGATCGACAGCCGGCCCGCCGCTTCGCCCGACAACGACGTCAGACCACATCGGGCGACTGCGGCTTGCGCCTTGGCGCGCCGTTCGCGCTCGCGACGCCGGCGGCTGGGAAGGGCGAGCACGTCGGCGACGATGCCGCCGCCACCGCCGCGGTAGTCGAGCGCAGCCAGGACGTTGTCCTCGACGCTCAGCCAGCCGAACGGCTGTTGGCGCTGGAACGTGCGGCGCATCCCGTTTCGGCTGCGCCACACCGCCGAGCGGTCGGTGATATCGGTGCCGTCGTAGATGACCCGACCCGACGTGGGGAGGCGCATGCCGGTGATCGTGTCGAACAGCGTGGTTTTCCCCGCGCCGTTCGGTCCGATGAGCCCGCGGATCTCGCCTGGTGGCACCGAGAGGGAGGCGGCGTTCACCGCCACCACGCCACCGAAGCGCACCGTGACCCCGTCCACGTGGACGAGCGCGGCACTCGTGCTCAATCGTTCTTCCATTGGGTTGATCGCCCTAGCCCTCGCTGCGTCCGACAGTGGGCCAGGACCCTAGTAGACGTGACGTGCGTCAAGTGGCATTGCGGTTCTGAAGTTGGCATCACCTGAGCCGGGCCGGAGAGTTCAGGCGAATTCACCTACAGCGTTGGGCCCCCCCCAGCGCGAAGGCGCAACGCGACGATCACCCGTCGACCGACAGCGTCTCGAACACGGCGTCGCTCGCGAGGAGCGTCGCGATCTCGGCGGCCACAAAGCCGAACTCGGCGAGCACCTCTCGTGTGTGTTCGCCGACGAGGGGTGGCGGTCCCTGAACGACACCCGGCGTTTCGGAGAAATCGATTGCCAGCCCGCTGTGCTGGAATCGTCCCAGCTCGGGGTGGTCGTAGGTGACCGTGCGCCCCGACGCTCGCATCGCCGGATCGTCGAAGAACTCCTCGGCGAAGCGCTCGCTCGAGATCTCGCACGGCACGCCGGCTCGGTCGAGCACCGCGTACCAATCTGCGGCCGCGCGGGTGGCGAGCACGGCGGCTAGCTGCGCGCGGAGCTCTCCATCGGCTCGGGCACGCCCCTCGGCGGTGACGAACCGCTCGTCGACCGCGAGGTCCGGAACCACGGAGAACAAGCCTTTCCAGTGCGCATCTGTCAGCACCGCGATGCACAACCATGCATCGGCGGTGGGATAGACGGCGTACCCCGCAGCGATGCCGGTCTGCATGGGGTCGAGCCGCGGACGGGCCAGGCCCGCACCGTCGTGCGTGGTGGCCGCGTACGACGTCGTGAGCATCGCTGCATTGAGGATCGAGGTGTCGACGCGCTGGGCGACCCCGGTCCTTGCGCGGTGATACAGCGCCTGGATCACGCCGATCGCCGACAAGAACCCGTTGCCGGTGTCGCCCATCGACGTGAGGCTCCAGAATGGCGCGCCGCCATCGGCGCAACCACCGTCCTCGTACTCCGTGCCGGCGAGCGCGTTGCCCGTCTGATCGTTGGCCGGGCTGTCGGACCGCGGTCCGTCCTCGAACCCGCGCGTGTGGCAATAGATGATGCTGGGGTTCACGGCCCGCATGGATTCCTCGTCGACGCCGAGACGCCGGGCCGCACTCGCGCGGATGTTCATGTGTACGACGTCGGCCTGTTGTACGAGCCGATGAAGCGTCGACATGCCGTCCGAGGTCTTGAGGTCGATGCCGATGCTGCGCTTCCCTCGGTTGGCACCCATGGCGATGTGCGTGCAGTGCCACCAGGGGTCGCGCCTCGCGTTGACCTTGATGACCGTGGCACCGAGGTCGGCGAGGATCTGGGTCCCGAAGGGACCGGCGACCGCGAAGCCGAGATCGAGCACGACGACGCCGGCCAAGGGGTGTTTCGGCGCAACGCCTGATCGTTTTCCCGTCGCGGCCGGCGTGGCTCGGCGCACCTCGGCGTCTCGCGCCAGCTCGGCGCGAACCTCGGCCGTGTGTGTGCCGGGGGCCGACGCAGGTCCCTGCACTCGACCAGGTGTCTCGCTGAGCCGGTAGACGATGCCCACCTGCCGCAACGGACCGTACTCGGGGTCGTCGAGGTCGATCACGACGCCCTCGTCGAACAGCGCTTGGTCGGCGAGACCTTCCTCGGGGGTGCGCACCTGCTGGAGTGGTACGCCGTATTCACGAGCGACGCGCACCCAGTCGGTGCTCGGGAAGCGGGCCATCGCCGCCGCCATCTCGGGTTGGTAGTGCGCGAGCACGACGATGTTCTCGGGGTCGTTGCCGACCCGGTCGGGGTCGTGTCGCACGTTCGTGATGCCACGGCGTGAAACGAGCTGGTCGCCGTCGGCGCTGGACAGCACGAACAT
>WLNW01000277.1 GCA_009699605.1 Actinomycetota bacterium | reverse complement strand
CTGCCATAACCCGAGGGGTTCAGCACGAAGTCATTGGGTTGCCAACCAGCCGCGAACGAGATGCCGACTCGGCCGTTCGAGAGGTTGTCGACGACGGCCCATTCTTCTGCGACGCGCACGGGTGAGTGCAGAGGGAGCACGACCGAGCCAGCCCGGATCGCGATGTTCTTCGTGTGCGTTGCGAGGGCCGCGCTCACGACCGATGGGTTGGGGTACGAACCCCCGAATGCGTGGAAGTGGCGCTCGGGGGTCCAGACAGCCTCGAAGCCGTTCTGGTCGGCGAAGGTGGACCCTTCGAGCAGGAGGCGGTAGCCGTCGCCAGCCTTGGCGTCGCCGGCGGCGAAGTAGAAGAGGCTGAACGACACGGGACGGGTATTCGCATTCGGTGATGGCGTGGCCGAGGCACGGGACGAACCGCTGCGCATTGGTATGCCGCGGTCGGCCTTGATCACCACGTGGTAGCCGCGGGTGAGCGTCCACAAGACCTCGAGCACCGAGATGTCGAACGACAGGCTCGTGACCGACAGCCACACGCCCGGTGTCTCGTGTTCGATCTTCTCGTCCATCGCGACGAAGAAGTTGTTGGCGTTGCGATGCGTGAGCATCACGCCCTTCGGCTTGCCGGTGGAGCCCGAGGTGTAGATCACGTATGCAAGGTCGCGGGCGTCGTGATCGTGCGGCGCGGGAGTGACGGTGGCTCCGGAGTCGGCGTCGTTCGGATGGACCAACGCGAGACTCGGCCGCGACAGGCGGACGGCGACCTCGCCTTCGGCGACGAGTGCCTTGATGCCCGCGTCGTCGACCATGAAGTCGAGGCGATCATCGGGATAGGTCGGGTCGAGTGGAAGGTATGCGGCGCCGCAGTCGATGGCGGCGAGCACGCTGACCACCATGTCGAGACCGCGCGGGAGCGCGATGCCGACCCGATCGCCGCGACCGACGCCCGCGACGCGGAGCTTGGTCGACAGCGCACCGACCGCCGCCTCGAGCTGTGCGTAGGTGAGCGTGCGTGAGCCGAACGTGAGCGCATTCGCGTCGGGCGTGCGTTGGGCTTGTGCCCGAAACAGCGAGTCGACGGTGGCATCATGGTCGTAGGACACGAACGTGGCATTCATCGCGTCGAGTACGAACTGCTCGGAGTGGCCGACGAGTGGGAGTCGCTCCACGGGCTCGGCAGGCACGTCAAGCGCGGCTGCGAGAAGCGTGCCGATCTGCTCGGCGATGCGTGCGGCGTGTGCCGCGTCGGCCATTTCGTTGCGATGGATCAGCGTGATCGTGGACGCATCGGGCGTGATCGCGAAGCGGAGCGCGACTCCCGGGTGGTCGGTCACGGCGCAGCCCGCCTCGATCACGGAGGCATCGGCATCGAGATGGACGAGGACCGATGGACTCGCCGCGTGCGCACGTGTGCGCGCGTCGCGGCCCGGCAGGTCCCGCAGGAAGGGGCCGCGCTTGGCGATGTTCTGGCGCTCGGTGGTGACCTGCGCCCGCACGTCATCGAACGTGGCGCCGGGCCCGATGTCGATCTTGGTGATGGGTCGGTGGGCGAGGGGCGTAAGCGAGGCTGCTGCGGCACGGGTGCCCGCGGTGTCCAAGCCCACCACCGCGTGTGCGGTACCACTGAAGCGGGCCAGCCACACGGCCAGTGTGGCGACCACGTCGTCGATGCTCGCGCTCGCCGGTGGCGCGAAGTCGACGGTGCCCCACGAGGCGTCGGTCGACGTGAGCGACACGCGTGGGACCGTGGTGGGTTCGAGGCCTGCGAGGCGATCGAGCCAGAAGGTCTCGCTGCGGGCGAGTTGCGGGTCGGCGGCGGTGAACGCTGCGATGAGCGCGGCGCTCGGACGCGGGAACTGGTCGCCTGCGCCAAGCCCGCGACTCGCGACCATGTCGCGTACGCAGGTGAAGGCACCAGATGGCGTGGACACCTCGACGAGGAGCAGGTCGCCATCGCTTGTGGCGACGCGGACGCCTTGCTCGTCGATAGCCACGATGGTGCCGCTGGCCGCGCCGTCGGTGGCGTCGAGCACCAGCGTCTCCTCGAGCACGTACACGTCGTCGTCGAGGACCACGCGCACCGAACCGAGGGTGTTGCGATAGCGCGTGCCGAGCGAGATGGCGCGCCGCGTGCGATCGGTGAGCGCCGCGGGTGTGACCGGGTCGAAGATCGCAGCGGGTCGGGTGAACTTGCCGAACATGCGATGTTCGCCCACGGGCTGCGGCGTGGTTTTGAGCGCGCCGTTCGCGAGTTGGGTGGCGACTCGGGCAAAGCTGCGCGCACCGGCCTCGTAGCAACGGGCGTTGAGCGAGAACGCCGTGTCGTCGGGGAGGATGGGCATCGGCTCGGTGGTGATGATCTGGCCACGGTCGACATCGGTGGTCATGACGTGCCAGGTGACGGCGTGCTGAGTCTCGCCGCCGAGGATGCCCCACGTGGTCGCGTTCAACCCGGCGTAGCCGGGAAGTGGACCATCGTGGAAGTTGATGTTCGCCGGAGCGAGCGCAAGGACTGCGTCGGAGAGCACGCGGAGGTTGGCCACGCTCAACAACACGTCGAACTCGTACTCGGCGAGCGTGGCCGCGAGGTCGCTCGCGGAGTCGACGCACGCGATGCCGTTCCCCTCGGCGTACTCCTTCACCTGCGCGTTGTCGGTGGCGATGACGACCACAGGCAGCCCGTGCTGGCGGGCGATCTCGGCGCACTGGGCGGCCAACGACTCGTCACCGATGAAGGCGCAGCGCCACGGTGAACCAGCGGGGAGGACGGCGTTGTCGACCATCACGACCTCGCTTGCTGCGTCGGGGAAACGGGAGCGCCCAACGATACTTTTCTCGACCGGTGCCGACCTGAGCACAAGAGCTCAAGGGCCGCGCCATGCCCTTGAAGTTGTGATGATTCAGGAATGCACGTCATGTCATCTCGATCGTGGCGATGGGAGCTACCTCGCAAGATCGGCAGGAGTGGAAGGTCCTTTAGCGGTTCGGACCCCACGCTACGCGCCGAAACATGGGGTGGCTCCGCGCGCGAG
>WLNW01000276.1 GCA_009699605.1 Actinomycetota bacterium | reverse complement strand
GCACGCTTCGAGAAGGCCTGGATCGGCTGATCCGACGCTGATACGAGTGCGGTTGTGCACGGGGTCCCGCTTCGGCGGGACCCCGTCCCCGTTTTGGAGCGGCCTCCCGGACCGGGTGGTCGCCGAGTAACCGCACTGGTTGAACGGCGAGTGTGATCGTGCGCGGTTCCTGGCTGTGAGCCCGTGCGACCTACGACTACGCGGACAGGAATCCTTCGAGCACTGCGTTGTAGACCGCGGCCTGCTCGGCGTAGGACGAGTGGCCGGAGTCTTGGATCTCGACCAACGTCGAACCACCGACCGCCTCTGCCGTGGCTCGCATCAACCACGGCAAGGTCAGTTCGTCTTCGGTGCCGACGATGAACAACGTCGGCACCGCGAATTCGCGGTAGTCGACGATCGGTTGATCGCGCCAGGACTCGTAGGCCTCGAGACCCTTCGGGCCATCGCGAACCGGGTTCAGGCGACTGAGCCCGCGATAGAGGTACGAGAGATCGGGACAGCGTTCGTCGAAGCCGGGCGCGAAGAGATGGTCGAACACGTTCCAGCCGCTGGTGATCTTGTCCAGCATCAACGTCGACCACTCGGCGAGCGCGGCCGTGGCGAAGTTGAACGGCGTGTCGGACATGACGAGCCGATCGACTCGTGCGGGCGCACTGATGGCGACACCGGAGACCGCCAGTCCACCCATCGAATGGCCGACGAGATGGGCGCGATCGATCTCGAGATGGTCGAGCAGCGAGAGCAGGTCGTCGCGGTAGACGTTGTCGGTCTGCACCATCGCACCAACGGCGCTCTGACCGAACCCGCGGGCGTCGTAGGTGACGCATCGGAAACAATGCTGCAGCGCGGCCACCTGCGCCCACCAGTGCAGTCGGGTGCCCTCACCCCCATGGGCGAACACGATCCACGGGCCGGTGCCAGTCACCTCATAGTAGAGCTCGGTACCGTTGAGCTTGTGCGTCGGCACGAGGGCCCTTTCAGGCGTCGACGTTCATGAAGGCGGTCGCCGCCTCGAACTCAATCGACGTGAAGAGAGGAATGAGCTCATCGCGGTGAAACGGATGATCACGGTACGTGTCGAGCGCCGCCTGATCGTCGAAGTCGGTCTCCCATACGAACGTCCACGGCGAGTTGTTGACAGACAACGCGTCATGCACCGTGCTGGCTCGGATGCCTTCCACGGCGTCGACCGCGGCCGACATCCGTTCGCGCATGCGGTCGGCATGGCCGTCGGGGGCGTTCTTGATCGTTATCAACATCAGGCGCCGGAGCATGCCCCAACCGTACCCGCCGGCCTCGGACACCGTCGGACGATCGCAGTTCGTCAGGAGCGCCCTGCTGCATGTTCGCCTGCGAGCAGTCCAAACACCGCGGCTTCGAGCAACCCGCCCGCATAGCCGGCGCGCGGGCCACCGTGTAGACCCCCCATCGTTCCGCCCGCCGCGTAGAGACCCTCGATCGGTTCGCTTTGATCGTCGAGCACGCGCGCATGGCCATCGACGCGCAACCCTCCGAGTGTGAACGTCACGCCGGCCACCAACGCAATCGCGTGGAACGGCGGCTTTCGCAGCTTCGCCCGCCCGGTGCGCGGCGGCGAGGTCGCAGTGGCATCGCGCACCTGCGCGATCGAATCCTCGAGCGCCGGTCCATCGATGCCCGCGAGGCCGGCGACGTCTCGCAAGGTGGTGGCCGAGTGCACGGTTGCGCCGTGCGCGACCAACCACGGATTCGGCGCCGTGATCCCGATAGTTCCTTCGTGCTGCCAGGCGTCATCATCGACGACTAGCCAGCAGCCGGCCGGGTTGCTCGACCACGCGATGGCGTTAGTCGTCGTGACCCCTCCGAGGTGCTCATCGACGATGCGCATTCCGTCGGTGGTCACCACGACGCCGACCTCCGCCAGCAGATCCAGGATCGGATATGGCCACAGGTCATCGCGCTCGAGCGAGGCGCGGGCGAGCAGGTGGCCGTAGAAGCCCTTCATGTTCACCGCGACGCCACCGTTGGCGAGACCCATAAGAAGGCCGTCGCCAGAACCGGTTCCGGCCGCGCGCCGCCGGACCTGATCGGTGCCCACGTAGCGGCGGAGCAGTGCGGGGTTGGCCTGGAAGCCACCGTCCGCGAGCACCACCGACCGGGCCCGCACGCCTACGGTTGCGGTGCCCGACCGCTGCACCTCGAGCTGCCACACATCCGTGTCGCGCGAGAGGGAACGGGCGCGGCCGGGCTGGATGACACGCCCGCCTCGGCGCACGAACGACTCGCGTTGGGTGGTGAGGAAGTTCGTGACACCGAACCCGGCGTAGCGCATCCCCGGTTCGGTCACACGAACGGGTGCGAACACCTTGGCCCGGTGCGGGTGGTCGGGATCGGACATCAGCTCGCCGCCCTGGGCCTCGACCCATGCCACAGCGCGCGCCGCGTTGGCGGCCCACGCCTGCACCACGACCGGGTCGGCGTGCCCGTCGGTGAGCTCCGTGATCGCGGCGGCTAGCACCGCAGGATTGGCTCGCGGGTCGCGCAGCACCGCGTGGAGTGCGCCGCCCGAAACCACCGAGTTCCCCCAACCGGGCCGGCGAGCGGAGCGTTCGACGACGGTCACGCGCCGTCCGGCGTCCTGCGCGGCGATCGCGGCGGTCCATCCCGCGAGACCGCCACCGACCACCGCCACATCGACGGTCACCGTGTCGTCAACCGCGGCATCGTCCATTGCGCGCTCACCGGACCCTTTCCCCCCGCCCATCACCCGACCTCTGGACAGTACGGCGCGCGCAGCGCGCGGTGCGCCTGGCACTGTTGCGTTGACGGATCGCGTGCCGGCGGCGAGGGTGCCAGCGTGAAGCGCGGCCGCCGTGCGCCAACAACCGGATCGAACGCCATCACTCCGGCCTATCGCGTCACCCGACCGTGCAACGCAACAGTGCCGGTGCGCGGGTCGTGTCGGTTATTGGGCGACCCAATCGGTACCGGTCACCTTGTAGAGCGTGAACGACGCGGTCTTCGGATCACCGAAGGTGTCGAAGGCAACCGAGCCCGACGCGCCGTCGAACGTGATGCCGCCCAGGGCTTTCACCACTGCGGCGCGAGCTGCTTCGGGGGTGGTGGCACCCTTCAGCGAGGCG
>WLNW01000275.1 GCA_009699605.1 Actinomycetota bacterium | reverse complement strand
TACAGCGTGGCGAGCGCCCACACCCAGACGCCGGCACGTGCTGCGAGCACACCGATGCCGACGACGATCTCGATGACGCCAAGTAGTCGCGTCACGATCGCGATGGTGTGCCCGGCACCGGGACCCACGGGCGCGCGTCGCGCGAGGCTGCGCAGAACGGCATTGATCGCGCGTGCGGTTGGCTCGGGTCGCCAGACCTTGTTTAGACCGGCGACAACTACGAGCCATGCACCGGCGAGCACCGGTAGATGAGCAGCATGCACGGCCTGGAGCGTAATGACCGCCGGTAGCCTGCGGCGCATGGCCACCCGGTTTGTGATCATTGGTGGCGGACCAGCAGGGAACAGCGCAGCGACACATGCGGCGCGCCTCGGGGCCGAGGTGGTGCTCATCGAGAGCGACGTCATCGGCGGTGCCGCGCACCTGTGGGACTGCATCCCGTCAAAGGCGATGATCGCCACCGGTAGCGCGCTCACCTATGTGGCGCACTCCGAGGACATGGGTCTCGACGTCGGCCGTTCCGAGATCGACATCGACCTTCTGCGCACCCGCCTACGAGGCATCGAGAACAAGCTCGAGCGGTCCATCACCGAGTTGCTGACGAGCCAGAGCGTCGAGCTCGTCCGCGGCCGCGCCACGCTGCTCGACGCGCACACCGTGCGGGCCGATACCGCGAACGGCTCGCGCGAGTTCCACGCCGACATCATCGTGTTGTGCACGGGTAGCCGTCCTCGCATCCCCGTATGGACTGCGCCGGACGGCGTGCGCGTGCTCACCACCCGCGACGCGTACCCGCCACCGCGCATCCCCGAGCACCTCATCGTCATTGGGTCCGGCGTCACCGGCGTCGAGTTCGTGCACATGTTCAAGTCGCTCGGTAGCGAGGTCACGCTCATCGTGAGCCGCCAGCAGGTGTTGCCCAGCAAGGACCCCGAGGTTGCGGCCGCGCTCGAAGCAGATTTCCTCGCACGGGGCGTGCGGCTCTACAAGGGTGCTCGCGCCATCGCCATCGACGTCGAGGGCGACGACGTGATCGTACGCTGTGACGATGGCCGCTCGGCGAAGGGCTCGCATGCGCTCATCGCCATCGGGTCGATGCCCAACTACGAGACGCTCAACCTCGACGCGTTGGGTGTCGCCACGCGCGACGGCTACGTCGTCGTCGACCACAACCTCAAGTCCACCGTGCCGAACATCTACGCGGCAGGCGATCTTTCGGGCAAGCTTCCGCTCAGCTCCGTGGCATCGATGCAAGGGCGGAAGATCGCCGAGCACGCGATGGGTGTGCACGTCCGACCGCATCGCCATCTCGACTACGACAAGGCGGCTTCGGCCATCTTCACCGAACCCGAGATCGCCGACGTCGGACTTGCCGAAGCCGACGCGTTCGCCATCGGCCGCAAGATCCGCGTGACCAAGGTGCCGTTCTCCGCATCGGCTCGTGCGCTCATCGACGGCGACGCCCGCGGCTTCGTCAAGTTGATCAGCGACCCCATGACCGGTGTGGTGCTCGGCGGCTCCATCGTGGGCCGCCACGCGGCCGAGCTCATCTCGGTCATCGCGCTCGCCGTGACCGCCGGCCTCACGGTGGTCGATCTCGACGAATCGCTGTTCGTGCACCCGGCGTTGTCGGAAGCACTCGCCGAAGCCGCACAATGAGCGCGTGACCCCCGCATCCCTCGGCCAGCGCGCCACCGCTCGCTGCCTCGACTTCGTTGTGCTTCTGTTGCTGCTCGTCGGATCGTTCGCAGGCTTCGCCAATGAGGACGCCGACGGGACGAAGTCGTTCGACGTGCCGTGGTGGTGGGTCTTGCTGGTGCTGATGGCGTTGCTCGCGTTCGAGGTGGTGCCCGTGCGCGTGCGGGGCCAGACCCCGGGCAAGATCCTGACCAAGATCCGGGTGGTCAGCGCGAGCACCGGCGAGAACCCGTCCTGGCGCCAGGCTCTGGCGCGCTGGATCGTGCCCGTAGTCATCCTGCTCGGCCTGTCGCCGATATTGAGCCTCGCCGTGCTGCCGCTGCTCGCCGTGGTCTACGGCACCGCGCTGCTCGACCAGGGCGGCCGCAGCGTGCTCGACAAGCTCGCCGGCACCCGCGTGGTGCAGGCCCGCTGAGCATTCGAGCCAACGCTGAGGTCGCACAATCTTCGCCCGGGCGTCGCCCAGAGACCCTTCGTGCTGATGCTACGGTCCGTTCGGAGAGTGTGATGCGCCCAGGTTTTTACGACAAGACGGCAATGGGTGCGGGGTTCTCGCACAATCCGGTGCTCGTCGCCCAGCGGGACCAGATCAGCCGCTGGATCCCCAATGTCGGGCGGCGCCTCCGGGTGCTCGACCTCGGTTGCGGCGCCGGAACCACCAGCATGGAACTGTTTCGCGACCCCGACCGATTCGCCGTGACCGGTGCCGATGTCTCCGAGAAGGCGCTCGGCTCTTACGTGCGTGATACCGCCAACCCGGCGGTTCGGCTCGATGCACAGGCGTTGTCGTTCGCCACTGGGGCGTTCGACGTCGTCGTGTCCGACGACGTCGTCGAACACCTCGTCGACACCGACGCGTATGCACGCGAGATCCATCGGGTCCTGGTCCCCGACGGCGTGCTGCTCCTGTCGACCCCGAACCTCGCTGCGTGGTTCAACCGGATCGCCCTGCTCGTCGGTGTGCAACCCGCATACACCGAGGTGAGCTTCGAGAAGGTGTTCGGTCGTCCGGGCGACGACATCGTCGGGCACCTACGGCTGTTCACCGGCGCGTCGATCCGGCAGTTCCTCGAGCACCACGGGTTCGACATCCTGGAGGTCCGTGGCGCTCGCTTCGCGGCCATCCCGAGCCGCGCCCGACCGATCGACGCGTTGGCCGCTCGGTTCCCCAAGCTTGCCGGCAACACGGTTATCGTCGCTCGGCGTCGTGACAACCGCATGTCGCGCACCCGAATGGAGTCAGCTTCGTGAGCGCCGCCGACGACACCACGTCCGACGGCCGGGCAACCGACTCCGTCGATCCCGGGGCACGAACTGGCAGTCGCCGCTTCGTGCCCGCCTGGTGGCGCGAGGGCGCATTCGTCCTGGGGTTCTACTTCGTCGTCGCAGTCGTCGCCATGTGGCCCATGCCGATCAAACCGCTGGCGGGCTACTACGGGTTCGGCAACGACAACCTCGGCGGCGCCAACATCTACAACTGGATCCACGATTCGCTCTTCGGACCCGGC
>WLNW01000274.1 GCA_009699605.1 Actinomycetota bacterium | reverse complement strand
TACCCGCTGAGGCTCTCTGGGCGTTCATGCGCTCACAAACCCGCCATTGTCCGGCAGCAGTAATGGTCGGTGGTGCAGTCGCACCAAACAAAAGAAGCACCACCCCCTCGGGCGCCTCGGTGGCGTCTCGGCAGCACGCATAGCGGCAGTTATTCCGGTAATCCGTCAAGGGGCAATCGGGTTATTCCGGTAATCGGTGGTCAGCCGGTGTCGGCGGGGAGGGTGTCGAGGAGCCGGTTGTAGATCGCTGCCCGGTCGGTCTGGTGGTTGCGTTCAGCGTGGTCGGCTTGGGCCCGGAGGGTGGGACGGAACTCGATGGTGGTCTGGTAGTAGCCGCAGCCTTCGCAGATTGTTTCGTAGGCGCAGTCGGTCGCGACGGGCCGGTTGCACCAGCCGTTGGCGAGCATGCGCCGGTGTTCGCCGGCGAGTTGTTGGAGTCGTTGCTCTGGGTCGGTTGCCGTGTAGAGCGCGTCGATTTTCGCGGACGCGGATGCGTATTCGTCGGCGACGGTCTTGTTCGCGATGCGCGCGTAGGTGAGGGTCATGCGCAGGCTGCGATGGCCGAGCATCGTCGCGATCGCTTCGAGGCGCATCCCACGGTTGATCGCCTGCGTCGCGAGTGTGTGCCGCAACTGATGCGGATGCACATGGCCGAGTCCTGCGCCGGCAGCGACGCGACGCACGATCCTGGTCACTTGGTGACGGTTGAGTGGTTGGCCGTGGTGGTGCAGCAGCAGCCGATCGATGGGCGGATGATCGGCGATCCAGTCGGCGAGCAACCGGGCAGCGTTGGGGTGCAACGGGATCAGTCGGTCGTTGTGGAGTTTGCCGACCGGCACCCGAAGCCAGGGTGCGTTGTTGAGTTCGACGATGGCGTCACGCTCGAGGGTGCAGAGCTCACCGACACGCATCCCGGTGCGTGACAGCAGCTCGATCACGAGCCGATCGAACGGGGCAGCGGCCGCTGCTGCGGCGGCGAGCCGGGCGGCTTGGACGTCGTCGAGGAAACGTGGGAGGGGGTCATCCGCGACGGGGACATCGACGGAGAAGATCGGGATCCGCATCGGTGCGTCGTCCCAGTCCCACTCGATGATCCGATCAAAGAACGAGCGCAACATCCCGAAGCGTTGCCGGATCGTGTTCCTGGCTGGTGGTTTGCCGGCGGCGGTGACGTGCGCGACGAAGAACAGTTTGAACCCTTCGACATGGGTGCGGCGGACATCGACGAAGCCGACAAGGTCAGGGTGCTCAACGACGAGGAACCGGGCGAAACAACGCAGCGTGTTGTCCGCGACATCAACGGTCGCGGGGCGCATCGACACGGCCAGCTGATCCAGATAACGCCAGGCAGTGACCGCAAACATGGGTGCGTGGGCGATCACCAGATCCCACTCATGATGACGTCCCACGCTGTCATCGGCCGGGTCGTCGCCGGGTTCGTTGAGAGCGGTGAGGGCGCTCATCGCAGGATCCCAACGGACGCGTCGATCAGGTCGCTGGCGCGTTGATACTCGCTGGCGAGCCAGCTGTCAGCGAGATGCAGATAGACGCGTGTTGACTCGATCGAACGATGCCCGGCCTGAGCTTGGATTGCTTCCAACGCCATCCCCGCTTCACGCAATCGGGTCAGACACGTATGCCGCAACTGATGACACGTCGCGCGTTCCAGCCCCGCCCGACCCTTGGCCGACGCGACGATCTGTTCCAACCCGTTGATACTCAACGGGCTCCCGCGCCGGGACGTCTTCAACACCACGAACACCGCGTCGGTCGTCGTGTCCGTCGGTCGTTCGAGCGACAAGTAGTTCGACAAACTCTGGAAGAACTGGCCCGACATCGGGATCAAGCGCTGATGACCGCCCTTGCCATCAGCGATGAACACCCGCCGGTTCGTCGGCTGCAAATCCTCCATCCGCAGCCCGATCACCTCACAGCAACGCAGCCCGCCAAGCACCATCGCTTCGAGCATCGCCCGGTCCCGCCACCGGCGAACCGCCCCCAACAACGCAATCACATCAGCCGGGTCCAACACCTTCGGCAACGTCCGAGGAGTGCGGATCAACGGCGACCCGGTCGCTTGCCCACCCGCACCAGTGCGGCGTGTCGCCATCCCACGCGGCACCGGGTTCGCCGCCCTGTCACCGCACAACACCAACCAGTTGAACAACCCCGACACCACCGCCAACCGGCGCCGGATCGTGCGCGCCGCCATCCCAGAGCCGCCATCCGCGAGGCGCACCACACGCCCATCACCAGCACCACGACGCTGCACCGTGATGAACTCGAACACATCCGCCGGCGTCACCGCCACCGGATCCTTATCGATCACCGAGAAGAACACCCTCAAATCCGACACCGTCGCTAACACCGTGTTCGGCCGGCACCTCGCCGCCACGAACTCGACATAACGGGCCAGCACCTCATCACGCCCCAACGGACCTAACGCAACCTCCAACGACGACATCCCAATCTCCGATCAGCCACAAGCAGACCCTCGACGAGGGACCCCGCCAGCCTCACTCGATTACCGGAATATCTACAGTTCGGGCACCTAGCTCGTTGACCATGTCAGAGGTGCCCGAGGAAATAGCTGACACGCGGAACCCGTTGACGGGTCAGCTCGCCATCACAGTAAGTGGAACGCTCCAACGATCACCACTGCCAAACCGACGACGACCATCACGGGACCAACGACTAGCCGATCACTGCGCCGACGATTGCGAACGGCTCGCTCATACGGCGCGTCAGCCTCCGGCGTCGGCGTATCCAGACTTCGGCGGTTGCCGACCATCACCCACACACCTAGAACAATCCCGGCGACGCCGAATCCGACTGTCTGGTTCATGCTTTCCTCCACCACGGGTAACCCCGGCACTGATCGTGGTCAGCCGCCATCGCCCCAGATTGCACGACGTGGACTCCGATGTCCAGCGAGCAGATCGGCAGATCTGGCGAAGTCGCGCCTATGGCGAGAGTGCGGAGGCGGACGTCCGAATCGGTGCAGGCTAAATGCATTCCGCCCCGGCAGCGAGGCGGACCGTCTCAGTCGCCTTCGTGGTCAGGATGGTCAGCTCCACACACGCAGGTTCGAGCGTCCACACCCCGCCCGGGTAGACAAGCCAAGTGTCGCGGTCGCCCGGACACGACGAAACCGCGATCGAACTGACGGGCTCGTTCGCTTCGACGTTGCCCCACTGAATCAACGCATTCCTCTGTG
>WLNW01000273.1 GCA_009699605.1 Actinomycetota bacterium | reverse complement strand
GGCAGATCCTCGAACCATTGCTCGGTTACGCCGTCGTAGCCGGCATCGGGTCCGCCGATGCCATGGTTCTGGTGATAGCCCCACAATGGATCGCGGAGCTCGGGGATGTCCTGGAAAAGGCCACCGTGGTTTTGTAGCCAGTGCGAGTGGAACGTTTCGAGGTCGAGTGCGGCGTTGCGGCGCAGGATGCACACGAGCTTGGCCTGACCTTCGTCGCGCCGGGGCGTATCGACGATGACCGACGCGTCATCGGTGAGAACGCTGGCCACCTGAGGCGCCCGGAACTTCGGCGCATCCTGGGCACGCCACTCCGCGAACCCGGGCTCGGCGTTGAACGCGTCCATCGCCGCCACCGAGTCGAACCACAGCACGGCCACCCCGTCGAAGTCGCCGCTCGTCATCTCGGCCGAGTGCGGCTCCCGGGCGTAGTCCTCGTCGAGGCGGTGGTTCAGCTCGTAGCGACGAACGTGGCGGCGAAGCTCCGGGGTGCCGGCGATGTGCCCCGCATGCTCGGCCCGCCAGTACTCGTGGAAGTCGGCCGGTGACATACCCGGCGCGCGGCGAACGAACGCAAACAGCTTGATCCCCATCGTGTTCCTCACGGTGTTCCTCATGGTGTTCCCCATGGTGTTCCCCATGGCCGGAACGTAGCAGCCGTCTCGCTTCCGGCCGCGAAAGACCGTCGCGAAAAAGGCCGTGACGAAAAAGACCGAAGCCGGGTCCTTGGGGGAAGGACCCGGCTCCGTAAGGCCGACTCGACCGCGTGGCTGGGGGAAGCCTTGCGAGAGTCGACAGCTGTGTGTTGAACGATTCGGGTGAACGCGTGGGTTCAGACCGATGTAACGCCCGAAGGCATCACATCATTCCGCCCATGCCTCCCATTCCGCCCATTCCGCCCATCGGGTCCATGCCACCTGGCATGCCCGCAGGCTTATCTTCCTTCTTGTCGACGATGAGCACCTCGGTGGTGAGCACCAAGGCAGCGATCGACGCCGCGTTCTGCAACGCAGCGCGGGTCACCTTGGCCGGGTCGATGACGCCGGCCTTTACGAGGTCGACGATCTCTCCGGTCGCCGCGTTGAGGCCCATGTTGCCCGAGGCGTTCTCGACCTCGCGCACCAGGATGGCCCCCTCGAGCCCGGCGTTGTCGGCGATGAGCCGGGCCGGTGCGTCGAGCGACGCCAGCACGATGCGTGCGCCCGTGGCTTCGTCGCCAGTGAGGGTGGCAATGACCGCAAGCACCGAGGATTTGGTGCGCAGCAAGGCTGTGCCACCGCCGGGGACGATGCCCTCTTCGATCGCGGCCCGAGTCGCAGACACCGCGTCTTCGATGCGGTGCTTCTTCTCTTTGAGCTCGACCTCGGTGGCGGCGCCGACCTTGATGACGGCCACGCCGCCGGCCAGCTTCGCGAGACGCTCCTGGAGCTTCTCGCGATCCCAGTCGGAATCGGTGTCGTCGATCTCGCGCTTGAGCTGCGCCACGCGACCGTCGACCTCGTCTTTTTTGCCTGCACCGTCGACGATGGTGGTGTTGTCCTTGGTGACAACGATCTTGCCGGCCCGACCGAGCAGGTCGAGCGTGGTGGAATCGAGCTTGAGGCCGACCTCTTCGCTGATGACCTGACCACCGGTGAGGATGGCCATGTCCTGCAGCATCGCCTTGCGGCGATCCCCGAAGCCGGGGGCCTTGACGGCGACCGACGAGAACGTGCCGCGGATCTTGTTGACCACCAAGGTGGCCAGCGCTTCACCGTCGACGTCCTCGGCAACGATCACGAGCGGCTTGCCCGACTGCATGACCTTCTCGAGCACGGGGAGCAGATCCTGGACGGACCCGATCTTGCCCGCGCAGTACAAGATGTAGGGGTCGGTGAGGACCGCTTCTTGACGCTCCTGGTCGGTGACGAAGTAGGGCGACAGGTAGCCCTTGTCGAACTGCATGCCCTCGACGAACTCGAGGTCCATGCCGAAGGTGTTCGACTCTTCGACGGTGACCACGCCGTCCTTGCCGACCTTGTCGATCGCGTCGGCGATGACCTGACCGATGGACGGATCGGCGGCCGAGATCGACGCCACGTTGGCGATGTCGCTCTTGTCGTCGACCTCTTTGGACATGTCGTGGATGGCCGCGACTGCCGCGGCCACGGCCTTTTCGATGCCGCGCTTGAGGCCCATGGGGTTCGCACCCGCGGCCACGTTGCGCATGCCTTCGTGCACGAGCGCCTGGGCCAGCACGGTGGCGGTGGTGGTGCCATCGCCGGCAACGTCGTTGGTCTTGGTCGCGACCTCTTTGACGAGCTGTGCACCCATGTTCTCGAACGGGTCGTCGAGCTCGATCTCGCGAGCGATCGACACACCGTCGTTCGTGATGGTGGGCGCGCCGAACTTCTTGTCGAGGACGACGTTGCGACCCTTGGGGCCGAGCGTCACCTTGACCGCATCAGCGAGCTTGTTGACACCCGCCTCGAGGCGGCGACGAGCGTCCTCGTCGAATTTGAGGATCTTGGCCATGCGGCGCCTACTTCAGAACCGCGAGGACATCGCGGCTCGAGAGGATGAGGAGATCCTCACCTTCAACAGTGATCTCGGTACCGCCGTACTTGCTGTACACGACGGTGTCACCGGCAGCGATGGCGAGAGGAATGACGTTGCCCTGTTCGGATGTACGACCCGGACCGACGGCGAGCACCTCACCTTGCTGCGGCTTTTCTTTGGCGGTATCGGGGATGACCAAACCGCTGGCGGTGGTCTCCTCGGACTTGCCTGGCCGCACAACAATGCGGTCTTCGAGGGGTTGGAGCTTCATGCACGCGCCTCCATTGGCGATTAGCAGTCACACTTGGCGACTGCCAATTGTAGACGAGGTCCTTAGCAGTGACAACTCCCGACTGCTAACTCTCGGTCTGGCGACCCTTCGTTGCGCAACCAAGAGCTGCCACACGGCCCGGTGGACCCCGCGCCGCCGAGCTGGCCACCGGCCGGATCAGCCAGCCGCGACGGTCTCCCACGAACCGAGCGCGGACGCACGGTGGATCGCATCGAGCACGGCCTGGGCGGCGACCCCGTCGGCGAACGTGGCGGCCACGGGATCTGCGGCCACCGGGCGGCCGAGCACACGATCACGAAGCACCTCGTACAACCGCCGGTACGGCGCAAGATCCATGCCCATCGAGTGCCAGTAGTCGTAGGTCGTGTGCATCAACTCGGCCAAGGGTGGATCGGGC
>WLNW01000272.1 GCA_009699605.1 Actinomycetota bacterium | reverse complement strand
GTGGTGCTCGGCCCCGGGCCCGCCGGCGAGGCCCTGCGTGCGATCGTCGCCCGCATCGCCGATGAGGTGGTGCCACCGGTCGAGATGGCCGGGTGCAGCGCTCGCCTCATGGGGGCAGTCGATGCTGCGCTTGCGGCCAGCGACGCCCGAGCGGACAGTCCTCGCTGAGCTCGATGTCGGCCAGGCGGCGGTCGGGCACGATCCACAAGATCGACGTGGTGACATAGATCGCGATGCAGTCGCGATACGGCAACGATATCTCGCGGCCGAGGTGTCACCCATCGCGCGCGTTGCTACTCCAGCTCGGATTGTCGGGACGGCCGGCGCGTGGCCCGGCCTTCAGTGTTGATCACTGTGCCGAAGCGAGGGCCGAAGCGCGAGGCCCGCCCGGCGTCGATGCGGCGCTTGACGCGTGTGCGGATCGTCGAGCGCAGCAGAGCCCGGATCGGCGGCAACAGAAAGAGCGCGCCGAACGCCGCACTGATGAAGCCCGGGATGAACAACAAGAGGCCGGCCGCGAACCCGAGGCCGCCGTTGATCATGTCGTCGGTGGGCGAGCGGCCCTCGGCGAGGCTCGCGAACGTACGAGCGATCGCGCCCATGCCGGCACGGCGGATGACCCACGCACCGAACAGGCCGAGGCCCACGAGCACGAACACCGTCTCGAGGGCACCAATCTGATGTGCCACCTGCAGCGCCACATAGAGCTCAGCTGCCGCGCCGACGATCAGGAGAACGAAGAACGCCAGGAACATCTCCGCATGCTAGGACCAGAGCCCATGGGTGAAGGTTCAGCGGGTGAGGAGCGCGACGCGTGGTTGTCGCGGGCCCTCGGCGAAGCCGTCGAGGTGCGCCACGCCGAAGCCGTCGGCGCGGGCGTCGGGCTGCTCGCGAGCGCGACGCGCCTCGAGCTTCGCGACGGTCGCCGGCTGGTCGTGAAGGAACCGTCGAACGACGCGCGCACTCGAGCCATCGCCCAACAGTTCGGCTACTACGCGCGCGAAGCCGGCACCTACCGCGATCTTCTGCCGGGCGCTGGTCTGGCCACGCCGCGATGTCACGCAATCGTCGACACGGACGACGGGCCGGTGCTGGTACTCAACGAGCTGGTCGATCATCAACCGGCCGACCAGCTCACGGGCGCGACGACCGCGCAGACCCTCGCTGCAGCGGACTTCCTCGGCGATCTCCACGCGCGGTTCTGGAACGCGCCGGCCCTGGCGGCGTGCAGCTGGCTGCCCGGACCCACCGACGCGGTCGTCACGATGTACGAGCAGCTCTTCACCATGGTGTGGGACGACTTCTGCACAATCGCCGCCGACATCGTGCCTCCTGCCCATCTGCGCGCCGCAGAGCAGGCCGTGGGCCGCTTCGCAGACGTGTGCGTCGAGTTCGCGCGCTCGCCTCGCACGCTTCTGCACGGCGACTTCCGGCTCGACAACCTGATGTTTGCGGCCGACGGCACCGTGGCTGCGATCGACTGGCAGCTCGCGGCATGGGGCCGCGGCACCTATGACCTCGCGTTCTTCGCCTCGGGAAGCATCGACGACGTGAGCCTCGCCGACATCGAGCTGCAGATGATTGCCCGCTACCACGCTCGCCTCGTCGAGAACGGCGTCGAGCAGTACGACCTCGCCGCGTGCCGGCGTGACTACCTCGGCGCACTCGTGATGAACCTGCCGAACCCAGTGACCGCGCTCGTCGCCGTACCGCCGGGCAACGAGCGCGGCGCGCAGTTGTTGCTCGAGAACGCCCGCCGCGCGCTCGCTACCGTTGCGCGTCACGTCACGTCTCTATCCTCGTGGTGATGCAAGACCGTCCGCCGTCCGTCGACCGCCTCGCCCGCTCACTTGCCGGCTCGGGGCTGCCCCACCCGTTGCTCGTCGATATCGCGCGCACCGCCATCGCCGAAGGGACACCTGAGCTCGCGGCCGATCTCGTGACCGCGTTGCGGCGAAGCATGCTCCAGCCGGTGGTCAATGCAACGGGCGTGCTCTTGCACACCAACCTCGGCCGTGCGCCGTTCGCGCCAGCCTTGCCCGAGTCGTACACCAACCTCGAGCTCGACCTCGGCACCGGGAGGCGCGGGTCGCGCCACGCCCACGCAGGTGCGCTGCTCGCCCGGGCCTGCGGCGCCGAATCGGCCATCATCGTCAACAACGGCGCGGCCGCAGTGCTGTTGACCCTCGCGGCCCTGGCCGCCCCGCGCGGGGTCATCGTGTCGCGCGGCGAGCTCGTGGAGATCGGCGGCGGCTTCCGGGTGCCCGAGGTGATGGCGCAATCGGGGGCACGTCTCGTCGAAGTCGGCACCACCAATCGCACGCGCACCGCCGACTACCGCGCCGCGCTCGACAACGCGGCGAACGACATTGCCTTGGTGATGCAGGTGCACCAGTCGAACTACCGCATCGTCGGCTTCACCGAAGCACCCGATGTCCGCGACCTCGCCATGCTCGGCGTGCCGCTCGTGTGCGACATCGGCTCGGGCCTCCTCGACTCGGCGTGCCCGTGGCTGCCCGGTGGCCCCCCCACCTGGTTGCGGGACGAACCAGCAGCGCGCCAATCGCTCGACGCCGGCGCAGGTCTCGTCACGTTCTCGGGCGACAAGCTGCTCGGTGGCCCACAGGCCGGCATCATCGCCGGGCGCGCCGACCTCGTCGAGCGATGCGCTCGCCATCCTCTCGCACGGGCGTTGCGTCCCGGATCGCTCGTGCTCGGAGCACTCCACGAGCTCGCCTTGCGCTACCTCGCACGCGACGCCGAAGCGATCCCGTTCTGGCGAATGGCCACTGCTCCAATCGACGAGCTCCGGGCGCGTGCTGTCGGATACCACGTGGGCGGAACCGCCGACGTGGTCGACAGCGTCGCCGTGCCGGGTGGCGGCACGCTCCCTGGCGTCCAGATACCGAGCGTCGCCATCGCGCTGCCCGGCGATCACACCGCCGCGCTGCGCGCCGCGTCGCCCCCGATCATCGCCCGCGTGCACGAACAGACCACCTTTGCCGACCTACGCACTATCGCGCCGCACGACGATGCACACGTTGCGGCCGCGCTCCGCTCGCTGGCATCAGCGCGCTGATGCACGTACTCTCCACCGCCGGCCACGTCGACCACGGCAAGTCGTCCCTGGTGCGCGCGCTCACCGGCACCGACCCCGATCGCTTCGCCGAGGAGAAGGCCCGCGGCCTCACCATCGATCTGGGTTTCGCGTCGACCACGCTGCCGAGCGGGCGCGG
>WLNW01000271.1 GCA_009699605.1 Actinomycetota bacterium | reverse complement strand
CGGTCGGTGGCCATGAGCGGCCGGATGAGCATCGGCGGAACCGGTAGCGGGATGGTCCCGTGCACGTCGCCGAAGTGCGCCGCGGTGTACACGCCGACGACTCCCGGCGCCTGTGCCGCAGCCGCCGTGCCGATCGAGCGGATGCGTGCGTGGGCGGACGTGGCGCGCACGAACGCGGTGTCGAGCGCATCGCAATCGAGGTCGCCTGTGTAGCGGGCCTCGCCGGTGAGCAGCGCTCGATCCTCGACGCGTCGGACCCGTTGACCGATCATCCCCACGATTGGTCAGAGATTGATGTGATAGAGCGCAGCGGCGTTGTCGTGCAGCACCTTGCGCGTGACCCATTCGGAGACGCCAGCGAGGTTCTTGTCGAGCACGGCCTGCGAGTTGGGCCACGTCGAATCGGTGTGGGGGAAGTCGGACCCCCACATGAACGTCTCGGGCCCGATGGCCTCGAGGTTGCTCGCACCCACGGCGTCGTCCATGAACGTGACCCACACCTGGCGGCGAACGTAGTCGCTGGGGAGCATGGAGAGCTTGACATCCATGAGGGCGCCGAACTTCGCGTTCGCGTGGTCCATGCGCTGCATCCAATGGGGGAGCCAGGCGATGTCGCACTCGGCCCCAACTATCTCTAGGCCGGGGAAGCGTTCGAGGACACCACCGAGAACGAGCTGGCTCACGGACCGCTGAACCTCGTGGATCATGTGCATGTAGCGAACCGCTGCGGCGGTGAAGTCGACCCGGCTCTCATCGCCCATGCCGGTGACGATGTGCAGCGACAGTGGGAGCTTCAGGTGTTGCGCGGCGGCCCACAACGCGTCGTACCGCTCGTGGTAGTAGGGCATGTCGGCTGGCGGGTAGCCCCAGATCATGGCGCCCTTGAGGCCGAGCGCCGCGCACCGCTCGAGCTCTTGCACTCCCTTGTCGACATCCCAGAGCGAGATGAGCCCGAGGCCATGGAGGCGGTTCGGGGAGTAGGCGCAGAACTCGGCCAGCCAATCGTTGTAGACCTTGAAGAACGCCCGCTGCAGATCACCGTCGGGCATGCGGTAGAGCCGCATGCCCAGCGTGCCGTAGAGCACTTCGGCCTGTACGCCGTCGACGTCCTGGTCCTTCAGTCGTTCAGCCGGGTCCCATCCCGACGGCCGAGCGGATTCGTACCCGGCGTTCTCGAGGTGCTGCTTCAGATCGTCGCCGCTGCGGCCTGCGCCCCAGGCGCCCGATACCTGCGACGGTGGGAGCCCGGGGGCATGGAACGAGTAGCCGGGGCGGTCGTCGTTCTTGCGGACCTCGGGAGCCTGGTCGCGTAGTGCGGCCGGTAGCCGACCAGTCCACAGGTCGGCCGGCTCCATCACGTGCGAATCGGCCGAGATGACGACGCCGTTGCTCATGGAAGCTCTCCCCTTGCATCTCGAGCAGGTCGTCCCCCGACCAATGCTGCGAGGATGCGCTGTGCATGGAGCCTACTCGGGGCGCCCGCGACAGGAGAAGCAGACGTGGACGACCGACCGTTGCGTATCGCCGCGCAACAGCCCGACGAGTGGAGCGACGCGACGCGAGCCGAGCTCGGCGGTGTCGTGGCGACCGGTGGCTCGACCCGACCAGTACATCTCCCGGGGGTGATCGCCCACCACCCGACCCTGCTCGCGCCCTACCTCGTGTGGGCCAAGGCGATCGCCCTGCATGGCGTGCTCGCGCCGCGCGACAACGCGCTCCTTGCGTTGCGCACTGCGGTTCGAATGCACTCATCGTTCGAGTGGGGCGTGCACGCCGACAGCGCGCCGACGCGCGCCGGTCTGCGCAGCGACGAGCTCGACGCGGTCGGCGTCGGCCCGAGCGATTCGTCCTGGTCGCCTCGCGACCGGGCGTTGTTGCAGGCCGCCGACGAGCTGCACGACGAGGGCAGCATCCGCGACCTCACCTGGCTCTCGCTCGATCACGACCATGACGATGCCGCAAAGCTCGAGATCGTTTTCGTCGTGGGTCACTACACGATGCTGTCGATGGTTGCGAACAGCTCAGGTGTGCCAGCCGAGGCGCATTGGCGAACGCTGCCGCATGGGTCCTGAGGGTGCACCTCAGCGACGTGGCTCGCGATCTTGGGTCACGAGTGGTCGTGGGTCTTCGCGAACGTCTCGCCGGTCAGCCCGAGCTGGCGGGCCTTTCGTTCGCTGAACACGACGGCCAGCGCGAGCATCAGCAGGATCAAGCCAAGTGACAGGTAGGTGTTGACGTGGAACCAATGGCTGAAGGTCATCTTGAGGCCGACGAAGATCAGGATTCCGCCGAGCGCGTGGGACAGGTAGTGGAATCGGTTGCGGGCGTTGGCGAGCAAGAAGTACATCGCTCGTAGGCCCAGGATCGCGAACGCGTTCGATGCGAACAGCAGGTACTGCTCGTTCGACACCGCAAGCACCGCTGGCACCGAGTCGAGGGCGAAGATCACGTCGGTGATTTCGACCACGACGAGCGCCGCGAGCAGCGGGGTGGCGGCCCGCTTGGCGTTCACCCGGGTGATGAACTTGTGCCCGTCGAGCTCGTCGCTCACCGGCATCAGCCGTTTGAGCAAGCCGAGGCCGGTGGTTTTTGCGCTGCCGCCCTCGTCGTCGCGGTGGCGGATGATCTTCAGGCCGGTGTAGACGAGGAACGCACCGAACACGACGAGCAGCCACCAGGCGGCCTGGATGAGCGCGGCGCCCGCGAAGATGAAGATGAAGCGCAGGGCGAGTGCCCCGAAGATGCCCCAGAAAAGCACCCGGTGCTGGAACTTCAGCGGGATGGCCATGGCCGAGAAGAGGATGGCCCACACGAAGACGTTGTCGACGCTGAGCGACTTCTCGATCAGGTAGCCCGAGATGTACTCGCCGAACGCCTGGCTTCCGAACCCGAGTGCGATGATGCCCGAGAACGCCAGGCCGCAGCTGATCCACACGAGCGTTTCGATGCCCGCCTCGCGCGGCGATGGCGCATGGTCGTCGCGATGGCGCACCAGATCGATAGCGAGCATCACCGCGAGCGCGATGACGAGGCCGATCCACCACACCGCGCCCACGTCGAGATCGACGAAGTTTTCGCGTGAGCCGCTCGTTGCAGCGAGCAGGGATGAAGGGGTGAACGACAAGGGATCCTCCGGTGACACTTGATGTGGGACCGAAGGTCTCTCCCGTTCGCCTGGGCGAACCGCTCGGCCCGGGCCCGAAGACCGTGATGACGAACCGGCAAGGCATTCCGGACAACGCCGG